>NZ_JBHUCD010000009.1:0-204506 GCF_042786555.1 Paenarthrobacter sp. NPDC056912
CGGATCTCTTCACGCGTAAAACCCTTGTTATCAACGGGCATCGCCGGCTCCTTCAACAGGTAATGAATGACTCACAACCAGCCTGACGAAGAGGGCCTCTCTCACTTTCCAGAGGAAAGTGAGAGAGGGCCGGCCGGTGGGTGTCGGGAAGTGGGAGAGCGTCAGGCTGCGGTGTGAAGCCCGTCGAAGGCCATGGTGATCACATCGTCGGCGAGCTTCTCAGGGGACAGGGAGCCGCCGGGCTTGTACCACTCCACGATCGAGTTGATGGTGCCGAACAGCAGGCGCGTGACAGTGCGGGGATCGATGTCCTGGCGCAGGGAGCCGTCCTCACGGGCGGCCGAGATCAGCTCAGCTACCCTGTGGTCGAACGCACGGCGGCGTTCCAAGGCATTCCGCTCGATCTCCGTGTTGCCCCTCAAGCGCAGGAGCAGGGTCACAAACGGCAGCCTGTCCACCAGGACCGCAATGGTCTGCCGCAGTACGAACTCCAGACGCGCATCAGCAGGACCGGACGTCGCAGCGGGCTCCTCCAGGATGGCTTCCAAGCCGCCCAGCGCGTGGTCCAGGGCGAGCTTCAGAAGATCGCCCTTGGACGGCACGTGGTGGTAAATCGCCGACTTCGAAATGCCGAGGTTCTCGGCCAGGATGCCCATGGACGTTGCGTCGTACCCGTGGCGGTTGAAGACGTCGACGGCGATGCGGAGCACCGACTGCTGGTCGTAGCCGGGCCGTCCGCGCTTGGTGGTGGTCTCAGTAGGCATGCTGGCATTTTCTCATGAAGTGGATCAGCCCTTGGGGCGCATGTCGTAAATGCGGCGAAGCTTGCCGTTGGATCGCTCAAGGGAACCGGGCTCCACAACGTCAACGACGCAAGATGACCCGACGTGAATCTTGATCTGCTCACGCAAGGTGTGTGCCGCCGTCGTGCCTGCCTCGGACGGAACGTTCTCGCGGCGCTCGATCTTCACCGTCAGCGAATCCATGCGCTTGCCTTCGGGGCGGGTGATTTCGAGCTGGAAGTGCGGGCTGAGCTCTGGGATACGCAGCGCGATTTCCTCGATCTGTGACGGGAAGAGGTTCACGCCGCGAAGGATGATCATGTCGTCGCTGCGGCCGGTGATGCGCCCCATGCGGCGGTGCGCGGGGCGGGCTGTGCCGGGGAGCAGCCGCGTGAGGTCCTTGGTGCGGTAGCGGATGATCGGCAGCGCTTCCTTCGTCAAGGACGTGAAAACAAGCTCGCCGGGTTCGCCGTCCGCCAGGACCGTGGCGTGATCGAAGGGGTCGATGATCTCGGGGCGGAAGTGATCCTCCCAGATGTGGCAGCCGTCCTGGGTTTCAACAGCTTCGCCGGCGACGCCCGGGCCCATGACTTCGGAGAGTCCGTAGATGTCCGAGGCCTTGATGTTCATGGTGACTTCGAGCTCGTGGCGCATTTCTTCGGTCCACGGCTCGGCACCCAGGACTGCGTACTTGAGCGAGGTGGAGGTGGGATCGATGCCCTGGTGGGCCATGGCGTCGGCGATGGTCAGCAGGTACGTCGGCGTGGCCAGGATGGCGTCCGGCTTGAAGTCTTGGATGAGCTGGATCTGGCGTTCAGTCTGGCCGCCGGACATCGGGATGACGGTGCAGCCCAGTGCTTCGGCGCCGGCGTGTGCGCCCAGGCCGCCGGTGAAGAGGCCGTAGCCGTAGGCGTTGTGGACCTTCATGCCGGGGCGGACGCCGGAGGCCCGGAAGGAGCGGGCCACCAGGGTTGCCCAGTTGGCGAGGTCGTTCTTGGTGTAGCCAACCACTGTGGGGCGCCCGGTGGTACCGGAGCTGGCGTGGATGCGGGCTACTTCGCTCTGCGGGACCGCGAACATGCCAAACGGGTACTCCAGCCGGAGGTCTTCCTTGGTGGTGTACGGGAACTTGCCGAGGTCGCCCAGTTCGCGCAGATCCGTGGGGTGGACGCCGGCTTCGTCGAACTTGCGCTTGTACAGCGGCACGCGGTCGTAGGCGTAGGCCACCGTGTGCTGGAGGCGGGTCAGCTGCAATGCCTCGAGCTCGTCGCGGGACATGGTTTCTTCGCGGTCCAACACGGCGGCATCAGATGCGGGGGCGGCGACGGTGTTCTGAGTCATTTGCTGTTCCTACTTCTTGGAGATGGTGCGGCTGCGGCCACGGAACTCGGCAATGAGCTCTCCAGGCGCGGTGTCGGGGGTGGCGTCGGGATCGGCCGCGTAGATCTGGATGTCGTACAGGCCGCTTCGGCCGGTACTTGCACGGCGATTTGCGACGGCGGTGATCACCTGACCCTGGAAGGCCGGCTTGATGAAGTTGATGTCGACGCCGGAGGCCACCGTGATGTTGGCGGCTTGCTTGGGCGTGGGGTTGGCCGGGTTGCAGGCCAGCGCGAAGGCGGTGTCCCCGAAGGCGAAGATCATTCCACCGTGGGCCATGCCGAATCCGTTGAGCATTTCCTGGCGGAGGTGCATGCGGATGGTGGCGTGGCCGTCGTCGATCTTGAGGACCTCGATGCCCATCCATTCGGACGCGTAGTCGTTCGTCAGGATGTGGTGCGATGCACCGGAGAGGGTTGCTTCAACCATGCGTCATTGCCTCCAGCTTTATTTACCGAATGTTCATTAGGTAATCCCAGATCGCGCCACGTGTCAAGACTGGACCATGTTTCAGCCGTACCTAGTAGCCTCGAGTGCATGCCCGAAATTGAGCTTCCCATCATCACCGATCGACTCGTCCTGCGGCGCTTCGAGGCCGAGGACCTCGATCGCTTCCACGGTTACCAGTCCCTTCCCGAAACTGCCCGGTTCCTTCTGCGCAATGAGCTGACCAGGACCAAGTCCATGGAGGTCCTTGGCCGGTACGCGAACTTCGAGTTCAAACAAGAGGGCGACTGGGTTTGCCTTGCCATTGAACGCAAAGACCAACCGGGCCTGATGGGCGAGGTTGTGCTGAAGTGGCTGGAGGGCACGGGACAGGCCGAGGTGGGATGGATCCTCCATCCCGATGCCCAGGGCCACGGCATCGCCACGGAGGCGGCGGAGGCGGTGCTGCGGCTGGCGTTCGAGACGTTGTCCTTCCACCGCGTCGACGCCAAATTGGATGCCCTCAATGAAGGCTCGGCCGGGATTGCCAAGCGGCTGGGCATGCGGTTGGAGGCCACCTTGGTGGACAACTGGCACTACAAGGGGCAGTGGGCCAGCGAGTGCATCTACGCCATCCTGGACTCGGAGTGGCGCACGCGGCACCACCCGTGGACGCGGACCATCAGCTGACGGGCCACGTCTTGTGGTGCTTCAGCTGATCCGTGAGCTGCTCTTCAGGCAGCGGCCGGCTGAAGTAGTACCCCTGTCCGCTCGTGCAGCCGATGCTCAAGAGATATTCGGCCTGCTCAACGCTTTCGATGCCCTCCCACACGGCAGCCAGCCCGCAGGCCCGAATCAGCTGCAGCACCGCGGCGAGAAGCGCCGGCTGGGACGGGTCGCTGCCCAGTGCCGACAGCAGGGTCCTGTCCACTTTCACGGTATCCACGGGCAACTGCCGCAGGTAGCTGATGGAGGAGTAGCCCGTGCCGAAGTCGTCGATTTCCAAGCCGACACCCAGCCGGCGCAGGCTGTTGAGTGTGTAGCGATCCAGGTCGTTGCCCTGAATGACGGCGCTTTCAGTCAATTCCAGGACCAGGAGCGACGGGTCCAAGTGGGCCGACGCCAAAGCCTCCCTCACGTCCTCCACGAACTCCAGCCGCTGCAGGTCGGCGGCCGAAACGTTGATGCGCATGGTGAAGTCGTGACCTGACGTGAGGGGGTCGTTGCGCCATAGCTTCAACTGCTCGACGGCGGTGCGGAGCACCCAGCCGCCCAGATCGGAGATCATCCCCGTTTCTTCGGCGATGGGGATGAACTCGTCCGGCATGACGAGTCCGCGCGTCGGGTGCCTCCAGCGCACCAGAGCCTCCACGCCTTCGATTTCGCGGGTATCCAGCCGGATGATGGGCTGATAGTAGAGAACCAGCTGGGAACCGGAGATGGCCTCTTTGAGCTCGCCCACCAGCTGGTTCCGCATTTGCCGGGCATGGAGCATCTCGGGTTCGAATACCTTGAGCTTGCTGCGGCCGTCCGCCTTGGACTCGTACATGGCGATGTCAGCTTCGATCATCAGCTCTTCGGCCCTCTGGCCGGGATCGGCCATCCGGAGGCCCATGCTTGCGCTGCAACGGAGGTGTTGGCCTTCGATCTCCATCACGCCGTCCACGGAAGCGAGGATGCGGTTGCCAATGGAGCTGGCCATCGCGGGCGTGACTTCCGGGAGCAGGACAGCGAATTCGTCGCCGCCCATGCGGGCCACCATGTCCTGTTCACGGACTGCTGCGCTGATGCGGTTGGCTACCGTTTCCAGCACCTTGTCGCCGATGGTGTGTCCCAGGGAGTCGTTGATTGCCTTGAAGCCGTCCATATCGAGGAGGAGGATGGCTGGCCGCCTGGTGCCGGTGGCCTCATTGGCTTGGGCTTCGTTCAGGGCAGAGGAAAAGGCCGAACGGTTGTGGAGGCCAGTCAGGGGATCGGTCATGGCCATGTGCTGCATTGCCATGTGGGCTTCGTTGAGCTGCTGGGTCCGGGCCTGGACCCTCTGGTCCAGCTCCTCGTAGATGATCTGGAGGTCCTCGGCCAAGAGGTTGGTGCCCATGATCACGGCGTCGATCTCATCGCGGGCGGCCGAGACTTCAATTCTGGTGTTCAGGTCTCCGGCGGCCAACCTGACGATGCCTTCAAGGAGCAGCCCCAACCGGGGATCGTTCCCGGAATACATATTTCCTTCAGACATGCTCACTCCCCGTGCGGCCTGCCCCGCTGCTCAACAATTTGCCGCAGATGCTCGCGAACAGTGGCGCTGCGCTCAGGCAGGGCTGCCTGGTCAAAGAGCTTTGCCGATTCTTCAAAGACCGCCAGTGCATCCTCACGCCGATCCGATTCCAGCAAAGTCCTGGCAAAAAGGAAGTGTGCCTCGGCCGATGTTTGGGTTGCCAAAATGGACGAACGGGCGCAGAGCGGTTCAAGGATTGTCAAGGCTTCCTGCATATCGCCGCTAAGGAAATTCCAGTGGGCGCGAACCAACGACATTTCCAAGTGGTCCCGTTCGGATCCCCCCACAATGTCCGTTGCGAGCTCAGCCCTCTCAATGCAGCGGAGGGTTGCAGCGTCGCTGAGTTTCGCCTGAAGACGCATTTCCGCGGAGGCCCGGTTGAAACGTGCCCACAAATCCACGTCCTTGGACGGCGAAAGCCTTTCGGCTGCCAGATCGTGATAACGGCCCCCGTCGGCAACTCTGTCGGCCAGGAAAGCGACGTTTCCAATCACCCAATAGCCTTTGCCCGCGGTGTCTTCATCGACGTCGTCGGTTATCAATGTTTCCAAAACCAGGCATTCCCGCCAAGCGTCGTCAAGGAGGCGGCTTTCAGCCAAGGCGGCGATGAGCGCACGCTGGGCCAGGATCTGCACGTAGAGAAGATCGGCATCGCGGGCCGCCAGCTTGGCGGCGTCCGCTGCCACGGTGGCGGCTTCGGGGAGCCGGCCAAGGCCCTGCAGGCCAATGGCCACCATGGTCCCGGCTTTTGCGCCGAGTTCCGGGGACGATGCCGTGAGGCCGTGATCGTTCAGTTCGCTCGCCAGCGCGAGATATTTCTCAATGTTGCCTTGATCGCGGAGGCATTCGGCCTGAAGGTACCGCATGTTCCACCACGCGAGATCGTCTCCGGCGTCGGCAGCGAGTTGGGCGGCCTCTCCGGCCAGCCGGAAGGCCTCGTCGAAGTTCCGCTCTTTCCATTTTCCGCGTGCATTGAGTCCGGCAACAAGGTGAGGGGCTAGCTGGGGACTGTGCATATGCTCATTATCCATGTCAATGACGGGCAAAAGCTCGTATAGTTTGCCGAGTGACGATTTTGCATATCACGCACTGAAGTTCGCATCAGTTTGAAAGGGCACAGCGGATGAAGAAATTTGCAGTAACCCTGCTCATGGCAGGCATTCTGGCAGTAACGGGCTTCGTTGCTCCGGCGAATGCCGCGCCGACCCAGGAAACCAACACTACGGCAATCGGCTGGTGGCCTAACAGCATCACCACCACCAAGACGAATACCACGAGCATTGGGTGGTGGCCGAACTAATTGGGGATAGGACGGCCTGTCCTGACAGGCTGAAGCATAAAAGGGATGTCCCGGGCCCACGAGCCCGGGACATCCCTTTTTATGTCGGTTTGTGTCAGCTAGGGTCCGCCCACCGGTAACTCCACGGACACTGTGGTTCCGGTGCCCAGAATGGAGTCGAAGACCATCTTGCCCATGTGGCGGCTGATGATGTCGTGGGCGATCGCCAAGCCGAGTCCGCTGCCCGGAACGGCGGCCGAGGTGGCGTTGGAGGCCCGGTAGAAGCGGGTGAAGATGTGGGGGAGGTCGTGCTCGGGGATCCCCAGTCCGGTGTCGGCGATCTTTACCAGGGCCGAGCGTCCGCCGTTTTCCGACGACGACACCGTGCTGGTGATCCCCACGCGGCCACCTTCGGGCGTGAACTTGATGGCGTTGGCCACGATGTTGGTGAAGACCTGCTCCAACTTGGCTTCGTCTGCCGTGACCTCGATGTCCTCGGATGCTTCCGTGAAGGACACCGAGACGTGGCGGGACTCCGCCAACGGCCGGAGGGTTGCCACCACCACCTGCAGGAGCTTGGCGATGTCCACCGGCTTGAGGTCCAGGTTGCTTCCGTCCTGCATGGACACCGTGAGCATGTCCTCGATGAGCCGGCGCAAGCGGTCCGAGTTCCGGGCAATGACGTCCAGCATTTTGCTGATGCCCTCTGGAACCGGGCCTCCGGAACCGTCCCTGATCATGTCCAGGTAGGCCGTGATGGAGGTGAGCGGAGTCCTCAGCTCATGGTTCACGGTTGCCAGGAAATCCGTTTTGGCCTTGTCCAGCTGCCTGAGCTGGTGCAGGACGCGTTGCTGCGCGCTGATCAGGTGGCCTTGGATGAGCCCGTGGGCCACGTTGCCGGCCACGTGTTGCATCAGGGCGATCTCTGGGCGGGTCCAGTCGTGCCGGTCCTGCTCAGTGGACAGCAGGATGATGCCCATGGCCGAGGCTCCTTCGCCCACAGGCAGGAGCACAGTGGATATCGGGTGGAGTTCGGCGGACCAGTCCCGCAAAGCGGTGGAGATCATAGATTCGGGCTGGTCCCGGTGATCTGCCACGGCCAGGACATCGGCGGCGGCCCACAACTTGTTGGCTACCTCGGTGATGGCGTCCTCGCTGTTGCCCAGCCTTGCGGGCAGGAGCGGAAGGTCAGGTCGGTTCCATTGGGCGCGGATGAGGGGGACCCGTTCGTCGCGGAACGTCGCAAACCAGACGTGGTCCACGTCCAAGGCCTCGCCGAACCCGCGTACCACGTGCTCTGCGATAAGTTGGGGATCGTTGGTCTCCCGAACCGCGGAGGAGACGTTCCGGAGGCTTTCCCGGAGGGCTTCGATTTCGCCGCGGGACCTTGCGCGTTCCTTGGCCCGGCCAATCAGGGTTTCAACCCGATGGACGAGTTCCCCGGCGTGTACCGGGCTGATCACGTAGTCTGCCACGCGCCACGCTTCCACGTCCGCAACGTCCACGGTGCCCTGCCCGTCAAGGAGCAGCAACACCGGAACTCCAGGGTTTCGGAGGCCGTGGGCCAGTGGGGTTTCCGCCACGATCACACAAGGACTATGGTGCTGCAGCCGGGCGGCCAGGGACACGCCGTCGGAGGCCGTCAGGACCTCGAACCCGGCGGTACTAAGCGCTGCAACGATCGTCGCCAGACGCTCAACATCTGAATCCGCCACGACAGCGGAGCGGGCATGCTGCACATCGGCGCCGTTCTTGCCCACTGAGCCCCTTCCGTTGCAACCGTGATTCCGGATTTGGCAACACCCTATCAGCGGCATTGCGGGCGATGGCGGCCTCAGGCCAAATCGCCTGGATGAGTCGCGGGCGATGTCTTTACTTTGACTCCCGGAATCGACAACCTTGAGTGTGTCGGACGTGGCGGGCGTTGCACGCCTCCTTCCGCAACAGCGCCAACGCGGAAGGATCATTGTGGAGCATCCAACAACACCGGAGGACCATCAGGAGGTCACGTTCGAGCTGGAGCTCGAAGAGCCGGGCATCCTGCGCCTGACGTGGCCCCGCGGTGCCAGGATCACCGAGCACGATGCCCAGCGTGCCATGGACCGGGTCAACGAGCTCTGCGGCGAGGACCGCCACCCGATGATCGTTGACATGGCCACCACCGACGACGTCACCCGGGGTGCACGCTCCGTGTTCGCCAAGCCTTGCCAGGCCAACCGGATCGCACTATGGGGTTCATCGCCGGTGGACAGGGTCATTGCCAACTTTTTCCTGGGCATCATGAAGCCACCGTGTCCCACAAAATTCTTCACTTCCGAAACGGAAGCGTTGGAGTGGTTGGTGGAGGCGTAGCGCCGCCTATATTTGGAGAATGTTCTCCGCCCTCAGGAAGTACCTGCTGATCCCTCGCCTGATCAGGCTTTCTTCCGCAGCGCCCAAGGACCCGCTCACGGCCTGGGACCGGTACTGGGGCAATGTCCGGTCCACGGGTGCCACGGGCGACGTCTTGTGGGACTCGGGCAGCGACCATGAACTCAACGGCTACCTGCCCAAGCTGGCTCAGCTGGATCCGGCCCTACCTGTGGTGGACGTCGGATGCGGCAACGGCAGTTTCACGCGGCTGCTGGCGCAGCATTTCCCGCACGCACTGGGACTCGACTACTCCGCGAACGCCGTGGACCGTGCGCGGCTGGAGTCAGCAGACATCCCGACGGCGTCCTTCGCCGTGTGCGACATGACGGCGCCGGACGCCACTCAGGCCGTCGCTGCTGCCCTTGAGGCGGCGGGCTGGACCGGGGATGCAAACGTCTTCATCCGCGGTGTCCTGCACGTCCTGGACCGCGGCGGCAGGTCAGCCTTGGCCGCGAACCTGTTGCCCGTCGTCGGAAGCCGCGGTGGTGTCTTCTTGACCGAGACCAACTTTCCTGGAACCCCGGTTGACTACGTCAGCCACCTAGGTGCCACCCGGGATTCCATTCCGGCGCCGCTCGAGTGGGCCATCCGCGGGCTGCCCATGCCGGGCCGGTTCGGCGCCGCACAGCGCACCAAGGCCTTCCCGACGGCGGACTGGAACCTCGTGGAGGAAGGCTCAGCGAGCATCGAGACACGCCCGCTGAGCACCCCTGCGGCACCGGACGTGATCCCGGGCTACTACGCGCTGCTCAGGGCCCGGCAGTAAGGGCTACTTGAGCCCTGCTCCCGGCAACAGTTCGGTGGCCCCAACGGAGTCCGCCACGAAGGCGTAGTCCCACGCACGCTCGCGCCACTGCACGTACCGGCCCGAGGCGCCGCCGTGGCCGCCGTCCATCTCGATCTTCATGACAATCGGCTCGGATCCCGTGGAGACGGAGCGCAGCGCCTGAACCCACTTGGCCGGTTCGACGTAAAGGACACGAGTGTCGTTGAACGACGTGACGGCCGCGATCTTCGGATAGGCCACCGTCCGCACATTCTCGTACGGAGTGTAGGACTTCATGTACGCGTACGCCTCAGGGTCCGTGATCGGGTTGCCCCATTCCTCCCATTCCAGGGCGGACAGCGGGAGCTCGGGATCCAGGATGGTGGTCAGTGCGTCCACGAACGGGACCTGGGCCACTACTGCGGCGTATTTTTCGGGGGCCATGTTCGCGATGGCACCCATGAGCAGTCCGCCTGCCGAGCCGCCCATGGCCGCGATGCGGGAAGGATCAACCAAGCCCGATCCGGCCAGCCAGTCCGTGGCCGCGATGAAGTCGGAGAAGGTGTTCTTCTTGGTGAGCTTCTTGCCGTCCTCGTACCAGTGGCGTCCCAGCTCGCCGCCGCCACGGATGTGGGCGATGACCATGACGATCCCGCGGTCCAGGAGCGACAACCGCGCCACACCGAATCCGGGATCCATACTGACTTCGTAGGAGCCATAGCCGTACACCAGGCCTGCACCCGCGCCGTCCTGCTGCACCGAGGCGTGACGCAGCACTGACAGCGGCACCCGGGTGCCGTCGTCGGCCGTGGCCCATTCGCGGGTGGCAACGTAGTCCTGCGCGGAGTATCCGCCCAGGACCGGGCTCTCCTTGCGGAGCAGCAGCTGGCCTTCGGGGAGGTCTGCGGTAGGCAGAACAAAGTCGTAGACGCGTGACGGCGTGAAGTAGGACGTGTATCCCATGCGGATCACGGGGGCCTCGTAGTCCGAACCGGAAACGCCGGCGGTGTAAAGCTCCTCGTCAAACGCCGGTTCTACCGGCGTGCCCTGATCGGCAGTGCCCAGGCCTGCCAACGGCAGCACCTGCACGCGCTCGATGGTGTCCTTGCGGACAGACAACACCAGATGAGTGGACGTCACGCCCGCGCCGTTAACGCGGACGTCGTCGGAATGCCCGACGACGGTCCTCCAGTTCTGCTCGGCCACCGGCTTGGTGAGCTCGGCAGGGTCCAGCAGGCTCACCATCGAGTTGATGGCGTCCTTGTTGTGCGTCAGGAGCAGCGTTTCCTTGCCGTCCAGGAGGAAGGGCTCGGCCTCGTAGAGAATGTGTTCGTCGCGGGAGATGACCGTGCTGAGGCCCGCGGCGTCATCGTCAAAGCGGAGCAGCCGCGTCTCGCTGAACTCCGAGCAGCCGATGCTGAGCACCAGGTGGCGGCGGTCCGAGGAGAGGTCGAAACCGAGCCACATGGCGACGTCGTCCTCCTGGTAAAGAACCTGATCGTCGGTGACCGGCGTGCCCAGGACGTGGGACTTCACCTGGTACGGGCGCCACGAATCATCCACCACTGTGTAGAACAGGCGTGTTCCGTCGGGGGAGAAGGTCACACCGTAGAAGATGTCCTCGATGACATCGGGGAGAAGTTCGCCGGTGCGCAGATCCTTGATCCGCAGGGTGAAACGTTCGTCACCCGAGTTGTCCACGGCGTAGGCGTAAAGGTTGCCATCCACGGTGACGGCGGCGCCGCCCACGCTGAAGAACGGCTTGCCTTCCGCTTCAATGTTGCCATCCAGAAGGACCTGCTCGCCGGAGAGTTCCACGCCCGCTTCAACCTGCGGGGGAGTCCAGTCAGCCACCGGGTTGCCGGTGTCCCGGGCGAGGACGCGGCACTGGATGCTGTACTCCTTGCCCTCCACGGAACGGCTGTAGTACCACCAGCCATCCTTGCGGCTGGGCACGGAAAGATCCGTTTCCTGTGTGCGGCCCTTGATCTCCTGGAACATTGCCTCGCGCAAAGGCCCCTGGTGTGCGGTGACTGCTTCCTGATAGGCGTTCTCGGCCTTGAGGTGGTCCACCACCTCGGACGATTCCTTGTCCCGGAGCCACTCGTAGTTGTCCACAAAGACGTCGCCGTGGTGTTCACGGCGTGCGGGGACTTGTTTGGCGACGGGAGGCTGGGCCGCTGGGTCCGTGGCGGCAGCAGGTACGGAGGAAGTGTGGCTCATGTGGCCACTCTATAGACGGCTTCGGACAGGGAACCAGCAATTTCGCTCAGAGCGCCGGGAAGCGGCCCGGGCTACTCCGGGCCGTGGGGGAGCGCACTCGCCAAGGTGACCCTGTTCCGGCCCGCCGCCTTGGCAGCATAGAGCGCGAGGTCGGCCTCCCGCAGCAGTTGTTCCGTGCCGGACCGGTGCGCGTCCGTGAGGGCCGAGACGCCGGCGCTGATGGTCAGGACCCCATCGGGGTCGCCGGAGTGCTCGATCTTCAAGCCATGCACGGCAGAACGGACGCGTTCCATGACGATCTCGGCACCGGCTGCCGAGTGCCCGTCAAGCACCAGGAGGAACTCTTCACCGCCAAACCTGTACACGGCGTCGGAGTTCCGGACCTCACTGGCCAAGGTCGCTGCGATGGCCACCAGCGCCGCGTCGCCGGCCTGGTGGCCATAGATATCGTTGTAGCTCTTGAAATTATCTACATCCACCATGGCCAGGCAGTAGTTGTGGTCGGCCCGGCTGTGCAGGTTACCCAGGTCCTCCGTGAGCTTCAATCGGTTGTGAAGCTTGGTCAGGGGGTCCGTGCGTGCTTGCTCGGTGAGCGCCGAACGGTAACGGGCCAGGTCCGAGTGCAGCGAAGTGATCCGCTGGGCGGCAAGGAGGCGGATATGGAGGTTGAAGGGGTCCAAGGGTTTGGTGACATAGTCGTCAGCACCGGCTTCCATGCCAGCCAGGACGTCTTTCCGGGAGCCGTGGGAGGTCACCAGGATGACGTACGTGTAGCTGTCTTCCTCCGACGCCCGGATAGCGCGGCACAGGTCCAGCCCGCTGAGCCCGGGCATCATCAGATCGGTGACCACGGCCTCGGGGCTGTGGGCCTTGAAGAGCTGCCAGGCCGAGTCGCCGTCTACGGCAACGATGCACTCATGGCCGGACTGCTCGACGGCGGCCTTGGTGATCATCCGGGAGATCTGGTCGTCGTCGGCGATAAGGACTTTCATGGTGCTCCCAATAGTGTGCGCTCGAGTTCCTGGTCCACCTGTACGAGTTCAGCCTGCAGCCGGGCCAGCGTCCTTGATCCTTGGGCGGCCCAGCCTGGGCCTGCATCAGCACCGAGACGTTCAAGATCCTTGCACAGCCCGGCCGCTCCCAGCGCACCAATGTTGGCCGCCGCGCCGGAAAGTTTGTGGGCTGCCGCCTCCACTGCGTCGGCCTGTTCCGTTTCCAAGGCCGACCCCAGCGTTTCCACTGCGCCCAGGGCATCCTGTTTGAACGCCCTGATGGCATCCGGCAAGATGCCCAAACCGTCCGACGGGCCAAGTTCGCGCAGGAGCTGCAGCCTGTCGGCATCAAGAACGGAAGCGTTCGACGGCGGTGCTTCCGCCAGCGGCGGTTCCCCGCCCGCCGTCGTCGTGGATGTCTTTTCCACCTGCGGGACCCAGCGTGCGAGGACTTCGCCGAGCTTCGCCAGATCCACGGGCTTGCTGATGTAGTCGTCCATGCCGGCGGCGAAGCAGCGCTCGCGGTCCTCGTTGAGGGCTCCGGCGGTCATGGCGATGATGGGAATCCGTGCAGCGTGCGCGTCGCGGGTGCGGATGGCGCGGGTGGCGTCAAAGCCGTCCATCACGGGCATGTGGCAGTCCATGAGGACGGCCGCGTACGTGCCGGTACGTGTTGCTTCGACAGCTTGGGCACCGTCGTCGACGATATCTACCTCGTAGCCGAGCCGGTCCGCCATGCCCCGTGCCACAAGCTGGTTGACTTCGTTGTCCTCGGCGACCAGGAGTTTCCCCAGCCGCTTCGTCGGCTTTTCTGCTGACAACAGGGCCTCCGGGTGCGCAGCCGGTGACGGGACACCTGGCGTTCTTGTTGCCATGAGGCGGAGCAGGCGGTTGTAGAACTCGGAGCTGCGTACGGGTTTGGTCAGGTATTCACGGATTCCCGCAGAGGCCAGATCGTTGCGCTCCACCAGCATGGTGGACGTCAGCAGGATGATTCCCGGCGTGCCGGAGCCATTGCCCTCACTCTTGATTTGGCGCGCCAGTTCCAGTCCGTCGGTATCGGGCATGCACATGTCCACCACGGCAATGTCGTAGGGGTGGCTGGCCAGGACCGCGGTGCGGTATTCATCCATCGCGGACGAAGCATCCGCGACGGCCACCGGCAGCATGCCCCAACTGGAAAGTTGGGTTTCCAGCACCAAACGGTTGGTTGCGTTGTCGTCAACAACCAGGACCCTCCGCCCGGCGAGCGAGGCCGGCAACGTTCCGCTGTCCGAAGCTGCGGGTCCGATCGGCAGCTCCAGGACGAACCAGAACCTGCTGCCGGTCCCGGGTTCGCTGTCCAGACCGATCTCTCCGCCCATGACCTCCGTGAGTCGCCGGGAGATGGCCAAACCCAAGCCGGTGCCCCCGTAGCGGCGTGTGGTGGAGGCGTCTGCCTGCGCGAACGATTCGAAAAGCCGGTGGTGGTCTTCGGCGCTGATGCCGATTCCCGTGTCCCGGACTTCAAACTGCAAGGAGGCGGTGTCGCTATCCTGTTGAACAACAGAGACCTTGATTTCCACTTCACCGGAGGGCGTGAACTTAACCGCGTTGGACGAGAGGTTCAGCAGGATCTGGCGGATCCTGCCGGCGTCGCCCATCAGGCGTTCCGGGACGTCCGGGTGGCAGTAGGACATGAGTTCCAGGTTCTTGCCCTGGGCCGCTTCCGCAACCAGGCCAGCGACCTCTTCAACCAGTGCACGGGGGTCGAAGGAGTTGACGTCCAAGTCAACCTTCCCGGCTTCCAATTTGGAAAAGTCCAGGATGTCGTTGATCAGCGTCAGGAGGACCTCGCCTGCCCCCTTCACGCCTTGGGCGTATTGCCTCTGGCCCTCACTCAGTGGCGTGTCCATCATCAGGGATGTCAGGCCGATCACGGCGTTGAGGGGAGTCCGGATCTCGTGGCTCATGGTTGCCAGGAACTCGGACTTCAGTCGGCTCGCTTCCAAGGCCGCTTCGCGGGCCGCGAGGAGCTCGGCTTCGGCTGCCCTGCGTTCGGTGATGTCCCGGGAAATGGTGGCGACGCCCCGGACCCCGGACTCGCCGCGGACGGGGGAGAGAGTGACGGAGACGGGAATGGTGGATCCGTCTCCGCGCTGCCGCAGGGTCTCGAAGTTCTGCACGCCGCCGCTCTGCGCGGTTGCTTCCAGTGCTTGGCGTTCCTTCTCAAGCAAGTCCCGGGGAATGAAGAAGTCGCCCTTCTTGCCGATGGCGTCGGAAGCCGAGTACCCAAAGATTCGTTCAGCCCCGGGGTTCCAGCTGGTGATGACGCCGTCAGGTGTCTCGCCGATGATGGCATCGCCTGAGGAGTTGACGATCGCCCCGAGCCCCTCGAGTTCGGCGGTGCGTTCGGCCACCTTGGTCTCGAGGTCGCGGGTCAGCGTCACGTTCTCCACCACGATCAGCACCTGCCTGACAATCACGAAGGCCACCACCACCAGACCGGTGACCAGCAGGATGGGATCCGTGCCGATGGGGCGGCTTCTGGAGAAGAAGACTGCACTGAATACTGGCAGGTAGGGGAGGAGCTCCAGGGCTGCGGCATAGGCGCGGCCGTCCTTGCGTTCGCTGTCAGCCTCCGGAAGCAACGGGCTAAGGCCCACCAGCAGGAAGGCGAGCACCCATCCCAAAGCCAAAGGCGATCCCGTGACACCGGTGACGCCTTCGAGGGTGAAACGTACGTAGGTGAGGTCCGTGATGGCGAGGATCCAGAAGCCCACTCCCAGGCACAGCCACGGCAGTCGACGGCCCCGGGCCGCTCGCATGGTCAGGACGATCACTACCGAAACCATGAAGACGTCGGCGATCGGATAGGCCATCTGGGTCGCGTGGGCGAAGGGTTCCTGGTCCGGGACCCCTGCCAGCGGCCCTAGTACGGAGCTCCACGCGATGAAGAACGTTGCACTTGCCACCACGCCTGCGTCCAGGATGGTGCGGCGCAGCGAAAGGCGCAGCCCCTGGCCGCGCAAGAGCAGCACCAAGCCGATGGACGTCGGCAACGCGTACCAGACAAAGCCGACGTCGGCGAAGGAGGGGAAGGGGTAGTTGTGGTCCAGCGTGATGCCGTTGATGGTCCAGACGGTCTGCCCGGCGCTCCAGGTCGCCAAGCCTGCCACGATGAACCATCGGGCCGTGGCATTGTCCTGCGCTTTGATCGCTGCGCGCGCGTGGGTGGTCAACGCGGTGAGTGCAGCCAGGAGGATCGCCAAGTCGCCGGCGAGTTGCGCCGTCGTCGTTCCTGATCCGCTGGCCAGCCCGACCACCAGCAGCACCAAACACAACCCCACAGGCACCAGGTAGAACGGCAACACCTGCCGCGACCACGAGCGCACCGGAAGAACCATATGCTTCACTCCTGCCACTGAACCCCTGCCTTCGAAAGTGGCCCCACCAAAAGCGAACAACGCGTCTTGCCTCTGCGCTGAGGAGAGCATACGCCGAAAACCGTTTGCGGGCGGCAGTCCATACCGATAAGAACGATTAAGACAATGCCCGCAGGAATCCGCCAACAACGCCGGGGATCCTCGCGCTGCCTGTTCGCCGGTTGAAGTAGTCTGTGGGGGTCTGCCGTGTATCAGCCCGATGGCATGTGAGGAGGTTGGCGGTGGTTCCTCCGACGCGCACCACGCTGTGGGTCCGGGCTTTGTTTGCCGCGTATCTGATTTCGCTGGCCTTTGTGGTGTTTTTGCCGGCACGTGAAGCCAGCACAGTAACGGGCTTCGTGGGGATCATTGCCGGCTGGCTTTCGTCCCTCGGCTTACCACTTGCCGCCGCCGAGGTTGGCGTGGAGTTCGCCGCGAACATCGTCTTGTTTGTCCCTTTCGGGGCCTTCGTCAGACTTTTGCAACCAAGACAGTGGAGCTGGCTGCCCGTGATGATCCTTGCCTTGGTCTCGTCGGTGACCATCGAAGTCGTGCAACTGGTCATTCCCGGCCGGGTGACAGCCCTGTCCGATGTCATCGCGAACACCGTGGGCGCCATGGTCGGCCTTGCGGCAGTGAAGACGGTGGCCTCGGCCGTGCGTCCTGACGTTTAGTGCACTGCCGCTTGGAGGTGCTCGCGGAGGATCTGCGCGATGTCACCGCAATGGGCGGCGATGCGTCCGGCCACGTCGCGGTGAACTGCCTCGTTGGCGTTGATGGGGTCCGGAATGTCGTCGTCGTCGCTTAGTGCGGCCGTCGATCTCACGGCCGCAGTACGGCTGACCAAACCGGCCAGGGGAGAGTTTGTTGCTGCCCCCGTCACAGATGCCCAACTGGCCGCGGCCGGAACTGTCCTGCCCTGTCCTACGGGGAGGTTCTTCGCCGCGCGGGAGAACTCGGCCACCGTAAACGTGCGTTGTGCGGCACCGGGGTACTTCTTGACCAGCTCATCGCGCTGTTTGCGGGTCATGGTCAGGACGAGCCCGGCTTCTCCCACCACCTCGGCGGAGATCTGCCGGCCCACCGAGCCGGTGGGATCGCCGCCGTATTCCTTTGACAGTGCTGCCGGAAGTGGTTCCATGGGTGCCCCCACGGCAGCGTGCAAGCCAGCGCTAACCACTGTGAAGTTTTCGATTCCCGCGTCCTCAAGCCGGAAACGGAACAATTGTTCGGCCAAGGGGGAGCGGCAGATGTTGCCGGTGCAGACCGTGAGGATGGACGACGACGGCTGGGAACCAGGGTTGCTCATCGGCTTCACAGCGCGTTGGTGCGTTCGCGACGCCGTCCACGGCGTTGGTCTGTTAGCTGGACGTTCTCCGTCGCTGCCACGGGGGTCGACTCAGCAGCGGGAACATGGCTGGCACGGGGTGCTTCGTCGCCATTGTCCTTGCGGTTGTAGTACGTGTAGTACTGGTAGCCGTAGTCTTCGCCCTTTGACGACTTGCGCGAAACACCGTTGATGATGAGGCCAAGGGGCCGGCCCTTGACACGTTCGAGGTTCTGCAGCGCCTTCTTCAGCTGGTCGTAGGTGGTTTTCCCGGCGCGGCTGACCACAAGTGCTCCGTCTGTGCGGGCCGTCAGGATTGCGGCGTCGGTGACGGGCAACAGAGGCGGGGCATCCACCAGGACGATCGCGTGCTTGGCGATGTCCTCAAGCAACGTGTGCATGACGTTGGAGCCCAGAAGTTCACTGGGGTTGGGCGGTACGGAACCGGCACCAAGAACGAACAGATCGCCACTTTCTCCCCAAGGCTGGAGGACCTCGTTGAGGGTGGCCCTGCCAATGAGGACATCCGTAAGGCCCACGTTGGTCAGCAGGCCGAAAGTCTTGGCCACTGTGGGCCGGCGAAGATCGCCGTCAACCACCACAACGCGCTGGCCGGAGGCTGCGATGGTCTGGGCAAGGTTCGCGACCACAGTGGTCTTTCCTTCACCCGGAAGCGCAGAGGTCACAACAATGATGCGGGGCGGTTCGTCGACGTCCATGAACTGCAGGTTGGTTCGCAGTTCGCGGATGGACTCGGCCACCGCATAGTCCTGGTGGTTCTTGTTTTCGAGGTCGTTGCCGCCGTGCGAGAGGACGAGGCGGTTGGCGCCGTCGAAGTCTTTGTGGAACGGGACTGTACCGATGACGGCTACGCCGGTCTCGGATTCGAGCTGGGCCGCGGACCGAACGCGACGATCGAACATGTTTCTCAGCAGGGCGTACCCGATCGCCAGCAGCAGGCCGGCCACGATCCCGATGACCAGGGCGAGCCTGGTATTCGGCGACGTGGGGGTGGTGGGGAGCTGCGCGGCATCGAGGGAGCGGAAGCTGACGATCGAGGTCTCATTGCTGTTGCTGCCCTTTTCAAGCTCGGCAACTTGCTTGCCAACGGCCCGGACCCATGCCTCGGCGAGGTCACGGGCACCCTCTGGCGTGCTGGCTTGTGCCGTGAATTTCAAGGTGGCGGTGTCCTGCGGGTTCTGAGCCCCTACCCGGGCGATCAGTTGTTCGGGAGAGGTTCCTTGGAGCTGGAGGTCTTTGATGACGGTTTCAGCCACTGAGCGCGATTTCGCGACGTCCAGATAGGACTTTGCGCGGGACTTGGAGTAGCTCTCGCCCGCCATCGCTGTACCGAGGTCCTTGTTAACCCCAACGGAAATAATGCCGCTTGCATCGGCGCTGTAAACCTTCGTCTGCGTCTGGGTCCAACCGAAGGCGACTATTCCACCCAACACGGTGATGGCAATTACTGAGATCCAGTGGGCCCGGAGTACCCGCCAATAGTCCGTGAGCTCCATGAAATTGTCCCCCTGATGCTGTGTGGCGTCGACACAAAAAGAACGCAGTTCTTGCACTGCGTCCTGAATATCGTAACGTGCTGACCTAAAGGGGCTACCCACCTGATGGTGGGATGGGGGGTTTATGACAAATGCAGGATACTGACTTTCTTGAACAGCACGCGGGCGACGTCGCGAAAGTACTTCACGGCCAACGTGAAGACGCGGAGTGCGTATTCGGTGCGGTCTCTATCTGTTGGGTATCGGGCGAATTGGCTGCGGTCGACGGTAGCGTGGATATCTATTTCCTCAGCTCGGGAGTGGTCCGTGACCCCGGACCTGGCACGCTGATCCAAGCTGATGGAACGGTTGTTGTCATCCCTGGCGGACTGGCGCTGCAGTCGCCGTTTGTGGGTGAAGCGCAGGCCACGAGGATCAGGATACAGAGGACCATAGCGGAGACTTTCGTGCCGCACGCACTGGAGAGTGTGGTGGTCATTCCCGTTCGTTCGAGACTGGACTCTGCGGCTGATGCTTTCATTGGAGCCATCATGGGTGAGGCTTCCAGGCGTGATTCTGCAATTGCGGCCTATGCCACGGAGCAGATCCTCCTTGAGCTCACAGGGAGCCTGCTGCTGGATCACTGTGGCGTTTCCTGGGAGTCGACGTCGCTGACGTCCGTGCTCCGGGACCAAGCAATGGCGGTCATCGCCCAGCGCTGCGCTGACAGGGAGCTGAATCCTGAGGCAGTGGCCAAGGCTGTGCAGTCTTCGTTGCGGAGGGTACAGGCGGCTTTTGCGGAGGTCGGGAATTCCATTGCCGCGGAAATCCGGAGGCAGCGCGGCAGGCTTGCCCGGACACTCCTCACAGACGCGCGTTATGACGTTCTCAGCGTTCAGCAAATTGCCGAGCAGACCGGTTTTGGAACCACGGCCGCCCTGCGGAGGGCGTTGGACGAACTCTACGGCTGCGGGCCGAAAGACCTCAGGGAACGGCGCGGAAGCGCCTAGCGCCACGTCATAAGTTTCGGGCCGTGGCCGTGGCAGAGGACATTTCGTGCAGACCTTGAATCGTTTAGCGACAAACTTCCTGCTGAGGCCGTATCTGTGCTTTGGCGCAATAACTGATGGGTAGTGTCTATGCCTGATGGGGGAACTCGGCATGCGCTGAATTCCAACCGATGGTATTCATCCCGAGTTGAAAGAAGAATAATGAGCGACGAAGTTACCGTTTCCAAACCGCACTCGCGCCGCGCAATCGTCAAGGGCGCTGCTTGGTCCGTTCCCGTTATTGCTGCCGCTGTTGCAGCTCCCGCAGCAGTTGCTTCCGTGAACACTTTGGGTCTGGCCTTCACGGCTTCGTCCACATCGCTCCTCAGCCTCAACCTGCTGGACGGCGGTGGCACGCTCACGGCGCAAGCCCTGGTCACCGTCCCGACGACTCTCACGTTCACCAACGGTCCAGGCGGAGTCACCGAGAACGCCACGGTCACGGTGTCGGTTACCCGTCCTGCGGGCATCAACATTCCCGTTGGCAGGGCTCGTGGCTTCGGCGTTTACTCCTTCAACGGAACCACCACCACGGCCGGCCAGCGTACAGCCGTGTACCAGACCGCGCCGATCATCGGACAGTTTGGTTTCCCGGCCACCACCTGGACCAGCAGTGTCCCCGGCACCGTTGCGAGCAATGGCACGCTGAACCTCCCGATCGTCTTCGGCCTGGCGGGTACCAGCACCGGTGTAGCAGTCAGCTTGCTGGCCTCTTTCCCTGTCACCGTGACGGTAGTCATCGGTGGCCGTACGCTTACCGCCACCAGCAGCATCTCCGTTCCCGTCGGAGCGGGCCTTCTCTAGGACTTCCTTCGAGAACATTCTTCAACGGAAACGCGTCAGCTCCATGGGCTGACGCGTTTTCGCGCGTCGTGGTCTGTGGACATATGGTTTTGGAGTCGGGATCCGCGTCAATAGTCGGCCATTCAGGGCCCCGGATCTTAGGTGGGGGAAATGCAGACAAACGATATTGTGGTGGACGCCTTAGGCGGTTTGGTCAGGATCCGCTTCGACTTTACCGAGCATGCGTTTGACGAGCACCGATTCGAGAAACTACAGGTTCCTTGGAGCGATGCGGAGCCCGGAGCCGGCGCGGCTTCCTCAAGCGCCAAGGCCGTCGTCGCCGAACTGCTCTGGGCTTTCCCGGACGACGAGGGCGTGACAGGTTCCGTGGCGGAACTTTCCACGCACACGACCTTGGCAGCCATAGAGGCACAGCGAGGCCGGCTGCTGATGCTGCATGCTGCCGGCATTGCCGATGGAACCGGAAAAGTACTGGCGTTCATTGGTCCTTCCGGGCGAGGCAAAACAACACTGGCGCGTTGCTTGGGCAATGCCTACGGATACGTCACCGACGAGACCGTGGGAATCGAAGCCGATGGCACGATCCGTCCATACCGGAAGCCGTTGTCCGTTATCCATCCCGGCGAGGCCCATAAGCAGCAACTGGCGCCTTCTGCTTTGGGTCTTCGTGGGTTGCCTGAGGCACCGCTTCAGCTTGCCGGGCTGGTGTTGGTATCCCGCGACGACGCCTATTCCAGGGAACCGGAAATTGCCGCGCTGGGACTCTGTGAGGCCTTCGCCGTGATAGTCCCGGAAGTCAGCTATCTGGCCGATTTGGACAGACCGCTCCAGACCATCGCAACACATGTTGACCGCTGCGGAGCGATCCGGCAGGTCACCTACCGGGAGGCGGTTGAGGTGCTCCCGCTCATTCCGGAACTTTTGGCGAGGGTGGAACCTGAGACCTGGGAAGCGGTGGTGCCAACGGGAAAAGCCACAGGTGTCAGGAGTCCGTTGTCGTCTGATTCGTTCGTTCCGGCCCCGGTGATCGACGCCGTGGAATCCGGTGGCCAGACCGCCATCCTGGATGGGAACCGCGTACTCCACGTGCTGGACGGCGTCGGTCCAACGGTATGGAGGTGGCTATGTGAGGGCCATGACTTCGATGCACTGGCTCATGAGGTGGAGGTGCAGTTTGGTGCACCTCCGGAGCAGACGCTGGAAGAAGCACTCGTCGGTATTCTTGGTGCCCTCGCGGATGCCGGTCTGCTGATCCGTGTCCCCCTTCCGCAACCATGAGTCCTGAGATAGCGAAAGTGGCGGGTCGCCGTCGTCGATTCTTTCGCTCACCGTGGATTCATGTGTTGCTGGCGTTGGTCATGGTGTCCCTGGTTCAGGGATTCTTCGTGAAGGTTTACTCGGTTCCTTCGGGGTCCATGGAGCAGACACTCACGGTGGGGGACCGGGTACTGGTGAATCGTACTGCCTACCTTGCTTCAGGGCCGAAGCGCGGAGACGTGGTGGTTTTTCGTAAACCGGCGGACTGGGGTCAGCCGTCTGACCCTGGTGTCCTTCGTGTCGCTGTCGGCTGGTTTGGTGAGCTCACGGGGATTGGTCCCGGCAACACCGACTATCTGGTGAAGAGAGTCATTGGGCTGCCAGGCGACACCGTGGAATGCTGCGACGGTGCCGGCCAAGTCAAAGTCAACGGGGTGGCCGTTTCGGAACCGTACGTCTTCCAGGACCTGGCGTTTACAGCCGGCGGGGTTGACTGTTCGACGGCGGTACGGTCGCCGCGCTGCTTCGGCCCCATCCACTTGGGCGAGGATCAGTACCTGTTCCTGGGTGACCACCGCTCCAATTCGGGGGATTCCGTATCGGCATGCCGCAGTGTCGGGGCGCTGGCCACCTGCGTCAAGACAGCAGGGAGGGCAGAGATCATTGGCCGAGTCGATGGGTTTCTGTTCCCGTTCGACAAGTGGGGAAAAACTGAATTCCTGACCGGGCAACCACCGGCCTGACGGTGTTGGGTCAGGCCGGTTGCAGTGACTTGGACACGGAACGGTATTTGGCATAGAGCAGCAGACCGGTTGCTGATTCGACCACTGTGAGCCCCAGGAAAAGCAGCGCAAGCGAGTCACTCACCAGCAGGAGCGTCACGCTGACCGCGATGTACAACAGCGACGAGACGACCCGGATCCAGAAGACCTGTCGCACCATCCCTGCGCGGCGCAGGTATGTGAACGGGAGGGTGCTCGGGATGCTGACGAGCTTCCAGAGGCACGCAAGCGACAGAGCACCCAGGGTCACCACGTTCCAGGCAGCGCCGAACAGGTTGTGGAAGACACCGGACACTTCAAGGACAAGGATGAGCGCAATGGCGACGACGCTCAGGGCAGACATGCCCAGGGTGAGATTTCTTGAGTGCGCACCGAGAAGGCGGGTCCGCATGTAGCCGAGGATGGGCTGGAGAACCCCGAGCACGGTGATTGTCGCCTTGAGGGCTACCGCTTCTTCGTCACGCTGGAGCAGGTACACCGTGGCTACGATGCCCAAGGGAACCAGCGCCACCATGGCTGTTTCAACGGTGATCCAGGCGGTAGGGGCAAAACGTGGACGCCCCAGGACCTTGTAAGGGGTCTTGAAGGCGCGTATCAGGATGGCTGCGGCCATCGCCGTTCCCAGGACAGAGACAGCCCAAGGGGAATTCTGTTCTGAAAGAACCAATGCTGCTGCCGCCCCCAGGATCAGTGCGGCAGCAGTCAGCGCCTCCATCTTCCATCCGGCCGTGTAGGCCGCATGCATTCGCCCGATCTGAAGGGCCACCATTGCACATGGCAACCCCACTGCAAGGACTGTGATGGAGCTGGGAAGTACCACCATCCCGAGGGTTCCAATCACCCCCAACGCCGTAGCCCACGCTGGAATGTACGTCTTGTCGGCCAATCGGGAATCAGCCATCCGAGGCTCAAGCAAGCCCGCAGCGACCACACCGGCACAAAAGGACCCAATACTGAGGACCAGCGCAATGTGGGCTTGCTCGTCGAGCAAAAAGAGTCGGGCAGCGACAGCTTGGAACGCGGCAGGCACAATGGCTGTGACCGCTCCTGAGGCCACCATGACCAGCGACTGGAGCACGCTGCTCCGGGTGGCCGAAGGGGTGGTCATGCTTTGACGCCCACTGCGTTGTGGAGGCTCTCGGCCAGAGCCTGGTATGCCTCGTTGGTGTCTCTCGCGACTTGGTTAACTGCGGAATCGTAGGTGAGGCGGGTTCCTTCGTCGTCGAGCAGGCGGTGCAGTTGGGCGTTTACTTCCATGGGATCGAAAGAGAACGCGTTGTGGACGTACTCTTTGAGCCCGAGATCCTCAAACGCGGCAAAGCCCTTCCGCTCGTAAGACAGATGAATGACGTAGTGGCCTGCTTGCAAGGCCATGAGGGCCGCGTGCAGACGGACAGCAACCACTACCCGTTTGGCGGAGGTGGCATCCAGGAGGTCCTCGCGCCTGAGGATTCGTTGTGGCTTGAGGCTTTGCATGGGGGACAGGTCCTGGTTCCCACCGGTTTGGCTCTGCACATAGCCATCGAAAGTGCCCACCAAACCTGCCAGCTCGACGATGGGTGTGGGCAGTGCGCCACGGAGGTTTCGAACCGAGTAGACAGGTGTCGGCTCCACCGCATGCGTTGTCCGTGCGGGAACACGGAGGACGGCCATATCCGGTGCCCGCCGCACAACGGACGGCAGCGCGAGTTCTTGGACGGTGCGGTCGTCCCGTGCCCAGACCCGGCTGAGTCGTCCCAGTTTCCGCCTGAACCACGGCAAGCTGTTCAGCCGCAGGGGGCCGATGCTTTGCGGGAGATAGACAACCTTGGCTCCATGCCTGCTCGCTGCCTGTAACTGCACCCCATGGACCAAAAGCGCCTTGGCCAGCTCGACGCAGTTGCCGCCCCGCAGGTACCCACCGCCGACGCCGACTATGAGGTCGAATGTCTTGAGACTTCCCAATGTGGAGAGGTATTCGCGATCGTAGCCGCGGAGGGTTGGCTTGCTTCGGCGCAACGAGACACCGGGAAGGTCGAAACTCTCGGGATCTGAGGCGCAGAGGGTGAGATCGAGGTCCTCGGCCGGGAATGTCTCATTAATGAGCTCGATGGCCTCGGTGACAAGCATGCCGTCACCAATGTTGTTGGCGCTGTAGCCGTGGAGAATGAGAACCTTCATCGCTGCAACACCCGCTCGTAAACCTCGGCATGCGCGTCCACGCTTGAATTCCAGCTGAAGTGCTTGGCCCAGGCCAGACCGGCTTCCCGGACATTGTCCAGTGCGGTGGAGCTGCCAAGTGCGTCCGCAATGCCCTGGGAGATTGATGCAGCATCCGTATCAGCGAACAGCAGGGACGGACCCGCAACTTCTTTGAGCGAGCCACGGTCCGAACAAATGACCGGGGTTCCGGCGGCCAGGGCCTCGAGGACCGGAAAGCCAAAGCCTTCGTAGAGGCTCGGGAAGGCGAAGAGAGCGGAGTGCTGCATCAGTGCCACGCGTTCGTCATCGTCAACGAAGCCCACATACTCGATTTCGGCAGACTGAATGGCTGCCATGGATTCGGCCGCATTCCACGCAGGCTTTCCCGCAATCACCAGCTTTACGCCGAGCTCCTTGAGCGGCGGGAGCGCGAATGCGCGTACAAGTTCCACCAGATTTTTCCGAGGCTCGATGTTACCGAGGTAGAGCACGTACGGGGTGGTCCGGAGGTGTTTCAGCCTGTCACTTAGCTCGCGGCGGTGGGCGAAGTACTCTGTGTCCACGCCGTGGGGAATGGTAGTGATCCGTGAAGGCTCAACTCCGAAAACTGCAGATAGATCGTCGGCACTCGATTGGGACACGGTGATCACTGCATCTGTGGATTGGATGGCTCGCTGCACGCGGGTTCGCCAGATCTTTTCCTGCCGGGCTGATCTCGCTGTCGTAATCCAACGGCTGGCAACGCCGTGGACTGTGACCACGGACGGCGCGCGGGTGGGCAGCAAAGGGCCCGTATCCGCGCTGTAGTGCAGGACGAAGCCAGGCGTAGCCGGTAGCGTGAGGCCCTGCCACGTCTCTTGTACTGCGGTCAGTGCCGCTCGCTTTGAGGAACTGAGCTGGGCAATTTCAACGCCACGAAGCTCAAGGCCCTTGGCGATTTCCCTGGCATAGGTTGTGTTGCCACCCACGTGGCGGGAGAGGATCCGCGAGGGGAAGGACACTCGTTTGAGCCTGTTCAACGATCGGGGCCTTTCAAGTCGTAGAGGTCGCGAAGAGCAGTGTGCAGGGTCGAACGGTTCATACGGGCCAACAAGGCACGGTTTGCAGCCTGCGCCAGCGCCCTTGTCTCCGCATCGTTCAGAATGGCGGCAACAAGCTCGGCTACGCCGATTGGATCCGCCGCTTGCAGGAGTCCGGAACCTTCAAGCGCGCTAATGGTGCGTGCCGCAATCGGTACGCCCTGAGCAGCGGCGTCGAGGATGCTCAGTGGAAAGCCTTCATAGGCGGCTGTGTGAACGTAGACGGCGCTGGATGCCAGGGATTCGGCCACACCGGAGGCATCGAGCCACCCGGTCACTTCAATTCCGGCTTGTTCCAATTCCTTGCGCAGTTGTGGTTCTCCGTCCCCGATCCATTGAAGGCGTACCGACGGAATCCTGTCGCCAAGAGCTGTGGCCACATCACGGAAAAAGTCCGGATCTTTTTGGCGGGCGATCCTGCCAACCATGGAGATTACTGGAACCATATCCTGGCCGCCCGCGTCTCCTGGTGCCGAACGTGTGGCGACAGTAGGCAGGTTGGGGATGGGAACGCATGTTGCCGAAGGACTCAATGCCCGGACAAGCCGTTCCTCATGAGGAGTCAGTGTCCCGAACTTCCACGTTCGGTGCGCGAGGATCTTCTCGACACCCCTGTAGACCCGGCGCTGCACCGCTGAGGTGTGCGGATCGTCGTGCTTAAAGCAATGCGGTTCATAGACAACCGGTGCAGCCAGGCGCCGTGCCCGTGCGTAAAGGCCGGAAAAGCTTGAATGGGCATGCACAACTCCTGGTGTCACCAGCTTCACCGTGGCGCCAACAGCAGCGATTCGGTTGAACAACCCCGTGCCCAAATCATGGTGTTCCACGTTGAGGCCATGCCAGACGGTAGCGGGGCTCCCTTTCAGGAAGGGAGACAGGACCAGATGGGTAAACTCCTCAGGGCTGTTCTCGATGTAGCTCCGAACAGCTTTGGGTACCCCTCCGTC
Source organism: Paenarthrobacter sp. NPDC056912 (assembly GCF_042786555.1). Lineage (NCBI taxonomy): Bacteria > Bacillati > Actinomycetota > Actinomycetes > Micrococcales > Micrococcaceae > Paenarthrobacter > Paenarthrobacter sp. NPDC056912. Next base: position 26,862 of record NZ_JBHUCD010000009.1, read on the forward strand.
CACGCGATCGACCACGTGAAGAATCCGATGGGTATTCGTGGCTACCAAGTGGCACCTGCCGGTTTGTAGGCAAAGCCGTGGTGGCCGACATCGAGCGAGCTGAAAAGCTCGTGCCAGTATCTAATAATCGCCACGCTCCCCCATTCATTGGCGTGTCAGATGCACACTCCTGGCCCGGGGCAGTACCTCACCCTAAATTGGATTTGGCAGTGGTAGCCACAACGGAAGAAGCCTGAATTCCGACCAAATCTAGGATAACTGATCCCCGCGCCATTCCAGCTTTGTGTGGATTGTTTACCGTAAGTGCCCTGTCCAATCGGCTGGCATGAATTGCGGTAGATTTAATAAGGGAAAATAGCAGGTGCGTGCTGGAATGTTGAGCTGTTCCGCACCGTTTACACCGGTCCAAGGGGAGGGCGGCGAATGACGAGCTGGGTAGCAACCGCTTACGGCGCGCTGGATCTCCGTGGCTGGCACGAAAACCAGTCGGACGTCGAAGTGATGCTCCTGGCCACACTGCCATCCGAGCCGATCGGGTTGGCAGGAATGCCCGCCGGCCTTTGGCGGAAGTTGATCGAGGGTCCGGTGCAGGAAGGCGATCTGCAGGAAGATGAACGAGCCCTGGTCCACGAGTTCGAGGCAGCGGGTATCGCTTCCCGAAACGCGGCGCATCCGGCACGCATACTTGAGCTCAATGTCCCCTGGCTTTCATCTCCCGTGCATGAAATGGTCTACGCCTTGGTTGGCAGCGTCGCCAGGGACCACGGAGTGGATGTCGTAGCCATCAAAGGCCCAATGCTTCACCGCCAGGGGTTGCGGGCCAGGGAGCATTCCGGCGACGTAGACGTCTGGGTCGACCCCCGCAGCATGGAGGCTCTGTGCGACGCGTTCGAATCCTGGGGATGGAATGGGCAGGCAGACCAGTGGTCAGGCCTCTCCTTCAACCATTCGGTTGCGCTTGAGCCTGGTGCCTGGGGCTGTGAACTCGACGTGCACCGGCACGTTCCCGGTTGCGCCGAAGCGGACTCAGTGGTTTTCGCAAAGGTCATGCAAAGTTCCGAAAAGACGATGTTCGCCGGTGTTTCGATGTTGACGCCCGAGCTTGCCGCACACGCCGTTATTCTCGCACTTCACGATCTCAGGCCCGAGGCAAGGCATGGAAAAACCTCGGCCGAGGCTGAAGAGCACGCTGAAAAGCTGAGACTCGCTGGAGAACGCGCGCTGGAGTTCGCACACGGTGTCAAGGCCTCGGCTGTCCTGGAGCCGACACTAAGACTTGCCTTTCCGGCGGCCCGCCTTCGTGTGGACCATGAGATTCCCATGAACTGGAAGTGGCGGGAAAGCAAAGGCTGGTGGAGGGCGTACTGGATGATTTTCACGTCGCTTCCACCCGAAGAACGCCTGCTTTTCCTGCGGAGGGCTGTGTGGCCGCAGGCGGAGGTACTGGCCGCGTCCGAGATCCGGGCGGGACGGTCCATGCCAAGTTTGGTAGCTGCCAGATTCCGAAGGATCGGCAAGCTCTTCCGCTGGTAACTTCCTGATCGCCGAGACGTCGTGGGAATGCAGTGCAGATCGGCCATGGGGGCCACACAATATTGAGGGTGTTTGTATGGGGAATCAGATCAACCAAGGCTTGGGCAGATGGAACAAGAGTGCCGCTCCGCTGGACACGCGTGCCTCAGACGAAAAACGCGGGAACGGTGGGCGCGCCCGGCTGGCTTCATCCAGGGAACTGTGGAATTCCGGCCCATGGTTTCAGCGTTTCATGCTGCTCAGCGTTGTCTTCATGCCCTTCCAATATGCACTGACCCTTTCCGTGGGATTCCCGCTGAAAATCAGTGAAGTTTTCGGTGTCCTGGGCATCGCCTTCTTTGTCCTGGGACGGAGGGCCGAAGGACGAAAGCCGGACATCGCCAGCATCGCCGTGTTTCTTCTTGCCCTTGCAACTGTCTTCTCAGCGTTGGCCAACTTCACCCCGCCCAGCGGTGGCCTCAGGTCGGTGGGGTATGAACGCGGATTCGAGACCGACCTTCTTTTGTACAGCGGATACGCCCTGCTTGCACTCACGTATTGGTCGGTTCTCCGGCGCGTGGACCGGCGGAAGATTGTTCGGGCAATCGTGATCTCCATCTGGCTCTGCGGAGCAGCAGTACTGCTCCAATGGGCCTCCGTTCTGACCGGAAGCACCCAGCTGATCGGGGCCATGGGCTTCCGAACCCTTGGCGTAGACGACACCATAGAGACCCTGCGCTCCGGCCCGTTCCTTGAGGGACAACACTTGGGTTTTTATGCCGGTGGCGCGATCCTGGTTGCGTTGTACAACAGAAGCTATCCGGCCGCTGTAGTTGCGGCTCTTTCGATTCTGTATTCCCAGTCGACTACGGCCTATGCCGGCATCGCAGTCGGAATTGCGATGATCGTGATCCTGAAGTTTTCCAAGGTGGTGGTTCCCTTGCTGGCCACAGCACTGGTAGGCGTGTTGGCATTGCTCTTCTCGGACAGCCTCAGGACCACCCTTGGCAGGCAGCTGGCTAAGATCGGCTATACCGAATTCGCCCCGGATTACCAGTACGCCACAACGTCCTTGAACTTGCGGGGAGTCAAATCCCAGATTTCCTTTGACATGAGTTCAGACAATCCGCTCTTCGGAGTCGGCCCGGGACGTTACGGTGCGTACTTCGACCAGTACGTCAGTGGTCGCCAGTTGCCCTGGATCTACTCCACCGATCAGACCCGCCCCATCGCGGAGAACGCCTATGCACACATTGCGGCCGAGCTTGGCTATTTCGCACTGATTGCGTTCGGGCTGTTGATCGTCTTCCTCCTCTGGCGCAACCGAGGCAAGGCGTCCCTGATGGTCATGCTGGTTCTCTTCGTGGCCTTGGGCGTCTCAACCCAGTCGTCGTGGACATTCCTGCCGATCTGGACATTCTTCGGCCTCCTGGCAGCAGACGACGTCGATGCGGAGGTGCCTCAGACAGCGCCGACTGACGCGCCAGGCGCCCACGTTGGGGTGCCTGGCGCAGGCGTTCGTCACTTACAGGGTCAGTAGGCTCCGTCTTTGCCGACGACGGCTTTGGCTGTCCGGAACAGGATCATGATGTCCTGCGCCAGGGACCAGTTCTCCACGTAGTAGAGATCCAGACGAATCGATTCTTCCAATGAGAGGTCGTTGCGTCCGCTCACCTGCCATAGCCCCGTCATGCCCGGCTTGACCAGGAGCCGCCGCACCGAAGCGAAGTCGTACATCTCCACTTCACGGGCAACCTGCGGACGAGGTCCCACCAGACTCATAGTGCCATTGAGCACGTTGAAAAGCTGGGGGAGTTCGTCGATGGAGTAGCGGCGAATCCAGGCCCCCAGTCGCGTCACGCGCGGGTCATCTTTCATCTTGAAAAAGATTGCGCTGTCTTGGCTTTGGGCAATGAACGCGTCCAGCAGCGTTTCGGCATCGTTACGCATCGAGCGGAACTTGACCATCTTGAACGATTGACCGCCCTTGCCGATTCTTTCCTGGAAGAAGAACGCCGAACCGGGGCTGTCCAGCTTGACGAGGAGGGCAATCACCACCATCGGTACCGCCAGCACGAGAAGAACAATCGAAGAGAGGCAAATGTCCAAGGCTCTTTTGGCGAACGCCTTCATGCCGCTGAGTTTGGGCGTGGTGACATGGATCAGCGGGAGCCCTGCCACAGGCTGCATATGGATTCTGGGCCCGGAGATATCGGTTAGCGCCGGGGCGACGATCATCCCTACGTCCCGGGCAGAGAGCGCCCACCCCAACTGCCGCAGGAAAGCAGGCTCCAAGTGCGCTCCGCCGCAAACGGCCACGGTATCTGCTCCGGACTCCGCGATGGAGTCGAGAACCATCTCGACGCTGGGCGATGATCCAAGAACGGGGAGTGCGGTTTCGTGAATGGAGCCCGAATCCGTGACCACCGCGGCAACGGGTTTGTATCCGGACACGATGTGCTGGTTCAGCTTCTCTGACAGGTGGTTCACATTGTTGGGCGCTCCGATCAAAAGCACTCTATGAAGGTTTCGTCCGTCGAGCCGGCTCCGGTGAAGCGTCCTCCGTTGCGCGAACCTGACTGCCAGAAGCAGGATGACTCCGAGGGGAAGCGCCACCGAGACGTAGCCCCTCGCAGTCTGTAATTGGAAGACGTAGGAGACAACTGCCAGGGCTCCGAAGAGCCACAGGGACGTCACGGCCACCCGCTTGTATTCTTCGGTTCCGGTGCCCAGGACCTTGCGGTCCCTGGTCCCACCGAACCCCAAGGCTGCTGTCCAAGCGACGATTAGGACCACGGAGAGCGTGGAGTAAGAGAGCTCCGTATCTCCGCCGGCAACGGTTACGTCCTCGGTGCCGAACCGGAGCAGGTGGGCCCCCGCGACGGCCAGGACAACGCATGCCAGGTCAAGAAATCTCATCTTGATGCTTTGGGCCCGCAACCATGTAGAGCCTTCAGCTATACCGAGGCTTTGCGATGCGGCAGCGAATGTGGTCATAGCCGTTAGCTCGAGAACTGCGGAGCAGCAGCGAAGAACGGCCGTGTGACCACCTTTGGTACAAAGTACGACAAAACAACAAATCTATTCACTCTTCAGCCCCCATAGCTGTGCCCCCATCGCCCCTGCCGGCGAATGTGAATCGAAGACGCAAGCGGCACCACTCGGTGTTACTTGACACTTCAAGGCCATCGTAAATGGACTTTAGTTACATCTCAAATTGCGAAGACAGGCTGATATTCATGAGCACCATAAAAGGAATCGCAAGGCTCCTGAGATGGTTTATTTTGTGCAGCATTTGAAAATATCCGCGCAAGCAAAGGCGCCTGATAATGTCCATTCTGCGCAACTATTGGTAATTTCTGCGCACGTGAGGGTGGATTGATTTGCTCTGTTTTGTGCAGATTTTGATAAATTGCGCGCAGTGTCGAGTCTGTTATGCGGCAGTCTCCTCCCTGGCCTTATGTCCGCGGATGCGGGTGCTGCGCGCGGGGCTTTGTGATGGGCGGGGGTGAACTCCGCCAGGCGGGAGTCGGTAGGGGAACCGCGCGTCAGGGGGAGCCGGTCCTTGACTGAAAACGCCCGTTCCGCATATTCTGAACGAACGGTCGGTAATTTATTAGGAGCAACCATGGCATCGCAGAATCTGCAGTCAGTGCCCGCTGAGCTGTCCCCGGAAGAGCAGGAGCGGGAGGCGGCCGGCAAGGCGTATTTTGATCGCATCATCTCGGAGGACTCGCGCATCGAGCCGCGCGACTGGATGCCGGAGGCTTACCGCAAGACTTTGCTGCGCCAGATCTCGCAGCACGCTCACTCGGAAATCATCGGCATGCAGCCGGAAGCCAACTGGATCACGCGCGCTCCGAGCCTGAAGCGCAAGTCCATCCTCATGGCCAAAGTCCAGGACGAAGCGGGCCACGGCCTGTACCTGTACTCGGCAGCCGAGACCCTGGGACAGACCCGGGACAAGATGATGGAAGACCTGATTGCCGGCAAGGCCCGGTACTCGTCCATCTTTAACTACCCCACAATTTCCTGGGCAGACATGGGAGCCATCGGTTGGCTTGTTGATGGTGCTGCCATCTGCAACCAGGTGCCCCTGTGCCGTGCCTCGTATGGTCCTTATGGTCGCGCAATGGTGCGCATCTGCAAGGAAGAGTCGTTCCACCAGCGCCAGGGTTTCGAGATCCTGCTTGAACTGTCCAACGGCACGCCTGCGCAGAAGCAGATGGCCCAGGATGCCGTAAACCGTTGGTACGCGCCGTCGCTGATGATGTTCGGACCGCCGGATGACGATTCACCCAACTCCAAGCAGTCCATGGCCTGGAACATCAAGCGCTTCAGCAATGACGAGCTGCGCAGCCGGTTCGTCGGCATGATGGTGGAGCAGGTCAGGGTCCTCGGACTGACCCTCCCGGACCAAGACGTTCGTTTCAACGAAGAAACCAAGAAGTGGGAGCACGGACCCCTGGACTGGAATGAGTTCAAGGAAGTCCTGGCCGGCCGCGGCCCCTGCAACTCGCAGCGCATCGAGCGCCGCCGTGAGGCACACGAAAACGGTGCCTGGGTTCGCGAAGCCGCCGTTGCGTACGCCCGCAAGCAAGCACAGAAGGAACGCGCAGCATGACCCCCAACGAACAGCCCCACGAAGAAACCCCCTGGTCTCTCTGGGAAGTCTTTGTCCGTTCCAGCCGTGGCCTGTCCCACGTGCACGCCGGTTCCTTGCACGCACCGGATGCCGCCATGGCCCTCCGGAACGCCCGCGACCTTTACACCCGCCGCAACGAAGGCGTGTCCATCTGGGTTGTCCCGGCCGAGGCGATTTCCTCCAGCGATCCTGACTCCAAGGGCTCCTTCTTCGAGTCCCCGCAGGGCAAGGACTACCGCCATGCCACGTACTACACCAAGAGCGAAGGCGTGAAGCACCTGTGACGAACCACGACACTGACTTCGCCATCGAAGGCCACGGCGACATTTCCGTCGGCGTTCACGGAGCCGGCGCTTCCGGTGACGGTTCGGCCAGCGCCACCCGCATCACGCCGGGCAACGCGTTGCGTCCCGAAGACATCGCGCTGGAAATCAGCCGCGGACAGGTCAAGCCCAGCGACGACGTCGCCGAGTTTGCCCTGCGCGTCGGCGACGACGGGCTGATCCTCGCCCAGCGACTGGGCCACTGGATTTCCCGTGCTCCCGAGCTTGAGGAAGACATCGCCCTTGGCAACATCGCACTGGACCAGTTGGGCCACGCACGTTCCTTCCTGACCTACGCCGGTGCCGCCTGGGGTAAGTCCGAGGACGACCTCGCGTACTTCCGCCGCGAGCACGAGTTCCGCTCTGCTCACCTTTTCGAGCAGCCCAACGGCGATTTCGCGGTGACCATTGCCCGGCAGTTCATCGTGAGCTTCTACCAATATGAGCTCTACACGCGACTCATGGAGTCCACGGACGCCACTGTTGCTGCCATCTCGGCGAAGGCCGTGAAGGAAGTGGATTACCACCGCGACCACAGCGCCCAGTGGGTCCTGCGCCTGGCTGGCGGAACCGACGAGTCCCGCGAACGCATCGTCCAGGGCTTCAAGCTCGTCTGGCCGTATGTGGACGAACTCTTCGAGGACGACGAACTCACCACCCGCCTGGCCGAGGCCGGCGTCGCGGTTCAGCCCTCCAGCCTCCGCGCCGAATTCGACCGCCTTACCGGCGAGATCATGGCTGAGGCCGAGCTGGAAATCCCCGGCGTCCCGCAGTCCCTCGGCGGCGGACGCAAGGGCAAGCACTCCGAGTTCCTGGGCTACATCCTTGCTGAAATGCAGGTACTGGCCCGCGAGCATCCCGGCGCGAGCTGGTGACCAGCATGACCACCTTGTCAGGGACGCAGTCAAAGACAGCGGAGCAGCGCGCCTGGGACATCGCGTCCACGGTTTGCGATCCGGAGATCCCGGTCCTCACCATCGAGGACCTGGGGATCCTCCGCGGCGTGCGCGTTGTCGAGTCGCCTGAGGCGGCCACCGCTGACGGCAGGCACGACGACGACACCTCACGTACCGCCGTCGAAGTCACCATCACGCCCACGTACTCGGGCTGCCCGGCGATGGACGCCATTGGCGACGACCTGCGGAAGGCCTTCCTGACCGAGGGCTACGCGAGTGTGCACATCAACTTGGTGTTGTCGCCGGCATGGACCACGGACTGGATGACCGATTCGGGCAAGGCCAAGCTGGAAGAATACGGGATCGCGCCGCCCACCGGCATGGCTGCCGCGGGCGGTCACTCGGGTCCCGTCCGCCTGAGCCTGGCCGTGAAATGCCCGCAGTGTTCCTCGCTCAACACCAAGGAACTCACCCGCTTTGGTTCCACCTCCTGCAAGGCGTTGTTCGTCTGCCAGGACTGCAAGGAACCCTTCGACTACTTCAAAGTCCTCTAAGGAAGCAGCCATGACCACCGAAACACAGACGGCCAGCCGCCGTCGTGCGTCTTTCCATAACCTGACCGTCGCAGAAGTCCGCCGCCTTACGGACGACGCCATCGAGGTCACTTTCGGTGTTCCCGCCGAGCTCGCCGGGCAGTATGACTACCTTCCCGGCCAGTACGTCGCACTGCGCACCACGCTGCCCGACGAGTCGGGCGAGCCGCACGAGGTCCGTCGCAGCTACTCCATCTGCGCAGAGCCGCGCAGCTTCGAGGACGGCAGCAGCGAGATCCGGGTGGCCATCAAGAAGGACCTGGGCGGGCTGTTCTCTACTTGGGCCAACGCGGAGCTCAAGGCCGGCGACGTCCTGGACGTCATGAGCCCGCAGGGTGCATTCATTTCGCGGCACGGCAAGGACGGCTCCTCCGTCCAGCACAACGTCATGAACTCCATGAACCACCCGGAGGAGCTGGCAGGGGAGCCCGGAAGCTTTGTGGCCATCGCCGCCGGTTCCGGCATCACCCCTGTCATCGCGATTGCGCGGACACTGCTCGCTGCCAACCCGGAGACCCGCTTTGACTTGGTGTATGCCAACAAGGCTGCCATGGACGTCATGTTCCTGGAGGAGCTGGCGGACCTGAAGGACAAGTACCCGTCGCGCCTTGCGCTGCACCACGTCTTGTCCCGCGAACAGCGCATTGCGCCGCTGATGACCGGCCGCATTGATTCGGAGAAGCTCCAGTCGCTGTTGAGCAGCGCGATTCACGCCGAGGATGTGGACGAGTGGTTCCTGTGTGGGCCGTTCGAACTGGTCCAGCTGTGCCGCGATACTCTCGCTGCCCGCGGCGTGGAGCCTGAGCATGTCCGTTTCGAGCTGTTCACCACCGGCCGTCCTGACCGCCCCGAAGGCAACGCTGGCCGTCCCGTTGTGGAGGACGAGTCGCAGGACACCTTCAAGATCACGTTCACGTTGGATGGCCTGACCGGCGATGTCGCCAGCCCCACCCACGCCCGCGAGTCCATCCTCAACGCCGCGCTGCGCGTCCGCCCGGACGTCCCGTTCGCGTGTGCCGGCGGCGTCTGTGGCACCTGCCGCGCCAAGTTGATCACCGGTACGGTGACCATGGATGAGAACTACGCCCTTGAACAGGACGAGCTGGACAAGGGCTACGTCCTCACCTGCCAGTCCCACCCCACCAGCGAAGAAGTTACCGTCGACTTCGACGTTTAAGGAGTCCCATGATCGAGCTCTCCATTGCCAACGGCATTGCCGAAATTGTCATTAATGCCCCCGAAAAGCTGAACTCGCTCAACGAGGACGCACTGGCCGAACTGGATAAAGCGTACGACGACGCTGCTGCCGCCGCCTCAAGCGGCGAGGTGCGGGCGCTGCTGCTTCGCGGCGAGGGACGCGCCTTTTGTGCCGGACGCGACATTGCCGCCGTGACTCCTGAAACCGATGACGCCCAGGCGTACCTCGGCGGACTCGTGGAGCCGTTGCTCAAGAAGATGGCGGCGTTCCCGGCGCCGACGTTCGCTGCAGCGCAGGGTGCGTGCCTCGGTGTGGGGCTTGGGCTGCTGCTCGCTACGGATGTGGTGTACGTGGCGGACAACGCCAAGTTCGGTTCACCCTTCGCCAAGCTTGGTGCCACGCTCGATTCCGGCGGGCATTGGTACTTCGCCGAACGCCTCGGTATGCACCGTACCTTGGACCTGATCTACACGGCCGACCTCATCTCCGGGGCCGAGGCTGTGGCGCAGGGGATGTTCAGCCGGGCGATGCCTGCCGAGGTTTTGCTGGATGAAACGCGGGCGATTGTTTCGCGCGTTGCTGCCGGCGCGACTCAGGCCTTTGTCGCGTCGAAGGAGCTAGTGGCCCACATCCGCGACCAGCGCCTGGGCCTCTGGGATTCCATGGTGGAGGAGAACGCCGAGCAGGCACGCCTCTGCAAGACCGACGACTACGCCGAGGGCTTCCGGGCTTTCCAGGAGAAGCGGGCTCCCGTTTTCAAGGGGTCGTTGCCCGCGGCGGGGTTGCGGAGCGAGTCCTAGACGAAGTCGTTCAGGAGCTTGTACCCGGCAACTTTTCCCTCCAGGGAGATGACGGCCATGCCGTTGTCCGCAGTATTCACGTCGGTGAGAGCACCGTAAGTGAGGGCCGGGACCGCCGTGCCGCCCTTGACGCACGGGAACGCTGAGAAAGATCCTGCGCCGGGAGCATCCTGATAAGGGCCACGAGGGGGCATGGTGTACGTCGTCTCCTTCAAGCACACGAAGACGTCCTCGAACGATGTGCCTCGGTATTTCCCGGTGGCGGTGTCCCAAAGGTTTGCGCTCCAAAAAGTGCCTGCAATAACCCGGTCTCCACGGCTTAACGATGGCAAAAGGCCGTAGTCGCCCCAGCTCCGGACCTCTACCGCCTTGGTTTCCCAAGCGGCGTCGCCAGTGAGCGGATCGTAGCCAACCAGCTTCGATAGACCACCGCGATATTTCCCGGAGGGGAACTCAATGTGGCCCTCGGTGTATTCGCACCGAACAGGGAAGGCCTCGCCGCCTTCCAGTTTGGTGGCTGTGGTGCCAATGGTCTTGGCGCACTCCACCTGCGATCCTTCGGCTGTCCAGAGAACCCGGGCGCTTGAAGCCCGGAAGCCTACGGTCTTAGTGGATTCGCGCAAATTCAGTGAGAAGGTTTGCTCGGAGAATTTTTCGGGCGCGAAATCCGTAGGGTTGATTCCTGCGGAGCCAACATACAGGTCCAGCTTTTTGGAGTAGATGAAGTGCCAGCCCATGTCGGTGCTGGCCCCTTTGCCAAAGATTTTTTCTATCTCAACTTCCCACAACACCTCGCCATAGGAGACGTGGGCCAGCTTTTCAACGCCGTCCGTCACCACCGAGTACAGTTCTTTGCCCACTGGTCGGAAGTTCCCGATGAGGGGGTTGATGTCGGGACCACCGGATTCCTCGCCGGATTCCAAGTCCACCCAACGTTCCACCGTGTGGGATGCTTCATCGAAGGCGATGAAGCACATGTCTTGGACGTCGTCGCAGGCGAAGGGACGGGTGCTGACAAGTTCTTCCCTCCCGCGATAGAGTTCCTTCCCCGTTTTCAGATCAAAGGCTACTGGGGCAGTCCACCAGGCCACGCCGCCGTCGTTGGCTGGTGGTGTCGCCGCCTGCAGGAAGATCGCCGCACTCTTGCCGGTGGCGGTCCTGGTCACTACAGGTTCAAGCGGGACACCAGGCGCCTCGTACCCGGGATGAACGGGCTGCGTCCACAGCTCTTTGCCATCGGCAACAGAAATGGCATGGGCAGCAACGCCTGCCGCGCTCTTGGCGTAAACCAGTGCAACACCGTCGGCCACCACAGGCTGGCCGATGGGATCCAGCGGAACTTCCCATGCCGCCGTCGTGACTTCTGTGCTTCGCTCCACCGGAGATTTGCTCGGGGCTGGCGTGCTTTCAGGTGCCGGAGCTGGCAATGGGAGGAAGCTGCACGACGCAAGCAGCATTGCTGCGCCGATGGCCGTGATGGCCAATACTGCGGACCGATAACGGTTCTTGCGCGCAGCGGATGGCGAAGAATTCAAGGTTCCCCCAGGAACGTCAGTGGTTCAGCACCTGAAAGGCGATGGTTCCAAACCTGAAATGGCCAACTCAGCGTGGCCCAGAATGAGAATACAGCCCGCAGGCGCATGCATCTGCATGTTTCACTCATCACGCGGTTTCGTCCTGGACCGCCATTTCCGCGGCGTGGGCATAGGACAAACAGGGCAGTTAGCACGCTATTTCGCCGCAGACAGAGGATTTTCTCTTGCCAATAACGGGCGCGTCGGTAGTGTCTATGGCTGATGGGGGAACTCGGCGCGTGCTGAATTCCAATCGATGATGTTCGTCCGAGTTGAAAGAAGCAGCATGAGTAAAGAAGCTACCGTTTCAAAGCCCTATGCCCGCCGCGCAATCGTCAAAGGCGCTGCGTGGTCCCTGCCGGTTGTTGCTGCCGCAGTTGCAGCGCCAGCGGCGGTAGCATCCACTGGTTCCCTGAGCCTCGCCTTCACGGCTTCACAGACGTCGCTCCTCTCGTTGAGCTTGCTGGATGGCGTGGGAGTGATCACCGCACAGGCCCTGACAACTGTTCCCACCATGCTGACGTTCACCAACGGTTCGGGCGCCGTCTCGGGGTTGGCCACGATTACGGTTTCCATTGGCCGTCCGGCAGGCATCAACCTTCCGATCGGCACGGCCCGCGGCTTCGGTGTCGCCGCCTTCGGCGGAACGCCGACCACAGCCGGCCAGCGCACTACTACCTACCAGAGTGCAGCCGTTGTTGGGCAGTACGGGTTTCCCGCCACCACCTGGACCAACAGTCAAATGGTCACCATAGCCAGCAACGGGACCTTGAATGTCCCCATCGTCTTTGGGTTGGCCGGCGTCAGCACGGGTGTAGCCGTTAGCCTGTTGGCCACGTTCCCGGTCACGGTCACTGTGGTCATTGGCGGCCGAACCCTTACGGCCGTGAGCGGCATTTCCGTTCCGGTAGGAGCGGGTCTTCTCTAGGACCGTGGAGAGCTCCGGGCCCGTGCTGTCCAAAGCCGCTGGCCGTCGTCGACGTCTGTTCCGGGCCCCCTGGATGCACGTGGTTCTCGCCTTGGTGGTGGTGGCGCTGGTCCAGGGGTTGTTCGTCAAGGTCTACCAAGTCCCGTCCGGCTCCATGGAGCAGACACTCAACGTAGGTGACCGGATATTGGTGAACCGCACCGCCTATGCGTCTGCGGGACCAGTGCGTGGTGACGTTGTTGTTTTTGGAAAGCCGGTCAGTTGGGGACCGGCTCCCGAGCGGGGATCTGTCCGCACCGCCCTCGGTTGGATTGGTGAGGTGACAAGCATTGGTCCGGGCAACACCGAGTACCTTGTGAAGCGCATCATCGGGCTGCCTGGCGACACTGTGGCGTGTTGCGGTATTGGAGGGCAGCTTCAGGTCAATGGGGCGGTCGTCGCGGAGTCTTACATCTACCAGGACGTCCCGTTTCGGTCGGGTTCGGTTGATTGCTCGACGGCGGTAAAGTCACAGCGCTGCTTCAACCCCATCCGCTTGGGCGAGGATCAGTACTTGGTCATGGGCGATCACCGGTCCAATTCGGGAGACTCCGTCGCGGCGTGCCGGGGCGCTGCTGCGGCTGCGGACTGCGTGAAGACCGTGCAACGGGCGGACATCACTGGCCGGGTGGAGTGGTTGGTGTTCCCGGTTGATAAGTGGGGCGGGATTAAGTAGGTCGGTTACTTCGGGACCCCTCCGGAGATCAGCTTGGCCAGCTCATCGTTTGAAAGCTTCATCCACGCCGAATCCGACGAACCCTGCAATGCCGCTTCCGGGCTCTGCGTCTGGACCCACCATTTGGCTTCGAAGACGTGCTGGTCGAGCATCACGCGGTCGCCCTTGTGGTAGACGGTTGCGGCTGACCACGCCGGATATGTCCCGGCGGGAACGGTGATCTCCGGCTTGGGCCGGTCTCCCGGGAGGACGGGTCCGATCAGTTTCCATGGCGCTGCGGCTCCGTTAGGGACGGGGTCGTTGGGCACGTTGTCCTTCGTCCACCACTTGGCCTCGTAGACGTTGCCCTGCCAAACGATCCTGTCCGATTGCACGTACGTGGCCACGGGGGACCAGATCGGGTAGGGGCTGGTGGCGGGGTCATCGGCTACGGCTGTGGCAGTGGTTGTGCCCGTGGGCAGCGCTGGACTGGGGGAGTCAGTCACTTTGGAGTCAATGTGTGCGCCTAGTACGTCGGAAAAACGCGTATCACCTTGGCGTACGCCACTGCAGGCGTCGGACACGACGGTCAGGGTTGGATAGTTCGGGCCGCATTCGGCATCCCGGTTGAGGGACCACAGGGACATCCGGCCGATCCCCTTGTTCTGGGCGAAATCGTGGAGTCCTTGGGCATCTTCCAGGGTGAACACGTCGGCCACAATATCGTTCTGGCCGATCATGGGGGTCAGGCCAATTTTGCGCCACAGGGTCTGGTCACCAAGGTTCTGTTGCGCGGCCGTGTAGATGTCACCCAACTGGGCATGGGTTGCTTCCGCAGCCGCGATGGATGCTTGAAGCATGGACTGGCCGGCCACGCGGCTCTCCCCGAAGTCCATGGTCATGATGTTGACCCCGGCAATTTCCACTCCGGCTGCCAGAATCTGTTCGACGGCGGCCCTCCCGTCAGCCGTCAGCCCGGCCGGGGCCACGGGCAGGGTGAGCCAGATGGCGAGCTTCTTTCCCTCCGATTGCCGGTCCTTTTGCAGGACGGCCATGGCCTTGGCTTGGCGCCCGATAGCTGCCTTGTCCGCCAGGGCAGTGCCCTCGATATCCAGATCAACCGTGGTGAGGTCGTAGCGGTCCACCACGGTTGAGTAGGCCTGCTTCAGCCGGGTGTCGTCGGTGCATGCCGTGGAGAGTTCCTGGTTCGATAACCCGCCGAAGGAGACGGCAATGTCTCCGCCGGTTTGCCGAAGCCTGGCGATGCGCCGGTCCAGGTCCAAGTCTGAGGCGGCTGCGTCCAGGCTGTAGAAAGACCCCCACGACGGCGTGCAGCCGTCCTTTGCGTCGGCGACGATGAAGGACAAAACCACTGATTTCGTGTTTTCGGTGACTGGCTGCTCGAACGCGTAGCGGGGGGTTGCCGTGACATCGACGTATCCCGTAAAGACGGAAGGCGATGCTGCGGCGGCCCGGGTATCGGCATAGGTTCGCCAGGAAACAAGGGCAGCACCGGCAACTAACGCCACCACTGCCAGCAGCACGGAGAGCCGAATCCAGGACAGCTTTCGCCCAGGAAAGTGTTTCGACATGAATCCCCCAACGTTGACACCGGAACTTCGAGCCACAAGATGCAAAGAGCCTTGGTGAGGCGAAAACCATTCCACAAATTTTCGTCGGTCAAACGGGAATCCCAGGCACCTGTTATCGATTACTATAAGGGCAATTGGCGACGCTTTTGCCATTATGAGGCGGACGTTCAACCGGGCATCGGACCATTCGGTTCGGTCACAGTCTGATGGGGAACTATGACGGACCAGTTGGTTGATTCACACGATCTTGCCGTGGATTCCAGTCCACTTCCTGCTGAACGTCTGGAAAGTGCAGGACGCAAACGGCAGTGGGGATCGGAGCGCCGATCCGAGCCGTTGGCAATCGTTCACCCAACGCCGTCTTCCCGAAAGATCGTTCTGGGCCGTCTGGCTATCTTGGTGACGGTGGGCTCGTGGATTTATTACGTAATATCCACCATTATTCGGCAGTTCGTTGACAATCCGAACTCCGGATTCAGGTTTGGATTCGAGTCGATTTCCTACCTTATCGTGGTCACTTTCCTGACCTTCTCCGCCCTCATGTACCTCATTGCCAGGCAAGGAGCTCTCTATCGGTTCAAGGAGCACCGCCGGGTGCCCCGCGGAGAACTGGATAGCCACTTTGCCGATTACAACGAGGGCGTGACGGTGCTGGTGCCGTCCTATGCCGAGGAACCGCAGGTTGTGCGTGGAACGCTGTGGTCGGCGGCACTCCAGGAGTTCCCGGACTTGCGTGTGGTGCTGCTGCTGGATGATCCGCCCAACCCCACCGAACCCGAAAAAATACAGCGACTCGAACAGACCCGGGCCCTCGCCGGACAGATCGCAGCCGCCATGGCAGCCCCGGCAGCGCGAGCCAATAGGGCCCTTGCCGATTTCCAGGAAAGGCAAAAGACTTCTGCCGCTTCACCAAGGCCGGACGCTTCCCCGTCCGCAGCTGTTTCCACGGCAGGAGAACTCCAAGCCTTGATTGCGGAGTATGAGGCGGCCGTGGAGTGGCTTGAGGCAATGGCCGAGGCCGAAACGGTCGAGGATCACGTGGACGAATTCTTTGTTGACTTGGTCATCATGGGGCTGGCACGCGAACTTCGGCTGGTGTTGTTGGCGCTGCACGCTGCAAAAGTCCAGAATGCCGCTCCAACGCCTGAGCGAATGGAACAGCTTTACCGCCGTCTTACCTGGATTTTCAACGTTCGCACAGAGACATTTGAGCGCAAGCGCTACGCCAGCTTGTCCCATGAGGCCAACAAGGCCATGAACCTCAATGCCTATATCTCCTTGATGGGCAAGCGTTGGAAGAGGGAGGAAACGGCTGGACGCGTTGTGCTGCGTCCCACCTCGGTTGCGCACGAGGACGACTTCGTGGTGCCGGACAGCACCTATTTGCTGACACTGGACGCGGATTCCCTGTTGCTGCGGGACTATTGCCTGCGATTGGTGTACTTCCTTGAATCTGCCGGCAACGAACGCGTCGCAGTGACCCAAACACCGTATTCCTCATTCCGCGGTGCTCCCACCCGGATCGAACGAATCGCCGGAGCTACAACGGATATCCAGCACATTCTTCACCAGGGGATGACGTATTACGGGGCAACGTTCTGGGTGGGTGCGAATGCGATCATCCGCAAATGCGCCCTCGAGGACATTGTTGAAGTGGAGACAGTTGGCGGATTCGAAGTCCGTACATACATTCAAGACCGCACAGTCATTGAGGACACGGAATCGAGCATCGACCTCGGAACCCATGGCTGGACCCTCGTAAACTATCCGGAACGCCTGAGCTACAGCGCTACGCCCCCGGACTTCGGTTCGCTGGTGGTGCAGCGCCGGCGCTGGGCCAACGGCGGACTTTTGATCCTGCCCAAGTTGTGGAACCAGCTCTCCCTGCGGCGCAGCCAGCGCCAACGGATCCTCTTCCGCGAGGTGCTGCTACGGGTGAACTACATGGCATCGATTACCTGGGCGAGCTTCGGTCTTCTCTTCCTGCTGGCCTATCCCTATGACAGCAGGCTCCTCAGCCCGGCAGTCTTCATTGCTGCCCTGCCGTACTTCCTGTGCATGGGTTCAGATCTTCGCGACTGCGGCCACCGTTTCAGCGATATCTTCCGGATCTACGGGTTCAACCTCATCCTGTTGCCGGTCAATCTTGCCGGTGTGTTGAAGTCGCTTCAGCAAGGCCTGACGGGTGACAAAATCCCCTTCGTCCGTACTCCCAAGGTCAAGGACCGGACGGCCGCGCCGGCCATTTATGTCCTGATTCCGTACGCGATCGTCGCATTCTCTGTCCTCACCATCTGGAGGGACGCCCAACAGGGCAACTGGGGCAACGTCGCCTTCGCATCACTGAATGCCGTGTTGGCCATGACCTGTATCCAGGCGTACATCGGGTTGTGGAACTCCGTGGTGGACGTCTTCCTGGGAACCGTCAACTGGCTTTATGTCACCCCTAAGTCCAAGGCCAAACCCGAATCGCTGGTAGTGCCCAAAACGGCCGAGGAAGTGGACTGGGAATCGATTCTTTACCACGGCGACCGCCGACTGAACAGGGACCTTCGCGGCGGCACGGACCGCCGACGTCGGATTTCACTCCGCTGAAACAGTGGGTTAAGCGGGAGCTCACCGGCCGGCGGCGATGAGTCCGGATTCGTACGCCAGAATCACTAAGTGTGCCCGATCCCGAGCATCCACTTTCGTCATGATCCGGTTGACGTGAGTTTTCGCCGTGTGTGGGGAAATCACTAAGTGTCCGGCGATCTCCTGATTTGTCAGGCCCTTGGACACGAGGAGGAGTACCTCGCGTTCGCGCCCGGTGAGTCGCGCCAGGGTCGTGTCCTCCCACACGGTCGCCGGGGGAGCGGTCTGATGTACAAAACGCTCGATGAGGGCCCGCGCCGCGGCAGAGGACAGCAGCGATTCGCCCAGATGGATGGTGCGCACTGCGCGAACAATGTCGTCCGGTTCCGCTCCCTTCCCGATGAATCCGCTGGCACCGGCTCGGAGGGCGGCCACTATGTACTCGTCTTCTTCGAACGTTGTGAGGATCAGAACCCGCGTAGTGCTGCCGGTCGCGACGGCGCAGATTTCAGCAGTGGCCGCTATCCCATCGAGTTCGGGCATCCGAATGTCCATCACCACCACGTCGGGGGACTGTTCAGCGGCGACGCGCATGGCCTCGCGTCCATTGGAGGCTTCGCCAACCACCCTGATCCCGGCGTCTTCGGAGAGAATGTCACGCACCGCTTGACGCACCAGCGGTTGATCGTCGACGACGACTACGCTGATCACCGCGCGGCCCCTGCAGTGGCGGGTACTTTGACGAAAAGCCAGAACTTGCCGTCAGCCCTCACAGTTTCTACGCTGCCGCGGACGGCCGCGACCCGTTCACGCAGCCCGCGCAGTCCATGGCCGCTCGGTGGAAAGCCACCTGTGTGATCGCGCACCGGATTGGAAACCGTCAGGAGAACCTCACCTTCGCTGGTGCGGACATCGACGACGGCTTGCTCGCCTTCGCCGTGTTTGTGGGCGTTGGTGAGTCCCTCCTGCAGGGCAAGGTACGCCACATGATCGCTGGCCGGTGAGAGTTCTGCGACACCAGCCTCACGATGCACTACGACCTGCAGCCCGACGTCAGTGAATCGGGAGACGAGGTGGTCGAGTTGACTCAGTCCGGCCCGCGGATGGAGGTTCCGCTGCTCGTCAGCGTTTGCCGTGCGCAGGAGGGCCATCAGGGTTCCGATGTCGGCCAGCACGGATCTCGAGGCGCTGCGGATAGTGGTGAGTGCCTCCTGGGCACGTTCGGGACGTGTCGCCAGCGAGGACGATGCAACGCCGGCACTGAGGCTGATGACGGAGATCTGGTGCGCCACTACGTCGTGGAGATCCCTGGCGATTCGGACGCGCTCCTCAGCCACCCGCCGTCGTGCTTCCTCCTCCCGGCCACGTTCGGCGCGCTCTGCGCGCTCGGTGACTGCGGCGATGTATTCCCGCCTTGACCTGGCGGCATCGCCCAAGGCCCCAGCCAGAACGATGAATGAAAGGAACTGCAAGGCCCGGGAGTCGAACAGCTCGCCGTTAAGCGGAACGGCGCTGACACTGAATACCACCAACGCGCCCGCAGCCACGGCCGGAACGCCGACAACGCGCCGGGTCCGATCTGCCACCGAAAAAGCCGAGATGGCGACGGCGAGGAGTGTGCCCGGCGCAAGCACTCCGGATATTGCCAGGCCGGCCGTGCAGGCCAGGCTCACCCCGAGGGCCGCGACCGGCCAACGGCGGCGGAGGGGCATCACCGCAACCGGCAGCAGGGCCGCCACTATCGCCGGCCCCTGGACGCGGAAAAGTTCGTCGGGGAACGGAATGACAGCGAAGAGCACCACCACCGCGATCGCAATGACATCGCTCAATTGGGCCGGGATTCCTGGAGGACGAAGAGAGGGCACCCACCCAGTATTCCGGCGCCGCAACCACGCCGTTTCATCTCGAGGACGATCTGCATATACCGCAAAAGGGGTACTGAAGTGTCCACGTTGGGGTGACGCGCACGGCAACGTGAAAGGCGAGGCTGGATGCAGGGCACATAGTGTGCCCCGGGAAAGGCACGCTTGAAGAAGTCTGTGAAGAAAATGCTCGTGGCTGCCACAGCCGTCGGCGCCGTGCTGGCAGTCGGCCTGGCCACCACCACCGTGGTGAATGTGGTGGCGAGCGAATCCGAGAGCCACCGGATCGCATCCTACGGTGAGAGAGTGACCGTGGACGGCGGGCAGTTGAATGTCCTGGTCACCGGGAGCGGCCCGGAAGATATCGTGCTCCTGCCGGGATTCGGGACGTCCTCTCCGGTCCTCGACTTCGAGCCGCTGGTCAGTGACCTCGCCAAGGATCATCGAGTGATCGTCGTGGAGCCCTTTGGATATGGTCTGAGCGATGGAACAGGCCGGGAGCGGACAACGGAGAACATCGTCTCGGAGGTCCATTCGGCACTGGAGGCCCTGGAGGTTGACCGCTACGTCCTGATGGGCCACTCCATCGCCGGCATTTACGGCATCGAGTACGCAGCCCGCTATCCGGAGGAAGTGACCGCCTTTGTGGGCATAGATACGAGTGTCCCCGGACAACCCAACATGGACACGCAGTTCCCCACCGGCCTGCTGGCCGCTGCGAAGAACCTCGGCCTGCTCCGCCTGGTGGCCGCTGCTGGCGGCGGCTATGGCGAATCCGTGTACTCAGACCATGCCCGTGAGCAGATGGGCATCCTGAGCAACAGGAACTCAGCAACACCCACCTACCTCAACGAGATGAACCACATCCGTACCAACTTCGAGCGGGCGCTCGGCACAGGCTTCCCGAAGGACCTTCCGTTGCTTCTGTTCGTTGTTTCGGACAATGCCAAAAACCCGGACTGGCTGGACCTGCACAAGCGGCAAGCGTCGAGCGTTTCGGACGGTACCGTGGTGCCCCTCCCCGGAGACCACTATCTCCACCACGCCCATTCTCCGGAGATTGCCGGCAAGTTCCGGGAATGGGAGGCCGGTCGCGTTTCTGCGAGCCAATGATTTGGTCCCCAGAAGGTGAGGGGCGGGCTATTCTGAAGCGACGCGAGAATAACTCGCGCATTCAATGGGGGGCCTCTTGAAAAGAATCTCAGCACAAGCACGCGTGAATACGCGGTTGGTTGCGACAAAAATCCGATGTGGCCTGTTCTCTGATGGGAATGGGATGACGCCGAAATTACTCCTCAAGTCTGCGACGGCCGGGGCGTGCTTGCTCCTTGCCGCAGGCGGGTTATCAGCGAGTCCGGCCCAGGCCGCAGACAGCACGACAAATCTGGATTCCACCGTGACGGGTGAAAGCGTGCTGACCAACACAGCACCTATAACGCTTGCCGCCGGGGTGACGAAGGCGGTCATCAAACTTCAGCCCAACACGGTTGACCTATTCAGCTTTGGAACTACCGGCGTCGGCTACTACTTCGACGGAGCCGGCGTAATACCGGGCCTGAGTGGATACGCCGACATCAACCAAGAAGACATGACTGTCACAGTCCCGATCCCGGCCAATTTCACAGGCTACACGCCTGCTGCAAAATCGTATTGCGCCAACTCGTTCCTCAACACTTGTGCAAGTCCTCAGCAATACACGGGCTTCTCGTTGAGGCTGATTAATTACGGGGCGGGCGCCAGTGGCTACGTTTCCCTATGGAACGAAATTGGGCTCATTCAGGGCAGCGGCTCGGGTCCTTCCACCATCAATATCGACCTTGGGAACAAGAAAACATACGCGGAGACTCACTATGCCCACCCAGAGAAAGTCACCGTTATGGGCTCGGTGACAGACAAGGTCATCCTGCGTGCGCCTTCAGGTTTCTTCACCAAAGGACCGCTGGGAAAGTGGTCGGGCGGCTCTGTTTCGGCCGGGTTTTATCCGCAAACGGGAGGCTTCATGGCGGACGCTGACGTTGCAACGTCCTCCGACGGCCGAACTCTGGTGGCCAGTGTCGCAACCCGTCACTTGGTATACGCCTGCTACCAACAGGACACTCCAATGCAGCTGAACGTGATAGTCAAGGGGAGTTTTCTTGGCGAGGGCCTGGACCAATCCACGGTCAAGGTGGGCCCAATGTCCTGCCCCGTGAAGTTCTCGGATGTTGCCGTTCAGAACCAGTTCTACAAAGAGATCAACTGGCTCGCTAGTCAGGGCATCAGCACAGGTTACGGAGATGGTTCCTTTCTTCCTGTGAACACGGTGAATCGTGACGCGATGGCTGCCTTCCTCTACCGAATGGCGGGAAAACCAGCCTTCACACCACCTACGGTTTCGCCCTTTGCTGATGTTGCGCCCAGCAGCCAGTTCTACAAGGAGATCACCTGGCTCGCGTCCACGGGCATCACCTCCGGGTGGAATGAAGGAAACGGCGTCTTGACCTTCCGCCCCGTCACGCCGGTGAACCGTGATGCCATGGCGGCGTTCCTCTATCGCTTCGCAGGCAAGCCAGTCTTCTCCCCGCCGCCCGCGTCGCCGTTCTCTGACGTTGCAACCAGCGGTCAGTTCTACAAAGAGATCAGCTGGCTGGCCTCTACAGGGATCAGCACAGGCTGGGATGAAGGCAACGGAATCAAATCATTCCGTGCTTCAGCTCCAGTTAACCGTGATTCCATGGCAGCGTTCCTTTACCGCTTTGACACGTGGAAGTTGACCCGATGATTTCGGAAATTGCCGTTTCCATCGGTTGAACCCGGACCGGAAACCGGCAGGGAATGATCGCATCCCGGAAACGGCGGGCCCTGGCACGAAAAGTTCAGGGCCCGCCGTCGTGGTTTCCCCTAGGGGTGACCCGGGCGGGTCTCGCAAGCGATGCGGTCGCCGTCGCTATCGAGCCCGGCGATGTCGCCATACCAGGGGTAGTACGTGTCGAACCAGGCCTGGGCGGCGTGCCATGTGGCAAAGTCACCGCAGTTCTTGCTGTTCCCCGGGTTCGCCGGCTTCTGTGGAGTGACAGGCGGCGTCACCGGAGGCTTAGGCGTCACCGGCGGCGGGGTGACCGGTGGCGCGGGACGGGAGCAGGTGTTGCCCGTGATGCCGCCCGTACCGCCGTTGACTGACCGGTACATGAACGCCGCCATGGCATCACGTGCCACCGGCTGGACCGGGTTGTACGCGCGGCAACCGTAGCCGGTGTCCCAACCTGTGGAGATGCCCTGCGACGCCAGCCACGTGATCTGCCGATAGAACTGGCTGCTCACGGGAACGTCCTCGAACGGCGAGGTTCCCGGTACTGAGAATGCCGGATTGCCGGCGTAGCGGTAGAGGAATGCGGCCATCGCGTCACGGTTGACCGGGCTCAGCGGACGGTAGGTCTTGGAGCCATTCGCTTCGGTCCAACCGGTGGAGATGCCGCTTGTCGCCAGCCAGGTGATTTCCTTGTAGAACTGGCTCGACGGCGTGATGTCAGTGAAGGGCGACGTCGATGGGGGAGTGAATGCTGGCTTGCCTGCCAAGCGATAGAGGAATGCGGCCATGGCATCGCGATTCACGGCGTTGAGCGGACGGTAGGTCCGCGTTCCGTTGGCTTCCACCCAACCAGTGGAAATGCCCTGCGATGCGAGCCAGGAGATTTCGGCATTGAACTGCGTGGATCCGTTGACGTCACTGAACGTGATGGGTGCAGCGGGGACGGCGATCGCCGGAACGGCCACCATAGTGGCTCCACAGGCACCCTGTATGGCGGTCGAGATCGCCGTCGACTCGGCTTGATCAGTTGTCAACTGCCACCGGTACTTCACGAGCACCCAGTCGGTGGCGTACTCGCACGAAGTACCGGCCAGGGGCGGCATCCACTCTGCGGGGTCGCGGTCGCTCTTGGACTGGTTTACGTTGTCGGTCACGGCTTCGAGTGCCACGTCCAAAGTGAGATCGTTGGCGTAGTCGCGGCGCTGTTCGGCTGTCCAGGCGTTTGCGCCGGAACCCCATGCTTCGGCGAGCGGAACCAGATGGTCGATGTCGACGTCGGACGCGTTCGTCCAGCTACCGCCGTCGTACCAGGAGTCCCACTTTCCCGTAGCCACGGTGCAGCCGGAACTGAACGTCACCGGCGTCAGTGACTCCTGCTGAAGGACCTCCGAACGGGTATCACACCCGTCGTGGTCGGCGTCCACCCAGTGTTGGAAGAGGTCGCGGTTGTAGCCCGAGTTCGTTTCCGGTGCGACAGTCAATGACGAGAAAAGTGTTGAGACGCTGGCCGTATCTGAAGCGGTAGCGGTTTGCGGCAAAAAGACAGCCGCCGACGCGGTCAGCGACAGTATCGCCAACCACGAAAATGCCTTTGGCATCTGGGTCCCCATATTCGATTAGTGCGCTCTGAGCAGCGCATCCATCATGGGATGGTACAGGTGCAGGGTGACTCATAAGGAACCTTGGGACCTTCGTGACGCGCGTGTGGCGGCGTACGCTGGGCCCATGGAGTCCGAGGTGAGGACTATCGCCCTGAGCACAGGAATCAGCGTGCCTTGCTTCGTGCAGGGTCACCTTGCTGAAGCAGCCGACGACGGCGGCGCGCCGTTGCTCTTGTTGCACGCCTGGGGTGAATCCTGGGGGAGCTTCGGCCGGCTGATTGCCGCGCTCCCGGCCGCTGTTGTGGTGGCGCCGGATCTGCGCGGTCAGGGCGCGGCTGACAAACCAGCCAATGGGTACTCGTTGTTAGAGCTGGCAGAGGATGTTGCAGCCCTCTTGGATGCACTGGAGGTTTCCCGGGCCCATGTGGTGGGTTCCTCCAGCGGCGGATACGTTGCCCAGCAATTGGCTGCCGTCCATCCAGAGCGGGTGGCATCACTGACGCTGGTGGGAGCCCCGCTCAGCCTGCACTTCAGGCCGCCGTTCGCCGACGAGGTTGATGCCCTGACTGATCCGATCTCAGAGGACTGGGTCCGGGAGTCGTTGTCCTGGTACCGACTTCTCCACACGGTTCCCGCGGCCTACATCGAGGACCGGGTGCGGGACGGTCTCGCGATGCCGGCGGCGGTTTGGAAAGCAAGCCTGCGGGGTCTCTGCGAAGCCACGCCTCCCACGGAAGCCGGGACTATTTCCGTTCCCGCTCTCATTCTCTGGGGCGCCCACGATCATCTGGTACCCCGGCACCACCAAGAGACACTGGCCGAGCGCATTCCGGGTTCCCGGTTGAAGATCTACGAGAACACCGGGCATCTGGTGCTGTGGGAGTGCCCGGGGCGAGTGGGGGAAGATGTGAGCGAGTTTCTCGGCGGACCTGGAAGGCTGTCCCACTAGGGTTCAGATTTGAAGCACCTACGCGACGGTATCTGTCACTGCGGTCGCGAGGTCGTAGAGTTCAGTGTCCAACGGCAAGACGTCACTAACCCGAGGCCAGCCAGGGGAAATGGCACCAGCTTCCGCAGCAAGGGTGCGACGTAGCTGTCGGACTACCTCGTGCACTGTCATTTCTGGGTCCATTAGCAGCTCGAGGGCGCCCAGCAGAGCTTTTTCTGGCAGCGGAGCATGACCGTTGCCATAGTTCGCAACCCAGACGACATGGTCCTCGTCGGTACGATAGATCCCGTTTCCCTCATGGCCAAAAGCCCCAGCTCGCAGGAACGGTACCGCGTGGACGGGCGTATGCCAGTCGCTTCCATTCTGCATATACAACAGCCGACGCGGGTGGGACTTCAATGCATCAAGCACTATGCCGTATCTGTCGGCTTGTGCCCGCGCAACCAACTTCCAATCTTCGCCGTCCAAGTCAGCATCAGAACATAAAGCCTGTACTACGTAGTTCTTAACGAAGATCGGGTTGTAATCCGTAACACTTGTCTGAGGGTTCCAGACCAGAACAGACGCGGCGTTGCCCAATCGATCTCCGTACAAGAGCGAAGCGAATCCTCCGCCTGATCCCCCAATTAGCAGGAGTTCGCGGCTGCCGCGTTTTGAGATCTCCTGGAGCAGCGCTGCCAAAGAGTCTTGAAGATTCTGATGGGCGCTTCCGGCGTACCATGCCAGACCCAGAGTGGGGTCTAGATCCACTGATGGATCGGATATGGCGAGGAAGCCGAAACCGCCAGCCGCAGCGATCTTCCGTCCTGAAAAGAACGGCCCTGCCTTGCCTTCTCGCCCAGTGATCGCACCGTTGAAAAAGACAGGCAGAGTGCGACCAGGCCCTGACAGAGGATTGCCGCTAAAAAAGATGTCCAAGGCTGGACCAGATCCGAGTCCAATTGTGTGAACCCCGTCCAGCCAGATCTCGTTGTCGAGGAAATCTGCGACGCTGTCCCACTCAAAGTGGCCACCAGGCCATACGTCGTAATTATTGGCGATGGCTCTTGTGGAATTGGGCTGAGCGGGGCTGTTCATGTGGTCATTGTAGCTACCTCACAATGAGGCGAAGCTGCACGTTACTTCACCATAGCCCGCTGAGAACCTGCCTACAGGCCGCTAGTTTCCTTTTTCGAGTGCATGCGCTGTGACGTAAGTTCCCAATTGGTCCTTCGAAAGAGCTGTTGCAATGTCCGAAATGGCCGTGGTGTCCGCCACGACGATCGACTGGCCGTCCAGGGAAGTTCCGGTGCCGAGCGTGGGCAAGGTGAACATCACGGTATCGCTCGCCCGGATGTCCTTCATTCCCAGAGCAAGGCTGCCGATGGTTGCGGCGTCGAAACTCTTGTCCACGCTAACGAACGGCGAGACCGCGCTGACCATGCTGTTGACGGTCACTGGGTTCGTGAGTGTTTCGCGGGCGATGGTCTTGCTGATGACCGCTTTCATGTAAGCCTGCTGGTTTCGTACACGCTGGTAGTCGCCGTCGCTGAAGGACTTGCGTTCGCGGACAAAGGCGAGGGCTTCGTCGCCATTGAAGGTCTGCTTGCCTGCTTGGTAGAGGTGGCCCTTCATGGGACCTGAGTTCGGCGCGAACGGAATCTTGACGTCCACCTCGACCCCGCCGAGGGCATCTGTGAGGCCCTTGAATCCTTCGAAGTCCACCATGGCTACGTGATCAATCCGCTGCTGGAAGAGGGACTCCACGGTTTGAACCATCAGGGGAACGCCGCCCAGTGCAAGTGCGGCGTTGATCTTCGACTCGCCATGTCCGGGAATATCGACCCAGAGGTCACGCATGAGAGAGACAGCGTAGACGTTCTTCCGGTCAGCAGGGATATGCACCAGCATGAGCGTGTCGGCGCGCTGATCAGATGGTGCTTCTGTAGCCACATCGACTTCGCTGGTTCCGCGGGTATCGCTGCCCATCACGAGGATGTTCATGGCCGCACTACCGTTGACCGGCTCGGTTTTCTGCGGGCGCGTGGACTCTTCCGGGAACGCGGACTCGATCTTGGTGGTCCCGGAGTTGAACGTCTGTGCCAGGTTGAAGATGTAGGCGCCTCCAATAAGGTCAGCTACCAGAACTGCGGCCGCGAAGCCCAAGAGCACGTTCCGGGCGGTCTTTTTACCGCTTTTTTGACGTCGGGGACGGGAATCTACAGAGGGCGTTTCGGTGTCGGTCGGGAGCGTCATGTGTTCCTTGGTGTCGGCATCAGCAGTGTTGATTCTATCAAGGGACCAAACTGCGGATCGCAAACGCCTCGTTCGCACTGGCGCCCCATTGGTTGGTGACATTCAATGAGTAGGACCCGGCCGTACCAGAGACGGCATCACTCACACGAATCGAGATTGACTCAAGCCTGGGATTTAGCCCCCTTTGCTCACCGTAACCGGAGTTGCTTCTGACGGGTTGCATCTGTTCTACCTGGGACTTGCCCTTTTTGAGCCATTTCAACGTCGCAGAGCCTCCCGAGAGATTGAAACCGATGATGTCGAGCAAGCCCGAGTCGGCATCGAAACTCGTGTCGGTGACAATTGGAGTACTAAACCCGAACTGCAATTGAGTCTTGAGGGATGTATTTGTGCCTGCGCATGTGAAGTAGGGGTCCCACATGAAGGAAATCACTTTGGTGGGCTCGACCATCTGCTGCAGTTGCCGATCCATTCTTTCCAACGTGGTCTGTCCGCGAAGACTCTGGCTGCAAGGGTTGGAAGGCGTGGATGGGGCCATGCCCTCCAGATTGGCCCACAGTGAGGCGTTTGTCCCCGATATCCCCGCGGCCGCCGCCCGGAAGTACTCCCTGTTCGGCGCCGCATATTTGCCCCGCCAGGTTCCCTTGCCAACGATGCTCGCGGCGAATACGTCCACGGGTGAGTCCGCGTCCTTTGCGGAGTACGCTGCACCCTTGCCGGTTCCCATTCCGTCTTGGATTGCGATGTTCAGCAAAACACCGCTCGAAGTCTGTGCGATTCTTTTCATCCCGTTTCGAGCATCATCAAGACTGATATAGGACGCGTTCAACCTCGACTCGATGTACGGACTTATGATCGCAGAGCGCGTTGGGAGTATGCGGTGTATTGCCTGGTTCTGCATCTCATAAAGCGACAAAACCGGATCGAAAAAGGGACTGGCACTCACTGGCATTTCGAAGTGGTGGTAGAAGCCGGCGAGGCCAGCCACGTCATTCTTGGCCGCTTGGTATTGGAGGAATCGTTCGGTGATGAGCTGAAGAGTTCGCTTGTACGTAAGATCGGGAAGGTAGCCAAAGTCTGCGCGCTTGACCGGAGCTGGCATGCCGGCGTAGTACTTCATGCCTAAGTCGGTGGCCGTCGACGCCAGTGAGCCGCTCGGATCATCGGCACCTGATCTGCTTCCGCCGACCACAACCACGTCATACATTCCATCCGAAGATACGCAACCTTCACCCTCGGCGGGGAGGACCAGGACGGTGTATGACCGCCCGTTGCTTGAGACGCTTCGGTCCCTCGGACACTTGAGGACCACGTCGCCCCAGTCGCTTCCGTCGGCATAGGTGAAATACCGATTAACTTTCAATGAACCGGCCGCGACCTGCGCACAGCTGCGCCCGTTGACGAGGCAACCTTCCGGGAGCGAGTCTTCCGTGGCCGGCCTCAGAACTGTTCCGAAGGTGATGACTGTGTCGCCGCCAAGCCGCTTGATATCAGCCAGCTTCTGTTTGTTGCTCGATGCGTTGGGGCCCGCCGTGATGAAGTATCCGCCAATGGGATAGGTTGGCGGCGCTGCAGAGTGGGTTGGCGGGCTGGCGACGTCAACTGGCGGTGAGGCCAGTGGTGAGCACGAAACACCAGCAATGAGTGCAAGAACTACAAAGAGGGTTACTGTCCATGGCCAGAGACTTGCCCGACCGGCAAGCCTTGGCCGTGTTTGACCGGAGATCCTCGGGCGTTTCATGTATTCCTCGGAGTCGATGTCAGCAGAGGCGACTCTATCAACGGAAGGACCGGTGTCTGAGCCGGAGTTCATCGGGCACGCTTACGAGCGGAGGGCGGCGCTAATCCATACGATAAACTAATCCGGGTCGCCCTCCGACGGTGGACGTCCGTGAGTCATCGAAACTTAGGTGGCCGAGTACGATTTCGGACACATAAGCGGTCTGCAAAAATGACAACGGGGGAAAGATGGGAACGGCAATCAGACGCTTCCGAGCAGCAAGTGCCATCCTGATGCTGGCCATTCTTGGGTTCTTCGGTGCCCAGCCTGCCTTGGCGACGGAAACCAGCCCTGGACCCAGCACTGAACAGCCTGGCGAGTCACCGAGTCCGGACCCTAACCCCATTGATCCCCTTCCTGTAGATCCGCTGCCAGTTGAACCCGTTCCAGTGACTCCGACGGACCCCGCCACGACACCTCCGGATCCCAGCCCCGCTCCCAATCCCGTTCAGCCTCCTGTGGTTGAGCCAGTCGCACCGGTTACCCCGCCGGCCGTTGCGCCAGTAGCTCCCGTAGTTGTTCCGGTCCCGTCCGCGGAGCAAGTGCCGACAAGTCCGGCGCAGGAAGGCAGCGATCAACTCTTAGAGCCTGTGGCTCCCGTGGAGTCCGAAAGCTCAGCGCCGGCACCGGCCCCCGCCACACCTACACCTACGCCAGTCGCCGCAAAAGCCGCTCCACCCGTTGCAAGTGCGGACGTCACCGGCCCCCTTAAGGCTGCGCTGGCCCCGGTTGCTGAGAACAACCCGATTGTCCAGGGCCTGACAGTCCTCGTTTTGATTTTGTTGGGCTTTGCTTACTTCCGGGCTCTTCGAGCCAAGGGTGTCGCTAGACCCCGCCTCAACGGCAAGTAGGCCCATGGTTACTTCCCTTCCCAGGGATAAGGCTGCGGTAAATCCTGCATTGCCGATGCGCCTCATGCTCCTCACACATTCCTACTGGCCTGAACACAGCCCGCCACAGCGCAGGTGGTCGTCCCTGACCCGTGAGTTTCGCAGGACCGGGTGGAACGTAGATGTGGTTGCCCCGGTTGCGCACTTTCCCAACGGTCGCCGCAATCTACCCCGTAAAGAGGCAGGCTTCGCGTTTTCGCTCCAGAGTGGCCCGCACGGCGAGACAATCCGGCGCGTGCCCTACCTGCGCCACCTAGGCACTTCTTCTTTGGCGCGGTTCGTGGACCAGCTCTTTTCCGCTGTTATGTCCGTACCAATAGGTCTGCGCGGCCCGAAACCAGACGCAATTCTTGCGACGGCACCCAGCCTCCCGACTCTGGCCACCGGGTACGTCCTATCGAAGCTTCGCAGGGTGCCCTTCATAGTTGAGATGCGGGATGCCTGGCCGGACCTCGCCCGGGATGCCCGAATCGTCCAAGGCAGTGTGAAAAGCCTGGTGGAGCGTGTTGTTGAGTTTGTGCAACTGCGCGCTGATCTTGTAGTTACCGTCACCGAGGGATTCGCGGACACCCTGCGCGAACGTGGTGTAAAGAACGTGGTCACCGTCAGTAATGGACTCGATTTGAAGGCCGTTCCATTCCTTGAACCGCCAGCGTTGGCGCGTGATGGCTTCCACGCCCTTTACTTGGGTAACCATGGCAAAAGCCAGCGACTGGACGTCCTGATCCGAGCAAGCGCCCTTCTGGGTGAAGGCTTCCACTTGACATTCGTAGGACACGGAACCAGCCGCCCGCAGCTGGTGAACCTGGCACGTGAACTAAAAGCGCCCGTTACGTTCTTTCCGTCATTGCACGGTTCGGAAGTGATGGACAAGTACCGGGAAGCGGACACATGCATTGTTTCCCTGCGCGACGATTGGAAGTCGTTCGAGACGACTGTTCCGTCCAAGACATACGAAGTTCTCGCTATCGGCAGGCACGTCACAGCCATTGTGAAGGGTGAAGCTGAACGCATCATCGTTGAAGCAGGTGGGGGAGACGTCGTCCCCGCCAACCCCGAGGCCGTCGCGCAGTTGTGGCGTGAGCTCGCCGCTGACCGTGGCAGGCTCGCTTCTGGCGCCAGCGGACGTGAGTGGGTTCGTAATAACGCCGACTACGCACAACTGGCCGTTCGCTATATGGACTCAATTTCTTCTCTGGTTCGTCCCGAAACCGCTGCTGGGGAGTGCTCCTCGTGATTCAACTCCTGAGAAATATCCGGTTGGCAGTTGGGACAGTGGCAGAGCATGTGACCGAGGCGCCCTTTGTGCTTCTCCTCCAAGTGCTCCGCAAAATGCCATCGGCGTTCGTGCGCCCCTTGGCACGCCGGGTGAGTGTTGCCTCGCCGAACTCAGGGCGACCGCTCTTCCTGTTGGCCAGCCACGCCGCGGGAGACACCGAGAGTCTGATCCAACGTTTCAAGTACGCAGCAGCCGCTGGTGCCGACGGCGAACGCGCACGCAAAGCTGCTGAAGTGGCCATCGCCGCTGGGCAACCAGACTGGGCAGATGTTTTCCTGAAGGCTGCGGGCAACTCTCAAAGAACCGCCGCCACCATCGCTAGACGTAGGTGGTACGACGGCGACATGAGCGGCGCCGTCGTTGTCCTTGATGGGCAGTCAGGCAACATGGCGAAGCAGCGTCGCCGGCTCGAGTCCGAGCTGAAAGTCTTCAAGGGCTGGCAACCTGCCGTGCCGTCCACGACGGTGACATCGAAACCGCGACGCGTTCTGCACTTACTGACCAACTCTGTGCCTCACACCGGAAGCGGCTACGCCCGCCGCACGCATTCCATCCTCACGTCACAGCAGGAGGCCGGATGGGAACCTTTGGCTGTGACCCGCTTAGGTTATCCGGTCCAAATTGGTGTACTCACTGCCGATAATCATGACGTCGTTGACGGCGTCCGCTACGAGCGCATACTGCCTGGCCATCTGGCGCCGACTATGGATGCCCGCTTGCAGCAACAGACTGTAGAGCTGCTGACCATTGCCAAGGAATTCAGGCCCTCGGTCCTTCACACCACCACTCACTTTGTGAACGGACTAGTGGCCCGGGAAGTTGCCAGAGCTCTGGACATTCCTTGGGTATACGAGGTCCGGGGCCAGTTGGCAGACACTTGGGCGTCTAGCCGCAGTGAGGTAGCCCGCATCAGCGAACGCTATGAACTCTTCACTGAACGTGAAGCGGACATCATGCGCACAGCGAGCCTCGTGGTGACCCTTGGTGAATCAATGAAACGGAACATTGTAGCTATGGGCGTTCCGGAGGAAAGGATCCTGATCAGTCCCAATGCGGTGGGCGGCGCATACCTCGATGAGCCATTGAGCCATGGCGAGGCACGCCAGGCGCTCGGCCTTGATCCTAACGGCCTCTATATAGGCACAGTGAGTAGTCTGGTTGCCTACGAGGGCCTAGACGATCTCGTCACATCATTTGCGATACTCGCGCCGCGGCTGCCACAGTTGAAGCTGGTCTTGGTAGGGGACGGTACAGCTGCGCCTGCGCTTCACGACCAAGTCCAGCGTTTAGGACTATCGGATCGGACGATCTTCACTGGGCGCGTCCTTCCGGAACAAGCGCGTCTGTATCACTTGGCTTTGGACGTTTTTGTCGTGCCGCGCAAAGATCTTGCCGTCACGCAAGCCGTGACGCCATTGAAGCCTGTCGAAGCGCTTGCCTCGGCCCGTCCGGTCGTGGCTAGTGATCTAAGTGCGTTGCGGGAGATTGTGCTGGACGGAGTCAACGGCAGGGTGACCAAAGCCGAGGACCCTGGGCAGATGGCTGAGGTGTTGCTGGAATTACTGAAGGACGAAGGATTGCGTCGGCGGATGGGCTCTGCGGGCAGGGAGTATGTATTAGCCACAAGGACGTGGCAGGCCAACGCTCTTGCGTATGGCCGAGCTTATGAAGCTTTAGCGTCTAACTATACGAGGAGGGTCAGCTGATGTCGGCGAAAAAGGCACTTTTGCCAGAGCCAGCAGTGGTACAACCGCTGGCTGTGGATATGAGGCGTTTGACGCGCGTCGGCGCACGGCCAGGATTCTTGGACTACTTGGTACAGCTCTGGGACTTCCGCGAGTTCATTTTCTACGATGCCCGCGCCAGGGTTCAGAGCGGGACGCGCCGTGACCGTTTGGGTAGTGCGTGGTTGTTGCTCAACCCCATCTTCAACGGGCTCACGTACTTTGTGATTTTTGGGCTATTGCTCCAAACCGGCCACGGCATCGAAAATTATGTGGGCTACCTGGTCATTGGTATCTTCATCTTCCAAGGCACGTCTGGCGCGATTACCAGCGGTGCTAGGTCGATCCATAGCAACAAAGCAGTAGTCCAAGCGTTCAACTTCCCCAGGGCAACTCTTCCTATCGGGGTCAACATCCGTGAGATGATGTCGAACGTTCCGTTGATTCTCGCCATGCTCTTGATCATCACTTTGATTCCACCGGTGGAAAAGATCACCTGGTTGTGGTTCATGATTATTCCAGCCGTTGCACTGCAGGCCATCTTCAACCTGGGTGTCGGCTTAATCTTGGCGCGCGTCATTTCCCGCGTGCATGATGCGACGCATTTGCTGCCGTTTTTCATGCGGGCCTGGATGTATGGCTCCGCCATCTTCTACTCCTACGAGAAATTTGTCACTCACCCAGACATATTGGCGATCATGAAGCTAAATCCGCTCTTCAACGTGATTGACATCATCCGCAACTGTGTTCTCTACGCACAACCTCCGACGTGGCAGTCATGGGCGACTCTCAGCGTTTGGGCCTTTGGCGCGCTGCTTATTGGCATGGTGTTCTTCTGGCAGGGGGAAGAATCCTATGGTCGTGGCTGAACAGGTTTTGGAAGTCGAGGGTCACCCCTGCGTAGTGGTGGATCGTGCCGCCATGGAGTATCGCGTGGTTACAACGGATGCTGACGCGGTTGCGAAGGAACGCCGGGAAACGAGCTTTTTGGGACGCTTGATCCGGCGGCCCAACACCGTAACCGTACGCGCTTTGCAGGAGCTGTCCCTTGTCGTGGAGCGCGGGGAATCGGTGGGAATTATCGGCCGAAACGGTTCGGGAAAGAGCACGCTGATGAAGCTCATTTGCGGACAGGTCAAGCCGTCCTCAGGTGCAGTCTTCGCTTCCAGCACTCCAATCATGTTGGGAGTCAACGCGGCGCTTGTTGGCGATCTTTCGGGTCATCAGAATGTAGTCTTGGGCTGTCTCGCCATGGGTATGAGCCGCCGGGAAGTTGCCGCTAAATTTACTAGCATCGTAGAGCTTTCCGGGCTAAGGGACTCCATCTACCTGCCTATGAAGTCATACTCCTCAGGCATGGCATCGAGGCTTCGATTCGCCATCGCTGCAAGTATTGATCCGGAGATTCTTCTCGTAGACGAAGCCTTGAACACTGGTGATGCGCAATTTGGCGAGAGAAGTAAGCGCCGTATGGATCAACTTCGTGAACAGGCGGGTTGCGTTTTCATCGTAAGCCACTCCTTGGACACCATAACGAGCATGTGCACCCGCGTCGTGTGGTTGGACATGGGCCACATGATCATGGACGGAGACCCGGCTGAAACCGTCAAGGCCTACCAGGATTTCACTGGAAACCTCGCGAAAGGAAACGGCATTACTGCCGCCAGGATTCGTGATGAAGCTCGGGCCAATCTGCAAATGACAGAAGTGTTGGCCAGAAGTAAGATGCGTAGGAGTCGGGCATGATCTATAACGTAGGAAATTTGCGGAAGGCCGCTTGGCACTTTCGAGCCGGGGGAGTCCGGCAACTCCAGGCGTTCCATAAACGCCAACGGGCGCTCGCTGTAAATAAGACATCCAATAAGAACGTCCAGGCGCGCCCAGCAGTTTCTAAGTCCAGCAATGCGAGGAAGCAGCTGACTTTCCCGGCTTTCGACTACCCGACAGTTCCTTCCCGCAGGGATGACCTCACGGTTGGCGTTATTCTTGATGATTTCTCCTCTAAGGCCTTCGCCTTCGAATGGAATCTTGTCTTTCTGACGAAGGACGGCTGGATGCAGCAGCTCCAGGAGCAGCGCATCGACTTCTTGTTCGTTGAGTCCGCGTGGGAAGGCAATGGTGGTTCCTGGAAGTACCAGCTGACCGGGACCAGCGGCCCGAAGCAGCACTTCCTGAACCTGATGCGATGGTGCCGAGATAACGGCGTTCCGACGGTCTTTTGGAACAAAGAAGACCCTCCGCACTTCCACGACTTCCTGCCGGCCGCCCGCGAGTTTGACGTTGTTTTCACTTCCGACGAAAACAAGCTCCCGGACTACAGGCAGGCGCTGGGACACAACCGCGTGGATGTATTGCCTTTCGCAGCGCAACCGGCCATCCACAATCCTGTCCGACCAAGAGAAGGCCGCCACTCCCGTGACGTGGCATTCGCAGGTATGTACTTCGCTCACAAATATCCTGAGCGCCGTGAACAGATGCGTCTTTTGCTCGATGGTGCCATAGCCGGATCGGACAGGGTCAAGCACGGCTTGGAGATTTTTTCGCGGCAGCTCGGCGGGAATCCGGACTACCAGTTCCCCGCGCCGTATGATTCGCACGTTGTGGGATCTCTGAACTACGACCAAATGCTGACGGCGTATAAGGCCTACAAAGTCTTCTTGAACGTCAACTCAGTAGTCGATTCACCGAGTATGTGTGCTCGCCGAATCTTTGAAATCACCGCTTCCGGAACGCCTGTGGTTACCACACCCAGCCCTGCACTGCCTAGGTTCTTCCCCAACGGCGAGATTCACAGTGTGGAAAACAAAGAAGATGCAGCGTTCATCATGAGGGCGTTGATGAGGAGCCCGGAACTCAACGACCGTTCCGTTCACCTCGCCCAACGTCGAATTTGGGCAGAGCACACTTACGCGCACAGAGCCGAAAAGGTCGTAGGGCTGACTCTTCCTCACAGGGTTCGCCCGGTGCAACCCGAATCCGTAAGCGCATTGGTATCGACCATTCGCCCCCATCAACTCGAACATGTTTTCAGGACCATTGGCTCCCAGCAAGGGGTCGACGTCGAGTTGGTTTTGCTTGCGCATGGTTTCAAACCCAGCTGGTGGAAAATTTGGCGTTTGCGTAGGAAATATGGCGTACGAAAAGTGACGCTTCTCCATGAGCCCAGGACAGTCAGTCTTGGTAGTTGCCTGAATCTGTGCGTTGCGGCGTCGAGTGGTGCCATTCTGACGAAGATGGACGACGACGACTACTACGGTCCGAACTACCTTCGAGATCAGGTTAACGCCTTGATGTTCTCGGGGGCTGACGTCGTCGGCAAGCTAGCGCACTTCATGTATATCGAGAGCCGGAATGCCACACTGCTGAGGTTCAATCATATGGAGCATCGCTTCAGTCATATGGTTATTGGTGCAACGATCATGGCTAAGAAGTCAATCTTCGAACGCTATCCCTTCGAAGAGCTTGGGCGCGGAGAGGACACCGCGTTCATGCGAGCGGTGAGCGACGCCGGAGGCAAGATCTATGCCTCCGACCGATACAACTACTACGTTCAGCGGTCTGCTTCCGGGCATACGTGGACTGCTACCGACGATCAATTACTTGCTTCCGGGGACATACAGTTCTGGGGCAATCCGGCCGAACACATCACTGTCTAGATAAACCAAACAAAAACGGGGCACACTTTGAATACTATTAATCGCGTAGCCGTAATCGGACTGGGCTACATTGGCCTTCCAACTGCTGCCATTCTGGCAACCAACGGAATCAAGGTCACTGGCGTCGACGTCAACCAGAGCACAGTAGACGCCGTGAACGCGGGGCAGGTGCCCTTCGTGGAGCCAGACCTCGGCATTCACGTGTCCGGGGCCGTGAGCCAAGGACTCTTGGGCGCAACAACAACCACCCCACAGGCGCAGGCATACATCGTGGCGGTCCCGACTCCTTTCAAGGAAGACCATTCAGCTGACCTGAGCTACATCGAGGCTGCCGCACGAGGCATCGCCCCTCAGCTGCAAGGCGGCGAACTCCTGATTCTTGAATCAACGTCGCCTCCTGGTGCCACGGAACACATGGCCAACTACATACTGAACCTGCGTCCTGATCTGAGTCTTGACGGCTCCGATTCACGACCGGCAATCCTCGTTGCTCACTGCCCTGAGCGCGTACTTCCGGGGCGGGTCATGATTGAGTTAGTTACCAATGACCGGATCGTTGGCGGTATGACTCCTGAAGCGGCGGAGTCCGCCAAGAACCTTTACTCGGTGTTCTGCCAGGGTGAGATTCTCACGACGGATGCTGTAACTGCCGAGATGGCAAAGCTCGTGGAAAACTCTTACCGTGACGTGAATATCGCTTTTGCCAATGAGCTGTCGGTAATCAGTGAAAAGCTTGGTATCGATGTGTGGGAGCTAATCCGATTGGCCAACCACCACCCGCGAGTGAACATCCTGCAACCGGGACCTGGCGTCGGTGGGCACTGCATTGCTGTAGATCCGTGGTTCATTGTGGCAGCAGCACCCGACGAGTCGCGTTTGATCCGCACAGCACGCGAGGTTAACGACGCGAAGCCGGAGTGGGTAATTGATCAAGCAATGTCCGCGCTGGCTGGCTTGCCCGATTCAGCCGAACTGTCAGTCTTGGGACTGGCGTTCAAGGCGAACATTGATGACCTCCGCGAATCGCCAGCAATCGAAATTGCCGCGCGTCTCGCGGATGCTCTACCGGAACGACGTCTCAACGTTGCGGAACCACACATCGAAGCATTGCCGCGTCAGCTCGCAAACCGCCGGAATGTTGAGTTCGTGTCAGTTGAAGAGTCGATTCAGCGTTCCGAGGTAGTCCTGGTTCTTGTCGACCACGACGCAGTCAAGGAAGTTGGACCTGAGCTTTTGGCTGGCAAAGTGCTTATTGATACCCGCGGGTCCTTCGACGTACGTACTCGAGAGGTTGCGGGCAGCCGCGAAGGATGAAACCTATCGAGATTGTTGCAGGTGGAACGAAGTATCGACTGAACCTCCCGGACGCAGACCAGGACTACATTCAAAAGACAATAGCTTCAACGCAGCGCCCGTATGAAGAGGCGATGCTGATTGATATCGCGGATGGTGTAGCTGCGGGTGATCTGGTACTGGACGTTGGCGCCAACTGCGGTAATCACACACTTTACCTAGCCTGTGTGGCCGGAGCGGAAGTGCAGGCGTTCGAACCCGACGTTGAACTGTGCGGAGTTATTCGCTCAAGTGCTTCCCTTAATGGAGTCGACAGCCTCGTCACAGTTCACGAAGTAGGCGTGGGCGACGCGGAGGGTTTCGGCCGGATAGTTCAGACGGCAGAGAACAACAGGGGAGCACAACGCCTGCAGCGGGTCTCATCAGAGGAAAACGGAACTACCATCATTCGACTGGATGATTTGGAGTTCTCCAAGCCTGTGCGCGCCATGAAGATCGACGTGGAGGGGATGGAACTTGATGTCCTCAACGGGGCGAAGCTTCTTATAGAACGAGATCGACCCGAGATTTATGTGGAGTGCCAGACACGCCAAGATTTTGAAAGAATTCATACTTGGTTGGCGCAATACGACTACCGTTATCTTTCGACGTTTAACGCCACTCCGACGCATCGTTTCGGTCCGAGCTCATCGGCAGACGGGCGGGATCGATTTGAGCAGATCGTCAAGCAGCAGGTTGCTGCAACATATTATGATCAGCAACTAATTTCACAATTGCGTAAAAGCCTTACTGAAGCAAATCTGAAGTATCGTGGGGCTACTGCTACACTGGCGCCGATTAACGAGCAGTTGCGCATGGCGAACGTCGCTGAAGCACAACAATCCGAGGTCATTCAGAAATTAAGGCAAGATCTACTTGAATCGGCCAATCGAGTTCATGACTTCGAAACCGTGATTGAAGAGAAAGAAAATCAACTCACTGGGGTTCGTTCGCAGTTGCATGTTGCCAGCCTTACTGAACACAAGAACACCGAACGAGCCAAAGCGCTTTCAGTCCAACTCCAGGACTTGCGTGACGGCCTCCGACGGGAACGAAATCGGGTCAAAGCTGTAGAGAAACAAATTGCGCAGGCTAATGCACAAATAATTGCACTAGAGTCGCTCGCTGCTGAGCAGGCGAAACGCCATGACGAGGACAGGCAGTCGTGGCAGTTGGAACTTGAACAGTCGAATAGTCAACTCAGTCGGGCAAGTCGTAAGGCGAAGCTGCAGGCTGCAAAGTCAAGGTCTACCCTGATTCGGGAGAGGGCGATCGCCTCGGATCTGAGGGATACGTCGACTCGACTTGCCGAAGTTGAGGCTGCAAAGTCAAGGTCTGCCCTGATTCGGGAGAGGGCGATCGCCTCGGATCTGAGGGATACGTCGACTCGACTTGCCGAAGTTGAGGCTGCACTTGTTGACAGCCGACACCAATCCGAAGAAACCGCTAGGCGTCTGGTCAAAGAGAAAGGCATGGTCTCCCGGCTGGAGCAGGCCCTTGATGAGTCTCAGCGCGAAAAGGTCAGCCTTCAGAACGTCCTTGCCGAAAGCAAGAAGGAAAATGCCAGCCTTCAGAGTCGCTTGCGTGATATTCGAAAACAGCTGGACGACACGCAGGAACGACGTAAAACCCTGGAGTCTGAAGCTGTAGAGGCGGACGTCAAAATCGAGACTGCCCAAGCCGACAATGATCGATTGCAGAGCGCACTTGCCCTTGCCGAAGCTAAGCTGGTAGACCTTCGCGCAAGCGTCACATTCCGCCTCGGTAAATCCATCCGAGAATCCCTGACTTCCCCAAAGGGTTTGGGCGTATTGCCCGTAGCCCTGGGGCGGTTGGCAGTTGAACATCGTCAACGACATACAGTTGCACGCACCATCATTGGCGAGATCGTGGCCAATGAGCAGGCGATCGAGTCCGAAGAAAAGCCGGCTCCGACGCCGGTGAACAGGGCTGCTGAATTGAGGGCGTCGCGTCTCCTCTCAACGAGCGATGCTTCGGCCGCGCTCCAGCTGACTTCCAGTGCGCATCATCGCAATACGCGCGTGGCAGCGATCATGGACGAATTTACAGTTCAGTCCTTTGCTCCTGAGTGTGAGCTCCTTGAGTTGAGCTTGGGCAACTATATCGACGAGCTGAATTCCTTTTCTCCATCATTGGTTTTCCTGGAATCAGCCTGGCGTGGTAAGAATGATGCCTGGGGAAATAAAGTTGCCCAGACATCTGCGGAAGTTCGAGAAATCATATCTTGGTCAAAATCGAATAATGTTCCCGTAGTCTTGTGGAATAAGGAAGACCCAGTCCACTACTCGACATTCCTCAATACTGCGAAGCTCGTGGATCATGTTTTCACGACAGACATCGATTGTGTCCAGCGTTATAAAGGTGACCTCGGCCACAATCGAGTCCATTTCCTGCCTTTTGCCTGCCAGCCAGTCCTTCATAACCCATTGGAGGTCTACCGTCGCAGTGCGGGAATGTGTTTTGCGGGGGCGTATTACAGAAGATACCCGGCCCGGACGCGAGATCTAGAATCTTTCATGGCTGAGATTCCAAAATTTACCCCTCTTGAGATCTTTGACCGCAACTTTGGAAAATCGGACCAACAATACCAGTTCCCGAAAGAGTACCAAGAATACATCGTCGGCACGCTGACGAGTTCAGAAATCGACCTCGCCTACAAGGGCTACGACTACGCGATTAACCTGAACTCCGTCAAAGAATCCCAGTCAATGTTCGCTCGCCGCGTCTACGAGCTTCTTGCTTCAAATACGACTGTAGTCAGCAACTACTCGCGCGGTCTCCAGCTGCTTTTCGGCGACATACCAGTCATAGCCGATAGCGGCCGGGTTGTCGTGAATAAACTGTCGTCAACCACGGACGGATGGGGTAGCCGGCGCCGAAGGCTTGCAGGGCTTAGAAAGGTAATGCAGGAACATACCTACAGCCATAGGCTGGAGTATGTCCTGAACCAAGCTGGAGTGCCGGCCGCAGCCACCAAGCGGCCCACAGTTGTTGTGCTCGGACTCGTGTCAAGCGATGCCGAAGTAGGCCAACTTCTCGCGACAGTGAACCGCCAGATAGGTGTTGATGTGTCGCTTCGCCTTTACACAATGGATGCCAGCTGGGTTGATCAGGATGGGGCAGTGCAGGGAATCACTGTTCAGGACGTCTCGAAATCTTCAGGTGAGAAGCTAGAATCGTGCGTTGAGGATGGGGCATTTGCTGCCGTTATGGTGCCCGATGATTACTATGGTGCCAACTATTTGCTCGACTTGGCACTCGCGGCCCGATACTCGGCAGCAGTGGTAGTTGGCAAGGTCTCCTATTTTCAGGCCAAGGGTCGTACGGTAGGCGTGAATGACTCCCGCCCGGCATACACGGCTGTCACGGGACTTCCGGTGCGGGCGAGCCTGGTGCTCAAACCGCGGGAGATTGAACTCGGTGTCGACGAACTCGTACGGACAGCCGCGCATGCTGATTTTGGTCACGCCTCCATGCTTGGCGCTGAACTTTTTGATTACTGCAGAGACGGGGCAGGACTGACTTCCGAGGTCCTATCCTTGGTAACAAGTGGGAAAATCGACAGCGGGCTGCGCCTTGAGGAAATGGTTACGGCTGGCGATCAAATCGAAGCATCGAACTTTGTTGCCGATCAAGGCAAGGCGCTTAGTGGAGCTGAAGTAGCCAACCTTTTTGTGACCAGGTCTCGACCAGGTGTTACGAGTGAAGTCTCTGACAACGACTGGAATTTTGTCTCGACCCTCGGAGACGGTGTTCACGACTATATCTATGCCACAGAGCTAATCGGCTTGGATTCAATTGCTACTGAAGGGCAGCTCGAACTTCATGTAGAGGCTAGCCCCGGTCTCAATCTGCAAGTGGCGATCATCTACTACGACGGTGCCAACACAAAGATTGAAGGTCACGTCCGGGCTGCCAATCAGAACTGCACTCTGGATATTCCCGGGAACGCAAAGAGCGTGAAGCTGGGTATAAGAATCTTCGCATCCGGCGAAGGTTCACTGCGACGTATCCTCTGGAAGCACAAGAACATCAAGCCGGCGTTCATCGCGTCGCGGGCACAGAACCTTGTGATTACCAACCGGTATCCTTCCTACGATGACTTGTACAAAAATGCATTCGTCCACAGCCGTGTGCTTCGCTATATAGATTCAGGCGTCCCCACCGAGGTATTTGTTCTGGATGAGAACTCACATTTGCGTTTCCGCGAATTTGAAGGCGTAACTGTTATATCTGGATCTTCTTCCGCCCTGGACACCCTTCTTCTGGAGGGCAAGCATCGATCGATTTCACTTCATTTTGTAAATGACTCTATGTGGGACGCTGTTCGGAACCTTCCGCAAAAACCGCAAATTGCCATTTGGGCTCATGGGGCGGATATTCAAAAGTGGTCACGGCGCAGCTTCTTGTACAGTACAGATGAGGAAGTCAGGGCAGCTGAGGAGATCAGCGATCGGCGCCTTGCACTTTGGCGGCGCATCTTTGAGGAAGCCGCAGATTCGGTTTCGGTCATATTCGTTTCTAAATGGTTGGCTGAAACGGCCATGTCAGATTTAGGTTT
Source organism: Paenarthrobacter sp. NPDC056912 (assembly GCF_042786555.1). Classification (NCBI taxonomy): domain Bacteria; kingdom Bacillati; phylum Actinomycetota; class Actinomycetes; order Micrococcales; family Micrococcaceae; genus Paenarthrobacter; species Paenarthrobacter sp. NPDC056912. The sequence goes on from NZ_JBHUCD010000009.1 coordinate 68,869, forward strand.
GGTAAAAGAATCATCGCTTTCAGTGGTGATTCACAATCCCATTGACACAACGAAATTTGAGTACCAAAAGAAGACCCCTGGTCATAGACTAAAAGTTCTTTCGATTAGACCGTATGCATCGTCGGTCTATGCGAATGATCTAACTGTGGATGCAATCCTGCTTCTATCTCAGACGGCATATTTTTCCGACATGGAATTCAGGCTTGTTGGGGATGGGCCGCTTTTTGATGAGATGACCAAGCCGCTTGAGGGGTTCTCTAACGTCATCCTTGACAAGCGATTCTTGACACAGGATGAAATTGCTTCAATGCATAAGGAGTATGGCGTATTTCTTTGCCCGTCTCGCATGGATACGCACGGTGTGTCTCGGGACGAGGCCATGGCGTCAGGCCTTGTCCCCGTGACAACAAGTGTCGCTGCGATTCCAGAATTCGCGGATGCAACTTGTGCTGAACTCGTTGAGCCGGAGAACGCAGCCGAGATCGCCGATGCTTTGATGCGTCTGGCCAGTTCGAGTAGATTGTTCCGCCGTAAGTCCCTAGCTGCAGCTAAGCGAGTGCGTAGGCAAGCAGCGGCTTCTAATGTCATACCCAAAGAGCTTCAGGTCTTAGGATATTAGTTCCCTAATGCCCTTGGCGCAGTAAAACACTTTGAATGGCATTAAACAAAAAACTGCTTCCCTGGAGTTGGACTGAAAATTCAGTTCTGATTCCCGGGGAGCAGTTTTTTGTGAGCAAGTAGTTCGTCATACGCAGTTCAGCGCTGGTTGTCCATGGCGCAGATTTAGGAAAAGTTCAAGCTCACACTAGTAGTGCGGTTCTGTGCTCGCACGGCCGCCCTTGTCCATGACCCTTATTGCACCCCTTTGCCCGCTTGCAAGACCACGTGTGCTGGGTGCGCATCAACTTGAGGGCGCGGATGCATTGCCATCAGTGCCAGTCCCAGAGGTCTGACGACCAGCGGTTGACGGGAACGGTCAGGGCGGGGAGGCCCAGTCTACGGCTAAATTTCCGCAGCGCTTGCTGTGTTAGTGGCTTTCAGGTTGTTTCCTGCGAACAGGGAAGCGTCTCGAATCTGTATCTGTCCCTGTGCGATCTGCCAGCCCATGATTGTGACGGACGTGCAGGAGACATCATCAGGAAGTTCAAAGCCCGCGTAATATTTTCTTCGCGCACTATCAATCTCCACATACCTGAAATGCCCAACGCTTTCCATCCCAGACTTGGTAATGCGGTTCTTGACGAGCGGCAGCCCTTCGGCCCCTTCAAGTTTTAGGGAGAGGAGAATCTTGTTACCAGGCGAAACTGAACTTATCGCCTCGAACTGAATACCAAATGTCTTGGCGCCGCTGGGAACAAGGAACGTCTGCGGCTCAAGTACCGCATCATGCCAATCCCGGTCGTCCAGGCTCTTCGGCTCTGGGCCGGCGCCAGACGCGAAATGCTTCTGTTCGTCCAGGCCTGCTTCCAAGGAATTGAATTGATTCACCACGGCTTGATAGACATCGTCATGGTAGTGGTAGGGCGCGAGTCGCCACTTGTGATCCCTGCTGGAGACCGCCATCTCCCAAGGCAATTCAATGGTCGCCAAATTCAAGTGTTCCCGGAGAACTCCCATGTATTTGGCCAAGAGGTTGTTTGCCTCGTCCGGAAACATCCCCCATGATTTCTGGATCGGTGCCCCAAAATCGTCGTGCATGGACCATGGGAGGTTGAAGAGAACAATTTTGCTCTCAATGGAGTGGGCTCTCACGAAATCGGCGAAATTGACAACACTGTTGCGCCACAGCTCAAAGTGTTCGTTGGATCCAAATTTGATCCATTCGGGGTCACCGATGTTGTCGATGAGTCCACTCTGAAGGAGCTCAACGGATCGTGTGATGTAGCTGTCATGGCCTACCTTTATGACACCGAGTCGCTCGTCAGTAAGGTCCCAGAAGATGAAGTCAGCACTGGAGGCGACATCTGCAAGTGTCCTAAATATGGTGCCGTCAAAGTCATTCTGAAGATTGCGAATCTGGAATCGACTTTCCAGTGTTCCAGCGTTTGCAGACGCTGGGTAGGGACTGCCTGTCGCACTGATCAAGGACTGACGGGCAGTGTAGCCGATCAGCTCGTGTTCTGACTTGTCAAGGAACTCGAAGGAGTCCCGTGAGACACAGCTGCCGTAGACGAAGATTCGTGCCATTTGTTCACTCGCTCAACTAGTTGGCCACAATGAATTGCAGTGCTTGGGGCTAGCCCTACCATTGTGGGGTTCTTCCTTCAGGCCAGAAGGTCAGGCGAAACTATCAATTCGTTTGCCAACCCCAAGGAGCTCGGCAACAGCGGCTACAGTTCGGGCAGCAGCCTTGCCGTCGCCGTAAGGGTTTACTGCGTTGGCCATGGCATCAAATGCATCCTGCTGGTTCAGGAGTCGGTCCACTTCCTTGACGATTGTTTCCTCGTCTGTACCGATCAGGCTAACCGTCCCGGCGTCGACGGCTTCCGGGCGCTCCGTATTGTCGCGCATCACCAGCACCGGCTTGCCGAGGCTAGGAGCTTCTTCCTGGACTCCGCCCGAGTCCGTGAGAACAATGTGGGCCATGGAGAGCATGCGTGTGAATTCACCGTATGCCAATGGTTCTGTAACGATGACGTTTGCCTTGCCCTCAATCGCGGGCAGCACTGCTTCCCTCACCACGGGGTTCTTGTGTGCCGGCAGGACAATAACGAGGTCGGGTTCAGCCTCAGCTATCCGGGCCAATGCCCGTCCAACTCCACGCATAGCGTCGCCCTGGTTCTCACGGCGGTGAGTGGTCACCAGAAGAATTCGACGGCCGCTGGCGGCAAGGTCCTCGAGCTGCGGGTCGGAGAACGGGATGTGCTTGTCAACGGTGGTGAGAAGGGCGTCAATGACTGAGTTGCCAGTTACTACGATGTCGCTCTCAGAAATTCCCTCGGCCAAAAGGTTGGCTCGGCTGACACTGGTCGGGGCCAGATGAAGGCTTGCGATCTGGCTGGTGATCTTCCGGTTCGCTTCTTCCGGGAACGGGGAGAACAGATCGCCGCTTCGCAGGCCGGCCTCCACGTGGACTACAGGTATGCCGTGGTAGAAAGCGGCAATGGCGCCAGCTGTGGATGTGGTGGTGTCGCCCTGGACGATCACTGCGTCGGGTTTGTTTGCTGTGAACAGTTTGTCCAAGCCATCGATGGTCCTCGTCATGATTGAGGAGAGCGACTGACGCTGCTGCAGGATATTCAGATCGTGATCCGGTTCGATGCCGAAGAGTTCGTTGACTTGGTCCAGCATCTCGCGGTGCTGACCGGTGACAGTCACGATGCAGTCGAAATCCGGGGACTCTTGAAAAGCACTGACAATCGGAGCCATCTTAATGGCTTCCGGACGGGTGCCGAAGATTGGCATGACGCTGGGCATGGATTTCCCCCGGGGAGTGGCGTTGAGTGACTTCCCGATGCTATCGCACCACGCATCACGGTCTTCAATTTGCGTACCGAAGGGTCGCCGGACTATGGGGCAAAGATCAAGGTCAGGAGCAGGATGGGGATACTGATGGAGACGAGGATCACAACGAGCAGTGCGATTAAGCGCTTCTGTCGAAGGGTGACTTCGCGGGGCTCCGGGCGCTGCCTTGTTGATTCCTTGATTGGGGGAGCGGCCTTGACCGCTCCTTTGCTATCTCCACGGGTCTGCGCGGGCCGGAGCGACGGATTCGCGGGGCTGTGCTGTTGGTACCCGGCCATAAGGCTCGTTGCAACCTCGGGCCTAAAGCGGCGTTTCCGTAGGTGCCGTGGAGCAGGCGAAAGAGTCGCCGGCTGGCGGACAGGGTCCGTCACGTATTACTCCTCAGCTGCGTCAGGGTGAACCATGGGCACTACCAATTGTTGCATTTCGGGAGTCTGCCGCAACATTTCGTGTAGCGGGTGAACCCAACCTCAAGCCGCTTCGGGGCCTGCCAGGGACGCCGATGCAGCGCGTTGACGCAGCGAGGGGACGGCCCGGAAATCCCGGGCCGTCCCCTCGCTGAGACTGCTAGCCGCGGTCAGAGTACAGCGCGTCGTTCTTCTGCCCAGAGCCGTTCGTAACATCTATGAAGTAATTCTTACCCGACCCTAGAGACGTGCTGCCGAGCTTCGCGGTTACCGACTCCAAGAGCGGATTGATGCCCATTTGTTTGCCATATGTGGGGTTGTAGTTGGAAGCCGCTACAGTCTTGTCGAAGACCCGCCCTGATTTATCCGTCCACTTGACTTGGATAGTCCCGCCACTCAGGTTTTGGCCTGTGACCAGGACATCGCCATTACTGTTGAAGATCGAGTCAGTGATGATCGGCGTTGTGCTGCCCGCCTTGAGGCGATCAATCATTGGTGTCCAAGTCCCGGCACAGGTGAAATACGGATCCCACATGAATGAGATGACCTTCACCGGGCTGTTTCCGAATTGCTGCAACTGCTTGTCCACCCGGGTCTTCGTGGTTTGGCCCCGAAGACTGCCATCGCATGGATTCTGCGAGGTTGATGGCGCCATGCCTTCCAGGTTGGCCCACAGCTCCGCGCCGGTTCCCTCAACGCCTTCCGCCATCGCCCAGAAGTAGTCGCGAGTTGGAGCCAAATACTTACTGCCCCAAGACCCGCTGCCAACTATTGACGCTGCGTACTGGTCGACGTTGTTGTTGCTTTCACTGCCGAAGAAGGAAGCACCTTTGCCTGTGCCCATACCGTCTTGTACAGCAATGGAGAGGTGCACGTCACCGGCAGTCTCGGCAATATTCGCGATAGCGTTTCGTGCCTGGTCTACCGTGACTCGCCCACCGAAAGCGGTGCGAGAGTCGATGTATGGGCTGACGATTGCGTCGCGATCAGGCTGGTACTGGGCAATCCTGGAGTTCTGAATCCGATAGAGAGTCAGGACTGAGTCCCAAACGGGCCCATCGCTGAGTGGCATTTCTGTATGGTGGTAGAAGCCGGCAAGTCCAGGAACATCGTTCACTTTGCCTTGGTATATGAGGAATCGGGCAGTGAAGAGCGAGAACGTGGCCTGATATGACAGGTCCGGTAGGTAGGTGACGTCAGTCCGCATGACCGGGGCCGGAAGGCCTGCGTAGTACTTGATTCCCAAACTCGTTGCCGCCTTTCCCAGCGACACTGACATGGAGGACGCCGTCCCGCCGGTGATCACCACGATGTCGTAGCTTCCGCTGGGGGAGTTGCAGCCGCTCCCCTCCGATGGCAAGACCAAAATGGTGAATATCGTGGTTCCGCTGGTGACGGTTTTGTCGCGAGCACAGAGGATGGCGGGTGATCCCCAAGAGTTGCCGTCCGAGTATGTGAAGTAGCGCTTCACCTTGACTCCAGATGCCGCAGCGGTGGCGCAATTAACGCCGGAAATAGCGCAGGCGGCGGGAATGTCGGAAAGTGTGGCTGGTCTGAGTCGGGAGCCGAACGTGATGACCGTGTCGCCGCCTACCGACTTGATGTCGCTCAGTTTCTTGGTGTTGGCCGCATCGCTGGTGCTGCCATAAATGAAGTATCCGCTGATGGGATAGACGGGCGGCGCCGCCGCTTGGGCGGTGCTTCCGTGAAGGAGACTTAGAACCAAGGCGAATATGGCGAGAAGGCCAGCTGCCAGGTGTCGCGTCCTGTTGGGAGGAACGGTTGTCGGTTCTGCTGCGAAAGTTGTCACGGGTGATCCTCGGGCTCGTAGGGTGAGACCTTGGACCTATGGCAAAAGAATGGCTCGCATGAACGGCAAACTCAATAACTTGACTACAACTTTCAAGTAGGAAAATGGGATTGAGTATCCCGAAGAATTATTGACACGCCTGTTGTATCCGAAAGATCAGATTTACGGATTTAGTCACATCCCACAGGGGTGGAACTGGAGGCTAGGAAGAGCACTCCGGCCGCACCAATGCGTCGATCAACCCACCTGTTTCCACCACGAATCGGTCCAGCCAGGCGGCTGCGGAGAGCTCGGGCTGTGAGCCGACCATTTCCACCTCGATGGGCGTGCACTGGTGAATCAAAGTGCCTGCCCGGATGAGGTGATAGTCGGAGGTGACCACCGTGATGGACTTCCAGCCGTGCTCTTGGATCAGCTTGTTCAAGGCGCTTGCTTCGCCTCTTGTGTTCAGCGGGGAGGGGCGGAAGCACAGCAGATCCGGATCGCCAACGTCCTCGCGGCACAATTCATCACCCTCGGCGTTGCCGGCGAGTCCCGTTGTAGAGACCACCAGCACCGGAATGTCCAGCTGGTCCTGGAGTTCCTGCGCTACAGGTAACCGTTCCTTGCTGAGGCCGCCCAGGACAACGATTGCGTCGGTGCGCTGGGGAGCAACCCGGGGCGGGTTGAAAAAAAGCTGAAACGCGGCAATGAGCCACAGCAGCGCCACCAGGAAACACGCGACGACGGCGACGCTGAAGACGCGCGTGACGGAGGCGGTTTTGAGGGGCACGGGGACAGTCTAAGGTTCCCGAATGAGTGCTCTTCCCAGCCAGGAATGCCGAAGAAGCGCCTATCGTGTATCGACGTCCTCAAACACAAGGAAAGTCTGGGTATCCAGCACTCCCTCCATGGATTGCAATTGGTCGAAGATCACACGGCGGAGGTGGATATTGTCCGTGGCCCGGACCAGAAGGATGACGTCAAAGTCACCGCCTACCAGGGCAATGTGATGGATCTCGGGTATCGCGCGCAGCTGCTCCTTGAGTTCACGCCAAGAATGTTGCTGGACCTTGAGGGTCACGTATGCCGAGGACCGCAGCCCTGCCTTGATGGGATCCACCAGGGCCGTGAACTTGGTCAGCACTCCCTCCCCGGTGAGCCGGGCTATCCGTGAGTACGCGTGGGCGCGGCTGATGTGCACGTTCTCAGCCACTTGGGTGATGGACATGCGCCCATCCGTGGTGAGTTCTCGGATGATGTCCTGGTCCACGCTGTCCAGCGGTACGGCAGTCTGCTCTGCCTCGGCCTCGCTCATCGGCTCTCCAAATCGTCTACAGCACGGGCGCGTTACCCAGCTCACAATTGCAATTCGTCTTTCAGAATAGCCAGTTTGGCTGATGGCTTCCATGATTTCGGCGAAAGCTGGATACGAAACATCCGTCAGGAACATACTGGAAGCACATAGTGGCTAGAGAAGGACGGACCAATGACGATCCACGCAGATCACTCTGCCCCGGAAACGGCGGTAGAGGACCAAGCTGCTGACGTTCGGACCAAATTCGGCATCAGCGTTGAGGACTACATGCTCCCCGCCCGGCACCAGATCCAAATGGTGAACCCGGATGGCACCCTCCGCTCCCGTGACGAGCAGGGCACCGAACCCGGCCACGAGTACCCGACACCAAACGATGCTGAGCTGATGGCCGCTTACGAGCAGCTCGTCGTCGGACGTCGCGTCAATGACCAGAACTCCGCGCTCGTCCGGCAGGGCCGCATGGCCGTCTATCCGTCAAGCCACGGCCAGGAAGCCTGCCAGGTTGCAGCTGCCATGTGCCTCAGCGAAGGTGACTGGCTGTTCCCGACCTACCGTGACGCCGTCGCCGTCATGACCCGCGGGGTTGACCCCGTAGAGGTAATGACCATCTTCCGCGGCGACTGGCACGGTGGGTACGATCCCAGCGAGCACAAGGTCGGCATCCAGTGCACCCCGCTGACCACCCAGTTGCTCCACGCTGTCGGCGTCGCCCACGCCGCGAAGCTGCGTGGCGAAAACACTGTAGTGATGGCCATGTGCGGTGACGGTGCCACCAGCGAAGGCGACTTCCACGAGGCACTGAACTTTGCCGCCGTCTTCCACCTGCCGGTGATCTTCTTCGTGCAGAACAACAAGTACGCCATCTCGGTGCCGCTCAGTCACCAGTCCGTTGCGCCGTCGCTGGCCCACAAGGCAGTTGGTTACGGCATGGCCGGTGAGCGCGTGGACGGCAACGACCTCGTGGCACTGCTGGCAGTGATGGACCGTGCCGTGAAGCTGGCCCGTGACGGTTCCGGTCCGCTCCTGATCGAGGCCCACACGTACCGTATGCAGGCGCACACCAACGCCGACGACGCCACCCGCTACCGTCCGGACAGCGAAGTCGCCGAATGGCTGGCCAAGGATCCGCTGACGCGCATGAAGTCGTACCTCACGGACAAGGGCCTCCTGGACGACTCAGCCAGCGAACGGATAGCCGAGCATGCCGAAGCCGTAGCCACCCAGCTTCGCGAGGGCCTCGGCGAGGACGTCCCGGTCCAGCCGCTGGACCTCTTCAAGTACGTCTTCTCCAAGCCAACCCCGCAACTGAAAGAGCAGTCAGAACTGCTCGCCAGCGAACTCGCCCGCGCTGAAAGCGCCGGCAGCACCGACGACTCCGGAACGGAGAACGCAAAATGACCGTCACCACCTCCGTCAACGGCAACGTCAGCGCGGCCACCGCCAGCGCAGCAGCGTCGGCTGCGGCAACTGCCGAGGCAACCGGCCCGCAAAGCATGACCATGGCCAAAGCGCTCAACACGGCCATGTCCGATGCCATGCGCGCCGATCCTTCCGTTCTGGTTTTCGGCGAGGACGTCGGCATGCTTGGCGGTGTCTTCCGCATCACTGACGGCCTCATGGCCGAATTCGGTGAGCAGCGCTGCTTCGACACCCCGCTGGCAGAATCAGGCATCGTCGGAATGGCAGTGGGCATGGCCATCAACGGCATGCGGCCCGTGATCGAAATGCAGTTCGACGCCTTCGCCTACCCGGCCTTCGAACAGATCGTCAGCCACGTTGCCAAGATGCACAACCGCACCAAGGGCAAGCTCAAAATGCCCATGGTCATCCGTGTGCCCTACGCCGGCGGCATCGGGGGAGTGGAACACCACTGTGATTCCTCCGAGTCCTACTACGCCCACACAGCCGGCCTGAAGGTCTACACCCCGGCCACCGTAGCCGACGGCTACCGCATGCTGCGCGAAGCCATCGACTCCGATGATCCCGTGATGTTCATGGAGCCCAAGAAGCTCTACTGGTCCAAAGACCAGGTGGACTTGGGTGCCTTGCGTGAAGAGCACGACGCCGGCACCTCCACCGAGGGGCGCGCCGCCGTCGCGCGTCCCGGCACCGACGCGACGCTCATCGCCTACGGTCCGTCCGTGCCCACCGCGCTCGCCGCGGCCGCTGCCGCCGCCGAAGAGGGCCGCTCGCTCGAGGTCATCGACGTCCGCACCCTCGTCCCCTTCGACGACGAAACCGTCTGTGCGTCCGTTCGCAAGACCGGACGCGCCGTCGTCATCGCTGAAGCGCATGGCTTCGCATCGGTGTCCTCCGAGATCGTGGCCCGCGTGCAGGAGCGTGCGTTCCACTACCTCGCTGCGCCGATTCTCCGTGTGACCGGCTTCGATGTCCCATTCCCGTCTCCCAAGCTGGAGCACTACTACTTGCCGAGCGTCGACCGTATCCTCGACGCCGTCGACGACCTTCAATGGGAGGACTGACCATGAGTTCAGATATGCAGGTATTCCGTCTGCCGGACCTGGGAGAGGGCCTCACCGAGGCCGAACTGGTCAACTGGCTCGTCGCCGTGGGCGACGAGGTCAAGGTCGACCAGCCCATCGCCGAAGTCGAGACCGCCAAGTCCATGGTGGAAGTGCCTTCGCCTTACGCCGGTACGGTCGCCGAGCTGCACGGCCAGGCCGGTGAAACGCTCGACGTCGGCAAGCCGCTGATCTCGATCGCTCGCGCTGGTGCTGGCTCCGGTTCGCCCGCTGCCGCGGCTCCGGCGGCTCTGTCCTCCGGGATTGACGCTTCTCAAGCCGTCGAGGCGGCCGCCGAAACGTACCGGACTGAGGAAAAGGCCGGTTCCGGCAACGTGCTGATTGGATATGGCACGCCTGGGGGAGCGACCGGTGGCCGGACCCGCCCGCGCAAGGCGAGCGTCGCCGTCGTCGATCGCGTTGCTGAGCCTGTTGCTGTGGCTGAGCCAGTTCTTGAGCCCTCTGTGGCCGGCACGCGCATCCCTGGCAAGCTCAGTGCCGTCATTTCGCCCCTGGTGCGGAAGATGGCTCGCGACCATGGTGTTTCGCTGGATGCCATTGCCGGTACGGGTGCCAGCGGACTGATCAGGCGCAGGGATGTGGAGGCCGCGATCTCCGCTCCGGAAGCGCCTGCGGCTCCCGCTCCGTCACGGGTGGAATCGCCTGCCGCAGCGGAGGGCGCCCTTGATGGCAGGACAGGCTTGGCTGTTTCCGCCAGGACCCCCGTTCGTGGAGTCCGGAAGGCCGTTGCCGCGAACATGACCAAGAGCCGCTCGGAGATCCCCGAGGCTACGGTTTGGGTGGACGTGGACGCCACTGCATTGTTGGAGATGCGGGCCGAGCTCAAGAAGCGCGCTCCGCACGATACTCCTGGTCTGCTGGCCTTCATCGCGCGTTTTGTCACGGCCGGGTTAAAAAAGTACCCCGCTCTGAATACGCGCTTTGAGACGGCCGCTGACGGGTCGCAGGAGATCGTCGGTTTCGAGGGCATCAACCTTGGCTTCGCAGCTCAGACCGATCGCGGGCTTGTGGTTCCGTCCGTCCGCAATGCGCACGAGCTGAGCGCCCGGGAGCTGGACGCAGAGATCCGCCGCCTCACCGCCGTCGCCCGTGACGGCAAGGCGACGCCCACTGAACTTGGCTCCGGCACCTTCACGCTGAACAACTACGGTGTGTTCGGTGTGGACGGCTCGGCCGCGATCATCAACTACCCGGAGGTCGCGATGCTCGGTGTGGGCCGCATCATCGACAAGCCCTGGGTGGTCAACGGCGAGCTGGCTGTTCGCAAGGTCACTGAGCTGACGCTGGCCTTCGACCATCGCGTTTGCGACGGCGAGACCGCGGCCGGATTCCTCCGGTACGTCGCAGACGCCATTGAGAACCCGGGTGGGGCGCTGGCCGATATGTAGTTGGTGGCGCCCAATTGACTGGCATTTGTGGTTGTCCTGCGCCCCCTGAACAACCGCTAATGCCAGTCACGTTGGCCGATTTAGCCTCCCACTGGCACGGGGACGCTGGAGTTGGCGGTGGTGCCGTTGCCCAACTGCCCAGCCTCGTTCCACCCCCATGCCCAGAGGGAGCCGTCTTGTTTGAGGGCGTAGGCTGCGATCCCGTAGTTCAAGTCTGACGTGACCATTCGAACGTCGTTCAGGACACTCACTTGCACCGGTATCGTTGATGTCGCGGTTCCACCATTGCCAAGCTGACCAACGTTATTCCAGCCCCAGGCCCAAAGAGTCCCGTCGTTTTTCACAGCGTAGGAACCACCACCCACTGAAAGGCTCCGGACGTCGCTCATCCCCAGTACCTGACCCGGGACGTAGGAAGTGGTGGTGGTGCCGTTACCGAGCTGGCCGCTGTAATTGGTTCCCCATGACCAGACTGTTCCGTCCCGCTTCAGTGCGTATGCCGCTGCCCCCACGGATAAGCTGTCAACATCACCCAGGCCATGAATTTCCAGGGGGCGTCCGGAGCGTGCAGGAGTTCCGTCCTCAAACTGACCGGCGGTTCCCCAAGCCCAGACGGTGCCGTCGTACCGCAACGCGTATGTCCTTGACCATTGCGAGACAACGGTGCGGACATTGTCCAAAAGGACTTGCGTGGGAACTTTGGCGCCTTGCAATTGGCCAATTCCGAGCTGACCGTCGAGGTTGCCACCCCAGGCCCATACGGTGCGATCAGATCTAATGGCGAACACCGATTGGCTTGATGCGGCCAGTTCGGTCACATTGTCCACTCCAGGCACTTGAGTGGGAACCGTGGCTGCAGTGTTGGTTCCGTTACCTAACTGACCACCAGCATTGTCTCCCCACGCCCATACGGTCCCATCATTTTTCACCGCATATCCGGCTGCGCCTGTCCCATAAATAGCCTTCACGTTCACCAGGCCTTGAGCTTGGACTGGGAGATAGGACGATGAGGTTGAGCCGTTGCCCAATTGGCCGTTGGTGTTGTATCCCCAGGCCCAAACGGTGCCGTCGTTCTTCAGCACATAGGTTGTCCCGCCTGTTGCTACAACGTCCCTGACACTGCTCACCCCCTGCACCATGGCTGGAACGGATGTGTTGGTGGTGGTTCCGTTTCCCAGCTGGCCCGACGAGTTGTCGCCCCAGCTCCACAGCGTCTGGTCCGACCTGATTGCGAATGCTGAACCGAAATTGGCAACCACCTTTGTGAATTGTTTCGTCCCAGGGCTCGGCGTTGGTGTCGATGTGGGGCTCGGGGTTGGCGTAGGAGTTGTTGTGGGGGTGGGGGTTGTTGGTTGGGGTTTGATCACGGGGGTGCCTTGGCAGGGGTTGGCGGTGAAGAGTGGCCAGGACTTGGTGACTTTGGTTTCCCACTCGCCGAGGTCGAAGCCCATGATCTCGATGCCGGCGGTCACCCCGAGGCGCCCTTCGATACCCAGTTCCAGCGGGCAGGACCAGGTGAGGTTTTGACCGCCGGCTGCCGTCACGGTGATGGTTGTGGTCGCGTAAGGTCCCATCCCGAACGTGATACCGGCGATGCCGTAAAGCTTGATCGTGGCATCAAGATCCAACGACGCCCGCGCGGTCAGGGATGCCGAGGCTTTGTACTGATTCTGAATCCCGGTTGTGGAGGGCTTGTCGTTGACCAGGTTGAACGCGCCGCTCTTGTATCTGAACCCGTGGTTACTGGAGACCGTCTGGGACGAGGAGAACACAATCTGAGCATCCCCGTCCAGGGAGAAGTTCGCCTTCAACTCCGCTTCCCCGTTCACCGCCACAGGCACCGGCCCCACCCAGAACGTGAACCACGCATTAAGCTCACCAAGCTTGGAAGAAACCTGGCCCTTCAAAGACCCTTCAACCGTGAGGGAATGCTCGGCCTTCACCGACGGTGTTACCACCACCGAGGCCTCGTTCAACTGCAAGAACCCCACATCCAACGTCATCTTCGCAGTGGCCTTCGCCGTCACCGAAGACTTCAACGTCACCGAACCATTCCCGGTCAACGGCGCGCCAGGTTTGCCGAACTCACCCTTAACGGTCTTCTTGAACGTCATCGACTTGTTGAACACGTCCGCGGAAGTTTCCGCGAACGGCTGAGCCAGGTCGGTTTCGGTGCTGTTTGCTGCCGGTGCGGTGTCCGGTTCCACGGTCACGTCCGGCTCCGGGATGATCTCGGACGATACCGGGGTGCCGGTGACTTCCAGCAGCCCGCCAGTGGAGACTACGGCCTCGGGCAAGGTAGCGGGTTTGGTTCTCACCAGGGTGTTCCCGCCCGGGTCCCGGACCACCTGGACCACCCGGGCCAGCAACCCGTCCGGGGTCCCGGCCGTAACACCGGAAACCAGCACATCGTTGGGTTTGATCGCCGTGGCCTCATCCGAAGGGAGGACCACGGTATTCCCGGACACCACAGCAGTTTTTAGCTGGGCCGGTTCCAGTATTTCCACGTCCGGGGCCACCGTGACCGTGCCCGCGGACGGGTCGGACGGGTCAGCCGGTGCTTTCTGCCCCGCGTACCGGTACAGGAACGCGGCCATCGCATCCCGGGCGATCCCGTTCAACGGGCGATACTCCCGCTCCCCGCCACCGACATCCCAGCCCGTGGAAATCCCCGAACCGGCCAACCAAGAGATCTCCTGATAGAACCCGCCACCGGCCGGAACATCCCTGAACGGGGACACCGCCGGGGCCGTAAACGCCGGCTTGCCCGCGTACCGGTACAAAAACGCCGCCATCGCATCCCGTGCAATCGGGGACAACGGACGATACTCCCGCTTCCCGCCACCGACATCCCAGCCCGTGGAAATGCCCTGCGAGGCCAGCCACGTGATCTCCTTATAGAACCCCGCCCCGGCCGGAACATCCGTAAACGGCGAAACAGAAGGTGCGCTGAACGCCGGGGACCCGGCATGACGATACAAGAACGCCGCCATCGCATCCCGGGCAATGGAATCCAACGGCCGGTACTGCCGCACCCCGGAACCGGCATCCCAGCCCGTGGAAATCCCCGCAGCAGCCAACCACGAAATCTCCGTCGCAAACTGCGAACCCACTGGCACATCCGAGAACGACACCACATTCTCCACCACCGGATCAGCAGCCACCGCCGAGGGCAACACCACCAAACCCGGCCCCACCACCAACACCACCACAACCAACAACCACGCCACACCACGACGAAACACCGCAACCCCCACACCCCGGCGACACACAGAAAACACTCAGGAACCCAACTAGATGACATTGCACCCAATAACGCAACGCACTGGAGAAATCGGACCGCAAGTTACGTTCTCAGACTCAACGTTCGGAAGGTTCTTGAACGGCTAACGGAACCGGGCCAGCCGGCCTTCCACTTCTAAGGCCTTTTCGGGCTCGCCTGCCGCTATGTCGAGATCGGAAAGTATCGTCAAAGCTCGCTCCGGTTTGGGAGTGAGTTCGGCGGCCCGCTCGACGGCGGAAGTAGCCCCCATCAGGTCCTGGGCACTCGCCTTGGCCAAACCCCGGAGCAGGTACGGCTCCGATGTCCAAGGCGATCGTTCAATCTGTTGGTCCAGGGTCACACTGGCGGTCGGAACATCGCCTGTGCCGAGCTGGCCGATGGCAAGTGCGGTCAGCACTTCCATGGAGGACGGGTTACGTTCGATGGCGGTCCTCGCCCACGTGAGGGCAGCAGCTGCCGCTTGGCTATCTCCTTGAACGGCCTTGACAGCGAATGCCTGGGCAGCATGCAGATCTATGTCCTGGTCCCAGGGCCGGAGTGCCTTGGCTGCAGCCCTCGGGACTCGGTGATTTCAGAGCAAGTTGAGTAGCGGTCCCCCCGCCGTTAGAGAGCCGCACGCGGAACCGGTAGGCTTGGACCTGTTTTTTGTCGTTCTAACACCGGGGTATCGTGCGAGTTGTAGTTCTGGGAGATATTGGTCAGCCCGTTTACCACGTGGGTGACGAAGCCATGACGCACGCGGTGGTGGACGAACTCAGGGCCAGGGGAGTATCGGACATTGTCCTGCTGTCCCGGAATCCGGAGCAGAGCGCCGCGCTGTTTGGCACGTCAGCGGTCAAGACCTTGGAGTTCCCGTGGCCTCCGAACCGCCGCGAGACGTACCTGAAGGAAATCCGGGCTGTGCTGGCAGGGGACATGGACGCCCTCCCCGCCACGGATCAAGTCCATGCGCTCATTGAGACCATGAGGTCCTGCGACGGCGTCGTGATCGCTGGCGGCGGGAACATGACCTCGCCGTTCGGGTGGTTGCTCTACGAGCGCGCAGCGGTGGGAGCCATTGCGAATGCGCTGGGCAAGCCGCTGGTCATCTCCGGGCAGACCGTAGGCCCGGTTCTCACTGGCCCCGACTACGACACTGTGATGGAGCTGTTCCATTCCGCCGCAATGTCCAGCGTCCGGGAGCAAACCTCTTGGGAACTCATGCGGGATGCGGATGTTCCGGCCGGCCTGACCCTGGACGATGCAAGCTTCCTCAAAGCTGAGTACACCCCTGTGCTGGGCATGGAAACGAAGCAAACTACATACCAGCCTCAACCTGACAGGCCGTTCGTCGTTGCTACCTTCGCGCCGGGCACCGGCGCCATGGACAGGGACGACTTCAACCAGCGCGTTGCTGAGGTGCTGGACAGGATCGCCGACGCCGGCTCGCTGGACGTCGTGATGATCCCCCACATGTCGCGTCCCGGCCATGCGGACATGGATATCGAGACCCACAACGACATTCGCCGCAGGATGCGCTCGACGAACGTGACTGTCTGCGGTCAACTGAATGCCGAGGAATCAGCGTCGTTGACGATGCAAGCAGAACTGGTGGTGGCCAGCCGGTACCACCCGATTGTTTTCGCCCTCTCCGCCGGCGTTCCCTGTCTCGGCTTGGCCGTGGACTACTACGGCGAAGTACGGATCGGCGGAGCCCTCGCCAACTGGGGTCTCGGGCACACCCTGCGTTCGCTCCGGCACCTGGTGACCCCGCAGTTCGATGAATTCGTAGACCAGTTGTGGGCACGCCGGGACGACATCCGGGCGTACCTGAAGCAGTTGACCCCGGCGCAAGGCCAGTTCCAAAGCGAATGGTGGGACGCCGTCGTCGAGACCTTGAAGGCCGGCAGTCCCGAAGCTCCGGTCCTGGTCAGCCCACCGCCGGCTTTCCTGGAGCTCGACTCCGGTGAGCATCCCGCTGCGGCCAAGCTGACGGCCAACAACGAATCACACATCGGCCATCAGTCAGTGGAGCTCTACCGGCTGAACCACGCGCTGGAGGACCTCACCGGAAACCTTGGCGGCGTGGAAGCCGAACGGGAGCGGCTGCGGATTGAAGCTGAAGAGCTGGCGGGAGCGTTGGCATCCGTTGAGGCCGAACGTGACCAGCTCCGTGCCGGACGCGATCAACTCCACGGCGAGCTCCAAGCGTTGAATGCCTCCAAGGTTGTGAGAGTGGCCCGACGCCTGAGGTTTCTGCGGCGCTAGAAAGGCCGCCAGCCTTCCAGCTTCCCCTCGGGTTACGTGGGTAGAGTAGAGGCCTGAACATCGCCGGATTGCCCTGGATACGGAGAACTCATTGTCAGCTTGGCTCGAACTTGGACCGGACAACTACGTCTTGGAAACCGAGGGATCTTTACTCAACACCGGGCTGGTGGTGGGCTCTGAGCTCGCCATGGTCATTGACACCGGTTGCGGCCCGCGCCAAGGCCGGGAGATCCTCGTGGCAGTCCGCGAAAAGACGCAGTTGCCGCTGGTGGTCGTTAACACCCATGCTCACTACGACCACTTCTTCGGAAACGCTGTGTTCGCTGACGACGGCGTGACAGAGTTCTGGGCGCATGCCAACTGCGCTGCAGCAATAGAACGCGACGCCGACAACCAGCGCCGTTTCGTGGCCACCAACGAACCGGAGATGGCCGCGGGGGAGGGCGACGCCGTCGACATCGTTGTCCCGAACGCCCTGGTCCACGATCAGCCAGTGCTGGTGGACCTCGGCGGGATCACCGCCACGCTCTTCTACTTGGGCCGCGCACACACCGATGGGGACCTCTTGGTGGGCACCAACTCGACACTCTACGTGGGCGACCTCGTCGAGCAGGGCGCGCACCCGTCCTTCGAGGATTCGTACCCGGAGGAATGGGCGGATGCCCTCAGGCACATCTCGGCTCTTCGTCATCGCTACGAATTCCTTGTCCCGGGCCACGGTAAACCGGCCAGCGACGAGTTCGTGAAAACCATGGCCGACACCATGGGCACGGCGGTCCGCCAGGCAACACAATCCATCCGGGACATGCCTTCCGACGCCACGAAGGCAATCCCGGTCCTGCCCTATGGCCCGGAGCAATCCCGCTGGTTCATCAAGCGGCTTCAGGAGACCCACGCCCAGCGCTGACGGCCAGGCCGAGGCTCCCAGAGGGCGCAGACGCCCCGTCGGAAGGGCCGGATCACGGCCGTTGCCGTAGGAAGGTACCTTATAAACTTGACGTCTTGTTGGTCCTAACCATGGACTAACGGGTTATCCCAGTCCTAGGATGAAGGCGACCATTCGGTTCGCGACTACCTGGGGGTGTCGAGATGAGGGTTTCACGCGTTCTTCCGCGTGCTACCAGCATTCTCCGCTCTGTCATGATCGCTGGAGCCGGCGCCGCACTCTCGATGACACTCTCCGCAACAGCTGCCAGCGCAGACACGGGAGCATCGGACAACCATTCCCTTCTTGGCGGAGTAACGTCCGCTGCCTCCTCGGCTGCGAAAGCAGCCGCGCCGCAGGCGTCCGCTCCCACTGTCAGCATCCCGGTGCCGAACGTACCGCTACCGGCTCCCGTCAAGTCGATCCTTCCGGCCAAGCCCATGACGGTCCCGGTTCTTGCGGTAACGCCAGTCGTGCAGCACATCGGGGCGTCCACCGATTCAGTACTTTCTACCGTGCCTGTCATCGGTCACATCCTCCCCGCTGACAGCATCGGAACTGTTGTGGACGGGGTAGCGGCACCAGGTACTGGAGTCATCGACCACAGTGTGGCAGTGGTGGTCCCGCCGGTAAACGATGTCCTGGAACCCGTTGGGCTGGACCCCGTGACCGACGTGGCCACCCCGATCATCCAACCGATCGTTGACATCGTCGACGCCGTCCCGCCGCCGATCGCAGTTACCGTTCCGCCGGTTCTGCCAGCCGTTCCTCCTGTCACCGTGCCAGGCATCACCGTTCCTCCTGCCGCTGGCGGCGACGTTCCAGTACTCCCCGCAACACCGAGCGATGGCACCCTCCCGGGTTCCGGCGTCGTGGGTTCGCCAGTCGTCGTGGGTTCGCCAGACGCTGCGCCTTCGAACGCAACGGTGGACCAAGCGCCAGACCCACTCGGGGTGACCATTCCCGGCTTGGCGACTGATGGCTCACCCTTGTTCATGCCCTCCCGTAGCGCGGGTTCCGCCGGGATCACCGCGGTGGTAGGTGGCGCCCCGCCAGCCAACCACCCAGCGACTCCATCGGATCTGCCGGCCGACCCCGAAGCGGTACCTGTTGGCGTCACGGGCGCCGGTTCAGGGAACTCCCAAAACGGACCGCCAAGCCCCGCCGCAGCCTTCCTGCACGGAGCACATATCATCCCCGCAGACGCACTTCCCGGCCTGTGTACGGCCAGCAATGAACAACATCCAAAGCCGGTTTCCTTTGATCCCGGCTCAACTCCTGACTAGGTCCCCAGCCCGGCCGCGCGCCTACCGGCGGCAGACGGTTATTCGGGCGATCCGCAATCGGACGTCTCTGGGAACAAGACCTTCAGGAGAAGATCACAATGAACACGACCATTCGCAAGTGCTTAATCGGCACATGCTTTGCCGGGGGCATTATCGTCCTCAGCGCGACTGCGGCCAGCGCCGCAGATTCCACCAGCGGAAAGGACGGACTCCTTTCCGGCTCGCAAGTGGTGGCACCCGTGACCGCGCCGGTCAGCCTTGGCGCAACGTCTCTGGGACTCTTGGGCGATTCGGCAGCAAGCACTTCAACTCCGGCTCCTGCCTCACCCGCCGGAGCTTCGCCGGCTGCCAGCACCAACGGTTCCAACAGCATCGGATCAGGCACGCAAGTAGTCGCGCCGGTTACGGTGCCCATAAACCTGGGCTCGTCGTCAGTGGGTCTGCTGGGGGGTTCCACTGCGACGGGCCCAGCCTCGTCCGCCGCCCCGGCAGCACAAACAAGCTCGACGCCGGCAGCCGGCACCAGTGGGTCCGACGGCATCGCTTCTGGAACCCAACTGGTTGCCCCGGTGACGGTACCCGTCACTGTGGGATCGACGTCGGCGGGTCTATTGGGGGACTCATCGGCCGTCAACACAGCTCCAGCAGCATCAACTCCTGCGCCAGCGGCAGCACCAGCGCCTGCGCAGGCAACAACGTCGGGGGGAGAGAGTATCGCGTCCGGCGCTCAGGTAGTGGCTCCGATTTTTGTCCCTGTTAACATCGGAGCCACTGCCGCGGGTGTGGCTGGGGATTCAACGGCCACGTCCGGCGCACCCGCAAATACCGGCGCTGTTCCTGCAGCCCCGGCATCGGGTGCTACCACTAGTGGTTCGGACGGTATTGCTTCCGGTACGCAGGTGGTCGCTCCGATTGCGGCGCCCATCAGTGTTGGTTCCACGTCTGCTGGTGTGCTGGGTGACTCCTCGGCCACGAACGGGGGATCGGCTTCCAATGGGACTGCTCCCGGAAGTTCTTCAGGGGGCTCCACTAGTGGTTCGGACGGTATTGCTTCCGGTACGCAGGTGGTTGCTCCGATTGCGGTGCCCATCAGTGTTGGTTCCACGTCTGCTGGTCTGCTGGGTGACTCCTCGGCCACGAACAGCGGCGCCACCGGAGGACCTGTTGGCACCGGTACGACGCCCGGTAGCAGCACTTCCGGCAGCGACGGAATACTCTCCGGAACGCAGCTGGTCATCCCCGTTACGGCTCCTGTAACCGTCGGATCAACGTCTGTTGGCATCGGCGGCGAATCTGTTGGCACGGTGAATCCGCCGGTGGTGAATCCTCCGGTGGTGAACCCGCCCGTGGTGAATCCTCCGGTTGTGAACCCGCCCGTGGTGAATCCTCCGGTTGTGAATCCTCCGGTTGTGAACCCGCCGGTTGTGAACCCGCCGACTGGCGGCGGACTTGATGCTGGCGGAGCGACTACCAATAACGCTCCCGTCACGGGCATCACAACTACTGGCACCAACACCCGAACGGGCACCGCAGCAGCCGCTGGCGCCGCCCAAGGTGCGCTGACCGGAGGAGCCCCGGCCGCCGTCGGAAGCTCCGCCGCCCTGGCCAGCACCGGACTGAACGGCAGGTTCGTTCTCTGGGCAGGTGCCATGTTCCTTATGGGGCTGGTTCTGGCCGCAGCGGGACGCCGCAAGGCAGCCACCAACCGCCGGTGACGGCTATGCAGTAACCAAGTCCCACAAGCAGTTGTTGCGGTTTCGGTCGCCGGAACCGCAACAACTGCGGGCCGATCGGGGTTGCGGTCATAGGATGAAAGGGATGACCAGCACCCAAACGGACAAAAACTTCAGCCTTCGCAGCGTCGCTTTACCGGCCTTCGGGCCCGCGTTGCTGTTCTGTATCGGCGAAGGGGCGGTGCTGCCGGTCATTGCGCTCTCGGCGCGTGACCTCGGTGCTTCCGTGGCGGTATCGGCTTTGATCGTGACGTTGATCGGCGTGGGTTCCTGGCTCTTCAACATCCCGGCTTCCATCATCACCATGAAGTTCGGCGAACGATGGGCGATCGTTGGCGCCGGCGCCGCCGGTGCGATTGCCCTCGGGGCGTCTGCGTTCGCGCCGCAGATGGAGCACGGAATCTGGCTGTTGGCTGCCTCCATGACTCTCGTGGGCATGTCGGCCAGCGTGTTCAACCTTGCCCGCCAGAAGTTCCTCACCGAAGCTGTTCCGGTCATGTTCAGGGCACGTGCCCTGTCCACACTGGGCGGTGTTACGAGGATCGGTATCTTCATCGGGCCGTTTATCGGCGCCGGCGTCATGCAGTTTGCCGGAATCAGCGGGGCGTACTGGGTTGGGTTCGTGGGCATGATGGCAGCGGCCGCCCTGTCTCTCACCATCCCGGATTTGGTCGCCCCGGAAACGTCCGACGGCGGCACACGCCCTCCGGCGTCGACGCTGAAGAGCGTTGCCGTATCCCACGCCGGAGTCTTCCTGACCGTCGGGTTCGGGATCATGCTCCTGAGCGCCCTGCGTGCATCCCGTCAGGTGGTCATTCCGTTGTGGGCGGACAACCTGGGCCTCGATGCTACGCACGCTTCCTTGCTCTTCGGTTTGTCCGGTGCGATCGACATGCTGGTGTTCTACCCGGCCGGGAAGCTCATGGACCGGAAGGGCCGGCAATGGGTGGCGATACCCTCGACCGTGATCATGGGGACGGCCTTGATCCTCATTCCGTTCACGGCCGGATTCGTCCCCTTGCTGCTGGTCGCGTTGCTGATTGGCTTTGGAAACGGCATCAGCTCAGGGCTCATCATGACGCTGGGGGCCGACTTCTCACCGGACAACGGGAGGAGCCACTTCCTCGGCATCTGGCGCTTCATCGCTGATTCCGGGGCCACAGGCGGGCCAGTGCTGCTGTCCGGACTGACGGCTGCGATTTCGCTGTCCGCGGGTATCTGGGCCACTGGCGTACTGGGCTTCGCAGCGGCAGTGGTGTTCGCCGTCGCAATTCCGCGGCTGAAGCACCGGCGTAACTACTGACTGCACTAAGCAGCCTGACACGGTTCGAGGCTCAGGCCGAGCCGCGGCTAGACTACCGTGGTGCTAGAAAACCAAGCTGCTGAAACACCACAGTCATCCACGTTCGCCGATCTGCGGAGGTTCTTGTCTGCTGATGAGGTCCCTGCAGGGTTGATTGAAATTCAGCACGAAGGCTTGCCTCTGGAGATTCTGAATGTTCCGGCGGACTCGGACACCACCCTGGTCTGTTTCCACGGAGCCGCCGAAAAGGACGTCCGACTGCCGTGGTTCCTGGGGCAGGGCGTAACTGCCGGGCTACCCGTCAACCGCATCTTCATCTCTGATCCCAGCCTTCGTAAATCGACGGAGTTTAATATTGGCTGGTACGCAGGGTCCAAGGAGCAACCGGACCTGCAGGAGACGCTGACAGATGTTATCCGGCGCATCGTCAGGTCGACCAGCGGCTATAACGTCATCTTCTTTGGAAGCTCTGCAGGCGGATATGCCAGCCTTGCATTGTCGAGATTCTTCCCGACGTCCCTCGCGTTTGCCGTTAATCCCCAGACCTCGATTTCCAGGTTCTACCCGGGTGCCGTTGAACGCTACATGACGTACGCGTGGGAAATGCCAGGGAAAGAGATGGCCGAGCTGCCGGCCAGTGTTGCCCATGATTTGGTGCCCGCGTACTCCGCTGGTTTTGGCCACACGGTGGCTTTGGTCCAGAACGCCAAGGACTGGTTCCACATTCAGAACCACCAACTGCCCTTCATCGATGCGGTGGGAGACTCCGAGAACCTCTACATGGTGATGGATCGATGGGGACCGGATACTGGTGACGGACATACCCCGCCGCCCAAAGAGCTATTGCGCGAGTGCTTCGAACAGCTGGCGATTTGCCATGGTGATTGGCCGGCAGGACTCGCGGCGAGCGGTTTTCAAGCGCAGACGACCCGCCAGGATGTGAAGCGCCGGGTGACGGAAACGGCACCGGCTTCGGCTGGCTGAAGCTGAACGGCGCCCTTTCCAACCGTAATAGGGTGCATTTCCGAGCCAGCAGCTCCCGGCTCTCAGGAAATTCGCAGGAAACTCCAAAGTCTGGCTAAACTCATGCTGGCCGTAGACTCGCGGCCATTTTCCGCGCTCTTGGGGGCGTTTTAGCAGAGGGCGCTGTCTATGCAGAACCGACGGAGAGCCAGCGTGCGCTCTCGAGTATTCCTTGTGGGCGTTATCGCGATAGTTGGAGCTGGCCTGCCGGCGCTTCCGGCTGCGGCAGATGACGTACCCGCACCGCCGGCACCGAGTGCTGCAGCTCGTGCCATGCCAACGGATTCAGCCGACGTTCCCACCGACCAGTTCATTGTGAAGTTCAAGGAGCGGGCCGGTATTCAATCGGCGGACCGGCAATCCACTTTTGACCAGGCTGCGAGTGTTGCCGGCGTGCCGGTGGAAAGCGTGCGCACTACAGCTTCCGGCGAAGAGGTACTAAAGACCGACCGGAAACTCGGGGCTGAAGAGGCCGGCGAGCTTGTTACTGCCCTGGCTGCGGACCCTGGCGTGGAGTACGTCGAGCCAGACACGATCATGCGGCCGTTTGCTGCCCCGCCCAACGATTCGTACTACGACGTACAGTGGCCGCATCGCGCCATCGGTGTCTTGGAGGCCTGGGACATCAGCCGCGGCCAAGGAAGCGTTGTGGCCGTGGTTGATACGGGGATCGTTGCCCATTCCGACTTGGATGCCAACATTCTGCCGGGCTACGACATGATCAGCGACGCAGCTGACGCCCGCGATGGCAATGGCCGGGACCCGAACCCGCAGGACAAAGGCGACGCAAGCGCGGCTGGCCAGTGCGGTGTTGGAAAACCAGCCGAGACCTCGTCGTGGCATGGAACCCACGTCGCGGGCACTATCGCAGCGGTGGCCGGCAACGCGAAGGGCGTAGCCGGCGTGGCTCCGAAAGCCAAGGTTGTTCCTGTGAGGGCTTTGGGCGTTTGTGGCGGATACTCTTCTGACATTGCGGACGCTGTGATTTGGGCTGCGGGAGGTGCCGTGGCCGGTGTTCCCGCAAACGCGAATCCCGCCAAGGTCATTAATCTGAGCCTAGGCGGACGAGCCGCCTGCTCAACCACTTATCAGAAGGCGATTGACGCGGCCCGTGGTCGCGGGGCAGCTGTTGTTGTCGCTTCAGGCAATGAGGGGATCGATGCGACTCAAATCAGCCCAGCGAACTGCCGTGGCGTCATTGCCGTAGGAGCAAGTACGCAGGGCGAGGCCAAGGCCTACTACTCAAACTTCGGCTCCGTTATCGACATTTCGGCGCCAGGTGGCGACATGAGGAATGCCCCGCTTGAGGGAGTGCTCTCCACGTCAAACAATGGCTTGGATAGCCCAACAACTGAGGGCTACTACCTCATGCAAGGTACTTCCATGGCGGCACCGCATGTTGCTGCAACCGCGGCCTTGATGTTCGCTAACCGTCCCTCCATCACTCCTGATGAAGTGGAAGAGCGACTGAAGGCAACAGCGAAGCCTATGTACTCTTGCTCTTCGGGCTGCGGCGCAGGGCTGTTGGATGCGGCGGCCGTCGTCTTGGATGTGTCCCTGACCGATGCCCCGATTATTCCGGCGACGCCGAGGATCGGCGGCGATTACCAAATGGTCGGCTCTTCCCTCTACGTGAACATGGAGAACTGGAGTCCCAAGTTCCGCGTTGACCTTGCTTATCAGTGGAACCGCAACGGGGTTGCGATCCCGGATGCGACAGGCCTTTGGTATTACTTGACGGTTGATGACGTGGGCGCCACTATTACCGTTACCGTGACGGGGACTAAGGCGAACACCCCATCGGTTGCTGTGACGTCAGCGCCAACACTACCCATCCCGCTTGCCAGTTTGGGAGGAGACTATCCCTCCATCAAGGGGCAAGCTTACGTAGGCAGTACGGTGACGGTAGATCCAGGGGAGTGGGGTCCCGCGCCCGTAGATCTTACGTATCAATGGAGCCGTTCCGGCACCCTGATTCCCAATGCAACCAAGGTTTCGTACACACCTGTCAAAGCCGATGAAGGCAAAGTGCTTACGGTGGCCGTCACTGGAACCAAGCCCAAGTATCAGACTCTTGTCCGTACCACCGAGCACATCCACGTAGTGGTTTACCCTGCGAACAAGGTAGTCACCCCCGCTCCCGTAGTGTTCAATGACGGCCCCTATATGGCTGGAGACACTTACACCGTCCCAGCGGCGGCAGGGGTCGAATATCTCCTGTGGACTGGCGGCACTGTCATACCGGGATCCCACGTATCCAGGGGGTCAATCAAAATTTGGGCGAGGGCGAAGCCAGGTTTCTTGATTCTGGATGGTTCGACAACCGAGTGGGCTACGTCTTTCAGCACCAAAGGCCCCGATTTCACTCCGCCCTCCAAATCGCCGTTTAAGGACGTCCTGACCAGCCAACAGTTCTACAAGGAAATGTCCTGGCTGGCAGACCGGAAGATCTCCACTGGCTGGGTGGAAGCGGACAAGTCCGTTACTTACCGACCACTGACACCCATCAACCGCGACGCGATGGCGGCATTCCTATACCGTATGGCCGGGTCGCCGGAATTCACGCCGCCCGCAAAGTCGCCTTTCAAAGATGTCTCATCGGCGCAGCAATTTTACAAAGAGATGGCATGGTTGGCTCAAACGGGTATCTCCTCAGGCTGGACCGAGTCCGACGGATCAAAGACGTACCGGCCCATGACTCCAATTAATCGGGACGCCATGGCTGCGTTCCTTTACCGGCTTGCCGGGTCGCCCAGCTATCCCTTCCGCGAGTCATCGCCTTTTCAGGATGTAGACACGCGCCAGCAGTTCTACTACGAGATGGCCTGGATGTACGAACAGCAGATCTCAAAGGGCTGGTTGGAAGCCAACGGATCGTACACGTACCGTCCGTTCGCTCCCATCAACCGTGATGCCATGGCCGCCTTCCTATACCGCATGCCGTAGCGCGAACAAGCAATATCAACCGGGGCCGGTTGCAGAGTTTTTCTGCGACCGGCCCTTCGCGTTGCTGCACCGAAAGCGCGACTCACAGGCAATTCGCAGGAACCTCAACTCTCTGGCTAGACTCAATCTGGCTGCGCTTCGCGGCCACTTTTCAGCGCTCTTTTGGGGGGCGTTTTAGCAGAGGGCGACTGTATATGCGTAAGCAGCGGCGATCCGTTATGGGTTCTCGTTTGATCCTTTTGAGTGTCATGGCAATGGTGGGAGCAGCTTTGCCTGCCCTCCCTGCAGCGGCAGTGGACAATGTTCCGGCGCCGCCAACTCCGAGTGCTGCGCCTTTGCCGGTGTCCACGAATACGGTAGCGACTCCCACCGATCAGTTCATTGTGAAGTTCAAGGACCGGGCGGGAATCCAGGCGGTAGATCCCCAAAAATCCTTCAGCGAGGCCGCTGAGGCTATTGGTGTTCCGGTTGAAATTGTCCGGACCACGGCTGCCGGCGAAGAAGTGGTCAAAACAGACAGGAAGCTCGGCGCGGACCAAGCTACCGCCTTGGTTGCCACGTTGGCCGCTGATCCGAGCGTCGAATACGCCGAGCCGGACGCTATCATGCAGCCGCTGGCTGTTGCTCCCAACGACACCTACTACAGCCTTCAATGGGGCCTTGGCAGCGGGGCCGGCGGCATCAATGTCCTGGGCGCCTGGGACGTGAGCCAAGGCGAAGGAAGCGTCGTTGCCGTTGTTGACAGTGGCATCCTTGGGCACACGGATCTGGATGCCAACGTCCTGCCGGGCTACGACATGATCAACGACCTTGCGACGTCCCGCGATGGCGATCTCCGCGATCCCAACCCCCGCGACGAAGGCGACGCCACCTACGACGGCCAGTGCGCTGCGGGTAAAGCGGGTGCACGCTCCTCATGGCACGGCACGCACGTGGCAGGAATCATCGCTGCTGTGGCGGGCAATGGAAAAGGTGTAGCCGGTGTGGCTCCCAAGGCCAAGATAGTGCCAATCCGGGCCCTCGGTACTTGCGGTGGCTACACCTCGGACATCGCAGATGGCATCAGGTGGGCAGCCGGCGGAACCGTGACGGGCGTCCCGGCCAACGCCAACCCGGCCCGCGTGATCAACCTCAGTGTAGGTGGACGCGCCGCGTGCTCCGCTACGTACCAGAACGCCGTGAACTTCGCTCGCGGCCAAGGCGCAGTGGTTGTGGTCGCGGCCGGCAATGAGAACATCGACGCTTCCCTCATCAGCCCTGCGAACTGCAGCAATGTCATCACTGTTGGTGCCAGCACGAAGGACAACAGCAAGGCCTACTACTCCAACTCTGGTGAGAATGTAGACGTCACCGCTCCCGGTGGAGACATGACCAAGAACGCCGTTGACGGAATCGTCTCCACACTCAACAACGGCGCGGACACTGCAACCACCGAGGACTACTACCTCAAGTCGGGTACCTCGATGGCCGCACCGCACGTTGCAGCCGTGGCTGCGATGATGCTGTCCAAACTTCCCGCTCTGACTCCAGCCGACGTGGAACAGCGCCTCAAGTCCAACGCACGGGCCCTGGCAAGCTGCACAGGCGGCTGCGGCGCAGGCCTGGTGGATGCCAACGCCACCCTGAAGCAGCTCGCAGCTGACGCGGCTCCGATTGTTGCGGGCACGCCGACGATCACCGGTGAGGCCGCCGTCGGCAAGACACTGACCGTTGATAACGGGACGTGGAACAACGTCGAGTCTGCAGAGTGGACCTACCAGTGGAACCGATGGGGCGTTCCAGTTGCCGGAGCAACCGACTCCAGCTACACCCTGGTGGCGGATGACCACCAAGCTGCCATGACGGTGACTGTCACGGCTACCAAGAAGTACGTTCCGGCGGTCTCTGCGACTTCTGAACCTACCGCGCAAGTTGGGCAAGGAACCCTGACGGGCAGCGTTCCCGTTATTGTCGGCTCGGCTTATGTGGGGAGCACCCTGACCATTGACCCGGGTTCCTGGGAACCTGCGCCAGTGGAATTCATGTATGCATGGACGCGTAACGACCCAGGTACCACGGGCCACCACCTCTCGAGCCTCCCCAGCTACACGGTGACCAGCGAGGACGTGGGCAAGACCATCACGGCCGAGTTGATCGGCATGAAGACCCCATATTTCCTTTTGCAAATGCTGAGCAAGCCAACACCGGCTGTAGTTCCCGCAGACAAAGCCGTCTCCCCTGAGTCCGTGGTCTTCACCGAGGCTCCGTACATGGCTGATGATACGTACACAGTTCCTGAGTCAGAGACCGTGGACTATCAGGTTGACGGCAAAACCGTCGACGCCGGAACCCACCGCGCCCGCGGACAGGTTAAGGTAACCGCACAAGCCAAGGACGGGTATGCACTGCTCAACGCTGCAACCACTCAATGGTCTGCCTACTTCAGCAGCAAGGGTCCGGACTTCACCGCCCCCACGGTGTCCCCGTTCAAGGATGTGCTGACTAGCCAGCAGTTCTACACGGAGATGTCCTGGTTGGCAGACCGGAAGATCTCAACGGGTTGGATCGAGGCAGACAAGTCGGTCACCTACCGTCCCCTGACGCCGATCAACCGTGATGCCATGGCCGCCTTCCTCTACCGTATGGCGGGCTCACCCGACTACACGCCGCCGTCCCAGTCGCCGTTCAAGGATGTGCTCACCACCCAGCAGTTCTACAAGGAGATGTCCTGGCTGGCTGAGACCGGCATCTCGTCTGGATGGACAGAATCTGATAGCTCACGGACGTACCGGCCGCTGACGCCGATAAACCGTGACGCCATGGCTGCCTTCCTGTACCGTCTGGCGAACAAGCCTGATTACGTGGCTCCGGTAACGTCGCCATTCCGGGACGTTGACCCGCAGCAGCAGTTCTACAAAGAGATGGCATGGATGGCCGAGAAGGGCATTTCATCAGGCTGGATGATCTCTGACACGGACCGGATCTACCAACCACTCTCACCCATCAACCGTGACGCCATGGCAGCTTTCCTCTACCGCATGCCGTAGGGGCGCGAGGCATCACGACTCTTTTTGAACTAACAACGGCCGCCCAACAACCTCATGAGGTTGTTCGGCGGCCGTTCGTTTTCAATGAACGTCAGGAAGCCACGGACCCCTTTGCGATTAACCGGGGCGTCTTCCACGTCCGGTCCGGAACTTTGCCGGTCACCAAGGCCACGGCGATTACCAACAGCACCAGCCCCCACGTCGCATTGGTGGCATCCAACGCCGTCCTCATCACCACGAAGGGCGGAATGACGGCCAGGATGGTCCCCGCAGCGATACGCCACATCGCGGGTCGTGAAGCACCCTGCGCCAGCGCGGTGCCGGCGAGTTCCAACCGGACCAGCGGCATGGAGACCAGCAGCACCAGCGCCCAGGCCGCCACGTAGAAGACCGGCCGGCTCAACCACCACTGCGTGCTCGCCGGTTCAGGGAACGGAAGCCCGAGTA
Organism: Paenarthrobacter sp. NPDC056912; assembly: GCF_042786555.1. Taxonomy (NCBI): domain Bacteria; kingdom Bacillati; phylum Actinomycetota; class Actinomycetes; order Micrococcales; family Micrococcaceae; genus Paenarthrobacter; species Paenarthrobacter sp. NPDC056912. The sequence continues at coordinate 97,998 of NZ_JBHUCD010000009.1, forward strand.
CCAGGGCGATCCCGAACATGGCGATGATCAGCGGCAAGTGCCAAAGGTAGATAGTCATCGAACGGCTGCCGACCACGAACATCACCTTCTGGACCCAGCCCAGCTGTACGCACCTCTGCAGGAAAGGATAGGCAGCCTTGACCAGCAGCACGTGGGCCAAGCCCACCAGGATCAACGGGAACATGGGCGGGTTCTGGCTGGTCAGCATATCCACGGGGTAGGGGCCTGCGTCCGTCAACGGAACCATAGCCAGGTAGCAGGCACCGGCAGCGAGAACCAGCTTCCAGCCTGCAAACCTGTCAAAAAAGCCGTCTGCGTAGAAGAACCCCAGCTGCTGCAGCAGCCCCCACACGAACACCATGTTCAGCAGTCCGACTGGATTCGAGTCGAAGCCCCAGGGATTGTGCTCCAAGCCCAGGCGAAGGACATCGACGACGACGGCGCCCGCCGCCAGCGCGGCGACGGTCCTGTAGGGTGCCAACTCGTGGAATTTCGCCATGGTGGGCACCATGGCCTGGCAGATCAAATACGCGGCCAGGAACCACAGCTGAACTCCGGCGCCGGCAGCGATAACGGTGAGCAAATCACCTGGGACGCCCGCCGCCGTCGCACTCCACAGCGCCACGGTGAGGAACGCATACAAGGCAACGGTGGGACGGACCAAGCGCAGGACGCGGTTGCGGAGGTAGTCGCCGGCGTCTCCGCCCCTGCGCTGGAGGCTCCGCCATGAGGTGAGCGAAGCAAAGCCGCCCACCACAAAGAAGAGCGGCATGACCTGTCCGAACCAGGTGCCTTGAGCGAACCAGCTCAGGGACGTCAACGGATTGCCTACACCAATCCCGGACCGGTCCACGCTGATGCCCATCATGAGCAGGTGCACAGCCACCACGGCAAACATGCAGGCTACGCGAATGAAATCAACCACCAAGTCACGGGACGCGGAGATGCCTGCGGGAGCGGGCGCAGTGCCGGAGCGGCGCCGCAGGCTCGGGGTAGGCGTGGAAGACATGGTGACTCCTAGGACCTTGAACGATTATTCCAACGAATGGATTAATCGTAGGGCAAGGATTCCCAAGATGCCATGGGGAGGGCTATCCGGGGATTGCGGTGCGCCGGCGGTCACGTTGTAACGCCGCACCCGTTTGCGCCGACCGCACCCGTAACCGCTGGTGCGCGTGGCGCGATGGGGTGCGCCGTCGTCGAACGTGTGGTGCGCGTGGCGCGATGGGGTGCGCCGTCGTCGAACGTGTGGTGCGCGGGGCGCGATGGGGTGCGCCGTCGTCGAACGTGTGGTGCGCCGGCGGTCACCCGTTAGGCCGCACCCGTTTGCGCCGTCCGCGCCCGTAATCGCTGGTGCGCGTGGCGCGATGGGGTGCGCCGTCGTCGAACGTGTGGTGCGCGGGGCGCGATGGGGTGCGCCGTCGTCGAACGTGTGGTGCGCGTGGCGCGAAGGGGTGCGCCGCCGTCGAACGTGTGGTGCGCCGGGCGTCACCCGTTAGCGCCGCACCCGTTTGCGCCGACCGCACCCGTAACTGCTGGTGCGCGGGGCGCGAAGGGGTGCGCCGCCGTCGAGCGGTTTTGTGTCGTGAACGGGGGCTAGTGCCGTCGGGCGGCCAGGCCGAAGAGCCAGGTGCCCCCGAGGGCGGAAAGATAACCGGCGATCACGATGAAGGCTGTTCCTGCCCAGAAGTAGTCGATGGTGCTGTCGGTGCTCAATCCAGGCATGACCTGGAGCAGCGAGTAGGCGGCCACGGCAACCGCAATGACCAAGGCCGCAACGGTTAGCCAGACCCATAGGCGGGAGGCGGCCCAATGCTCGCCGTATCCCTTCCAGACGTTCCAGCTGCTGCCCGTGCGGAGGATGAGCCATCCGGCCGGGAGCATGATGGCGCCCACCACGAGGAAAGCTGCGACGACGTCGGCGGGACGATGCCATTGGTTGATCAGCGTGGAGACGCCGGTTGCTACGGCGAAACTGCTGCCCAGGAAGCCGGCGAGTGGACGCCAGCGCGGAGAAACCATCAGGAACACCGCGGCTGCGGCGGAGGCAGCCAGTGTTGTGTGCCCGGAGGGGAGTGAGTTCAGTTCCAGGGTCTGCACGCCGCGATCCGGCCGGTCCGGGATGAGGAATTTGAGAACCTGGGTGGCCAGGTTGGCGGCGATGCAGGCAACTACGGCGATTCCGGCGGCGGTCCAGCGGCGGCGGGCGACAGTCACGAAGAGCACCATGATGGCGGCGATGGCCAAGGAAAGCATGGGCAGCATATCCAGGAACTCGGTGGATGCCCTGCCAGCTGTTCCTCCCAGCACTGTGGCCTCCACCAGTGCGGATTCGTCAATGAACTGACCCGCGGTGGTGCGCACGAAGAAGTAGTACGTCGCGGCCAGGCCGACGATGCTGGCGATGGTGGCAAGGCAAAAGAGGAAGCCCGTGCCTGTACCTGCGACGCGCCCTTGACGTGGCCGTTTGCTCGACCTCCCGCTCACGCGGAATTGCTGGGAACTCATTCTCTCTAGACTGCCACAGTTCGCTGAGTGGCTCATGTGGGGCACGCGTCCCGCGGAGGGCGAATGTGAGACGCATGCAACATTCCTGTGACGCTTGACACGTGTTAGGTGACGGGTTTAGGCTTCCTAACACGTGTTAGGGAAGGAAATCTACATGCCGGGAACGAATGGGGCTTTGCGTCAATTCACACGCAGAAGCGCCCTCACAGCCCTCGGTGCCGGGATTGTTGGAGTAACCGCGGCGTCGTGGCCGCGCTTGACCGGGGCCGACATTCCGGGCCGCGGAGACAACAGCCTCAGCATCGCCATCATGGGCACCGCCGCAGACGCCGCAGCCCGCCAGAAGGTCATCGACGCCTTCGCGAAAGTCCAGCCGGGAATCAAGGTCAAAGTCCAGGCGATCCAAGCTGCGGACTGGAAGGACTTCTTCACCAAGATCCTCACCATGGTGGCAGCCGGCACCCCGCCGGACGTCGTCTACGTGGCCACGGAAGGTGCACAGCTCTTCGCGGAGAAACTGGCACATCCTCTGGACGAGTACCTGCGCCGCGACGCCGCGGACATGCAGGAGTACTTCCAGGACGTCCACCCCAGTCTGGTGGAAGCGTTCATGTACAAGGGCAGTCTGTTCCAGCTCCCCATCGACTGGAACGCGGCCAACATGTACTACAACACCGCATCGCTCCGGCAAGCCGGCCTGGAACGTCCGGACGACAACTGGACGCACACGGACTTCCGCAGCACTCTCGCTGCCATGAAGAAGGCCAAACCGCAGGACTTCACGCCCTACTACTGGACCAACCGCCTGTTCGGTGGAGTGGTGCCGTGGCTCTACGCCAACGACACCAGCTTCCTCAAGGAAACAAAGTCCCCGGGCGGCGAATGGCTGTGGGACGGCTTCTACGCCAACGACCCCACACGCAGCCTCCGCTCAGGCGGCTACCAGTGGCTCGAACCCAACGCCGACGATCCCCGGGTCTTCGAATCCTTCGACTACCTCCGCGGACTCGTGAAAGACGGCCTCGGTGTGCGGCCGGAGGAGGGCGGCGGCAACTCGCTGATCGGCCTCTTCGCCTCCAACAGGATCGGTACGACGCCGGCGGGCGGCTATTGGGTGCAAGGCCTCCACGAGGCGGGGATGACGGAAAACGACTTCGATGTCCAGTTCTTCCCCAAGTGGCGGACCCAGCGGCACCAGTTCGGCACCGCCGGCTACGCGATCATGAAGACTGCCAAGGACAAGGACGCCGCCTGGGAATGGGTGAAGTTCAGCTCCAGCCTTGAAGCCATGCAGATCGTGTTCCCCACACCGAACACCACCCCTGCCCGCCGCTCCATGGTGAACGAGCAGCTGTACGCGGGAACCGGTCCACGGAACTGGAAGGTCTTCTACGACACCTTGGACAAGTTCCCCACCACAGGTCCCATTCCGGCACCGCCCCAGCAGGCCGCCGTCGAGACCGCCCTCATGAAAAACGTATCCCTGGCTGTCAGCGGCGACGAGCGCCAACTCAAAGAGGCCCTCAACTCGATGCAGCGCGATCTTGAACTGGCCCTCAGGAGGCAGCCATGAGCACCGCAACCAGTACCTCCACCGGGACGGGCAACGAGCCGGGCCGCAAGCCAGCCCATAAGACCGGCCCGGCGAGCAAGCGTGGCCGAGTGCAGCAACGCTGGCTGCCGTGGGTGTTCCTGGCACCCACCATCGCGGGCATGGGCATCTTCACGCTGTTGCCGATTGTGGCGTCGATCGCGCTCGCCTTCTTCCGCTGGGACATCATCTCGGCGCCGACGTTCGTTGGCTTCGATAACTTCGCCGAGGTAGTCCAGGACCCCACCGTCCGGGTGTCCTTCGTCAACACCATCGTCTTCGTGGTGGTGGCCGTTGCGCTGCAGCTCGGATTGGCGCTGGGCCTGGCGATCATGGTCCAGGAGAAGCTCCCGGCGTGGCTCCGGGTGTTCTTCCGCTCCGCGTTCTTCTTCCCGCTGATCCTGTCCGCGGCATCGGTATCGATCTTCATGCGCTACCTCTTCAACGAGCAATTCGGCGTGGTGAACTGGCTGCTGTCCCTTGTTGGCATCCCTGCTGTCCCTTGGCTGACGACGCCAGGTGGTTCGGCCGCCGTCGTGATTCTTGTCTACGTGTGGCAGAACTTCGGGTTCTCGTTCCTGCTGTTCATTGGCGGGCTCGCCTCGATTCCGGTGGAGACGTACGAGGCCGCGTCGATCGACGGTGCCACGGGTTGGCGCAAGCACTTCTACGTCACCTTGCCGCTGCTGAGCCCCACCACATTGGTGGCCTCGGTCATGGCCATCATCAACGCGCTGCAAGTGTTCGACCAGCCCTATGTCCTGACCCGCGGCGGACCCGGCGACTCGACCCGCACAGCCGTCATGGTCATCTTCGAGTCCGCGTTCCAGCGCCTCGAATTCGGTCAGGCCTCGGCGATCGGCGTGATCCTGACGCTCATCATCATGGCCATCACGGCCGCGCAGTTCCGGCTCAGCAAACGATTCGTCTTCTACCAGTAAGGCCCGCCATGACCATCATTTCAGAACGTGTTGAAACCACGGCGCCTGCAGTCACGCGGAAGAAGCGGGACTGGTCAGTGGCCATTCGCATCGTCCTCCTGCTGATCGCCTCCGTCTTCGTCCTGGGTCCGGTGTTGTGGACGCTGTCCACGTCGCTGCGGCCGCCGTCGGAATCGTTCAAGCTGCCGCCCTCTTTCCTGCCGCTGAACCCGGACCTTGCGTCCTACACCCAAGTGTTCAAGCAGCTCGACATCGTGGCGCTGGTGGTGAACAGTGCCTTGGTGACCGGCCTGATTGCCGTGGGGCAGATGCTCACCGCGGCATTGGCGGGGTACGCCTTCGCCAACTTGAAGTTCCGCGGGCGCGGGGCCCTGTTCTCGATCGTGCTGGCCACCATGATGGTGCCCGCGCAGGTCACGATCGTTCCCGTCTTCATGCTGATCCGCGGCGTCGGTCTCTCGGACACCCTGCTGGCCCTGATCCTTCCGGCCATCCCGACGGCGTTCGGCACCTTCCTGATGCGCCAGTACTTCATGGGGTTGCCGGGTGAGCTCGCTGAAGCGGCAGCGATCGACGGCGCCTCGCCGTGGCGGACCTTCCGCTCCGTGTACGCGCCGCTGGCCATGCCGGGCCTGGCGATCGTGGGCATCCTGGCGTTCAACTTCCACTGGAACGAGTTCTTCAGGCCGCTCATCATGACCATCTCGGAGCAGAACTTCACCCTGCCCCTGGGCTTGGTCTCGCTTCAAGGCAACCTTGGCACGGGAAGCATTTCCGTGGTGCTCGCCGGCGTGGTGCTCTCCATGATTCCCGCGCTGGTGGTGTTCATGTTCGGCCAGCGTGCGCTGCAGGACGGACTCACCGCCGGCACGGGCAAGTAATTTCTCTCTTCTCTTTGAAAGGGTTCCTTATGACGGACCTCGCACTTGTTGACTCCCTGCTGTCTGCTTCGACGCACCCGGACCCCGCGTTCCCGCGCTTTCATCCGCGTCCGGCACAGGGCTGGATCAACGATCCCAACGGCATCAGCTACATCAACGGCCGGTACCACGTGTTCTTCCAATACAACCCGGATTCTGCCCGGCACAGCCAGATCCAATGGGGGCACGTAAGCTCCCCGGACCTGGTCCGCTGGGAAGAGCACCCCGTCGCGCTTTCGCCCCAGCCGGGCGGGCCCGACTCCGCTGGCTGCTGGACTGGTGTGGTGACCTCCGATGGTGGTGTGCCGACCGCCGCCTACTCCGGTGTTCGCGATCACGGTGGGCACTCGCAGGTGGTCATCGCCCGCGGTTCCGGTGATTTGGTGACATGGGCACAGGACGGACACGTTGCCGCTTCCATGCCGGACGACCCTTTCGTGACGGCCGTGCGCGACCCCTTTATCTTCCGTTTCAACGGTGCTCGATATGCCATGCAGGGCGCTGGTCTGGCTGACGGACGCGCTGCATTGCTGCTCTACACAGTGGAGGACATGAACGACTGGAAGTACCAAGGGATCTGGCTGACCACGGCTGATCCCGTGGCCGCGGTCCATACGCCGGCCGAGATTTGGGAGTGCCCGCAGTTGGTGCAGGTTCCGTCTGATTCCTCCGATGCGTGGGTCATGATGTTCTCGCTCTGGCTCACCGAAGACCAGCACGAGCACATCAACGGTGTGGGGCACCTGGTTGGTTCCCTGACCGAGGATCCCGCAACAGGCCTGCCCGTCTTCACGCCTCAGTCCGGCGGGAAGTCGGACCTCGGCCGCGATTTCTACGCCCCGCAGATCGTGCAGCTTTCTTCAGGAACCTCGCCGGATTCTTCGCCTGCGGCGCTCTTGTGGGGCTGGGCCAACGAAGGTCCCGGACGCGACGGCCGCCGTGGTCGCACCCAGGCGAAAATCGACGACGCCGGGTGGGCAGGTGTGCTGACCCACCCTCGCGTTTTGTCGGTGGTTGACGGAGCGCTGGCCGTCTCTCCCGCGCCGGAGGTGGATGCGTACCGGGGCCCAATGATCGCTGCGGGTGCGACAGGGGCCGTAGTTCTGCCGGGGTTCGCCGAGGTGCTGGTTGGTGGTGGCGTTGGTTCCGATCCCGTGGAGCTGGTGCTCGGATCCGGGGCCGAGGCACAGGTGGTCTACTCGGGCCCGTTGGCTGCCGGCGAGGAACTCCGGATCTTCCTGGATGCCTCGCTGGTGGAGGTCTACCGTTCCGGTGCAGTGGCCACGACGCTCCGGGCCTACCCGGCTCCGGGGGAGGAATGGCAGCTCACTGTGCCCGCTGGCGCAACTGCCGACGTGTGGGAGTTGACCCGTCCCGCTTAGGCGGCAGGCCGGCGTCGTGCTGTAAATGCTGGCTTCGAACGTTGAGAACCCGCTATTCCGTTGCCGGGCAGCGACGGAATAGCGGGTTCATCACGTCAAAGGCCTAACGGGTGGGCGCGGGGCCGGTTGATTCGCGGACCACAAGGCGGCAGGGGACCATCGTCTCGACGGTGGTCTCTGCCTCCGCGGTGTTCCCCTCGATGCTGTCCAGCAAAGTGGTCATGGCGGCGCGGCCGATCTCCCGCAACGGCAGCGCCATGGTGGTGAGCGCGGGGACCATGGTGTCTGCGATGCGGGTTTCGTCGTCGTAGCCCATCACGGAGAGGTCCGCGGGGATGCTTAGGCCCAGGCGCCCGGCAGCGAGGGCTACGCCGATGGCCAGGCGGTCGTTCGCGCACATGATGGCTGTGGGCCGGTTGGCCGGGGACACGTCATCGAGCAGTTTCATCGCGCCGTGGAAACCAGCATCGATGTCCCAACCGGCCATGAAGATCCTGTCTTCCCGGGCTTCGAAGCCAGCGGCCACGTGCGCCTCGCGGTACCCCTGAACGCGCAGGGGAGCGGCGGGCGATTCGGCCGCGCCGGCCAGCAGGGCGATGTCCTCGTGACCGAGTTGCAGCAAGTGCTCGGTGGCTTCCCGGCCCCCCTTGACCTCGTCCGGGATGACGTGATGGAGCTGTGGCTCGGGGTGCTCGTCGTAGCAATTGGCCAGGATAGACGGGACCCGCAGCATCCCCTGTGGCACCTCGAAGGGTTTCAGGCCTACGGTCACGTACATGAGCCCGTCGACCTGTCGGTCCAGGAGAGTCTCGATGGCGCTCGCATCCCTGGCGGTGTCACGTTCGGTGTCCATGACCACGGTGACAAAACCGCGGCTGCGGGCGACGTCGTCGGCACCTCCGATGATGTTGCCGTCAAAAGGGCTCACCACAACCTCGTCTGAAAGGATGCCGATGATCCGGGATCGCTGGTTACGGAGGCTGAGCGCGATCGCATTGGGCGAGTAGTTGAGCTCCTGGGCAGCGAGGCGGATCCGATCCTGGCTCTCCTTGGCCACATTGCCGTCTCCGCGGCCGTTAAGCACCAGCGAGACCGCGCTCCTGGAAACCCCCGCCCTCTTGGCGACGTCCAGTGCTGTGGCCTTGCGGTTCATGGGCGGGAGTCCTTCCGTGGTTCGTTGTCTGCAGTCTACCTAACGCGTGTGAGGTTTTGCCGTGGGCTAGGTTGAGACCGAATATCCGAACTGGGAGTACATGGACTGCATCAGGTTGGATGTCCAGATGCCTGCCACCACGATGTTGAGGACGAAGACGGCAATGAGCACCCATATGGGCCACAGCCCTCGGTTCAGAGCCACCTTTCGCACTATCACCGAGCGTCCGATTGTGTAAACGGTTGCGCCGAGGAACGCCCAGGCCCAGTGGAAGGGACGCACGACGCCGGACCTCAGCAGCCGTTGTCGATCCAGGAACGCGAACAATACTGTCAGGCCATAGACCACGAAGCTGGAGATCTGAACCAGGAAGTACATCGGTGTGTAGATCGACAGGGGATCGATGGTGGTAACGCCCTGCCGCGTAGTAATGGTCCGGAATTCCGGGTGCCAGGCAAACAGGAAAACGACGCCGAGCAGCGCCATCAGGACGATGGCCCAAATGAAAGGGTTGTACACCGGCGTCTGGGCACTGATCAACGTACGTGGCATCACCATTTGGTAGGGCTGGTACTGCCCGTGGTACTGGACCGAAGGTGGCCCCTGGTGCGCTGTCCACGCAACGCCGTCCCACCAACGCACCAAGCGCGGATCCGAAGGGTCCGGATACCAGCCGGGAGGCGGCGTCGAACCGGGCAATGCTTGTGTCATATTTCCCCCACAATTGAGTCGTGATTCAGAGGATAGCGCGGTTGCGGCCTCTCGGTTGCCAGGTGACCCTCCCCTTAGCTGCTGTGGCGGTGTAAGGATGGAACATGAACTTCTTCGACGACGTTCCCGAGCCGCTCCCGCGGCCCCGCCAACCGCAGCCGGTCCGGCCCGGATGGTCCGGTCCGCCGTCGGATGAACTGCCCGGCGTAGTGCACATCGGCGGTTTCCTTTACAGCAGTCCCAACGCGGTGCTGGCACTGAAACTGGTGGAGGTCTACTCCACGGGATGCCTGCTGGACCTGGTTTGGACCCTTCGGCGGGGCGACGAATCGGACCGGGAATGGCGGGACGTCATGGACCAAGGGTTCAACCACCCCGCGTCCCGCATGGCCGGAGACAACGGTCTCATGGTGGGAGTTGCCTATCCGGACGGGCGCAAAGCAATCGCATCCCACCCCGATCCCGCCATGTTCGAAGACGTCACGGGGCCCGTCCTTGCGGTGCTCGGAGGCGGTGGCGGCAGCGGCAACGACCACATGGTGCAGTCCTCCGCCCGGTACTGGTTGTGGCCTTTGCCGGTAGAAGCCGACACCCGGCTCGTCGCTCAATGGGAGGCGCTCGGCATGCCAGAGAGCTCGCTGGTTGTATCAGGCGAGCGGCTCGGAGATGCCTTGGGGAACATTCGGACCTACTGGTCGGAGTAGTTCTCCACATAGCCGGATTTGGCTGCCATGGGCCCGATAAGCCGCCGGTACAGTGGCAATATGCCTGCCAGCCTTCCCTCACTCGATGAACTTCTGGATTCCGCCTACGTAGTTTCGCTGCCCATGCGCGTCAAGTTCCGCGGCATCATGGTGCGCGAAACACTGCTCCTACGGGGACCGCTGGGCTGGGGTGAGTTCTGTCCCTTCCCGGAGTACGACGATCACGAGTCCTCCCGGTGGCTGGCGGCAGCCGTTGAAGCGGGATGGGTCGGCTTCCCTGCGGCGCTTCGGGACAAGATCCCAGTGAACGCAACGGTCCCAGCAGTCCCAGCCAAACGTGTCCCGGACGTGCTGGCGCAATTCGGGAGGGTAGACGCCGTCAAAATAAAGGTTGCCGAGCGCGGCCAAGGCCTTGACCAGGATGTCGCTCGTGTATCCGCCGTGCGTGATGTCCTCCCTGACGCCGCACTACGGGTAGATGCCAACGGGGGATGGGACGTCAACCAAGCAGTGGAGGCGCTCGGCAGGCTCCACACCTCGGGGCTGGAATACGCCGAGCAGCCTGTTCCAACCATCGACGGCCTGGCTGAGGTCCGCCGCCGGCTCGCCGCCGCCGGAACCCCGGTCCTGATCGCGGCCGATGAGAGTGTGCGGAAAGAAGAGGACCCCCTTCGCGTGGCAAGGGCCGGCGCCGCAGATCTCATCGTGGTCAAGGTCGCTCCGCTCGGGGGAGTCCGGCGGGCCCTGGACATCGTTGCCCAAGCCGGCCTGCCCGCCGTCGTCAGCTCCGCACTCGATACCTCCGTAGGTATCCGTGCCGGACTCGCGCTCGCAGCCGCCCTTCCTTCGCTGCCCTACGCCTGCGGTCTGGGTACTGTTTCGCTCTTCGCCTCAGACGTCACACTGGACCCGCTTGTGGCCGACGACGGCGCAATCAGCCTGCGCCAAGCCGTTCCCGATCCGGGGCTGCTGGAGGAATACGCGGCAACGGGGGAACGCCGCGATTGGTGGTTGGACCGCCTCCGCCGGGTGCATTCCGTCCTGGCCTCGAACCAGCACGGTTTGTTCACCGGGTCTTAACCAGAGCGACCTCTCAGATTCGGATTCCGCTGAAAGGCTCAGCGGGAACCTCGTACACACTCTGGAAGGTCCCCCCATGTCTGAAACCACCGGACGCACGTTCCCGCTGCTGCCCATGCTCGGCCACACCAAAGGCAAGCGCAGCGCCGTCACCTGTGCCCTGAAGTGCGATAACGCCTGCGCTGGCGACGTCTGCAACACCAGTTCCAACGGCTACTTCCGCGATATCGCCTCCACAGCGATGTCCCGCCGCGCCGCCCTGGGTCTGGGTGCCGCCGGTGCGCTCGCCGTCGTTCTTGGTGGAGCGGTGACGGGTACGGAAACTGCCGTGGCTGATGCCGGCAACGGCTTGTCGGACGCCGCGAAGAAGGGCTTCGACAAGTCCAAGCTCAAGTTCACTGCCATAAAGCCCGTGGACGCTGCGGTGGACGCCTTCACTGTGCCGGAAGGATTCGACTGGAAGCCGATCATCCGCTGGGGCGACCCCCTGTTCGCGGACTCACCGGCGTTCGACCTCAACGCGCAGACGGCCGCAGCGCAAGCACGGCAGTTCGGTTACAACAACGACTACACGGACATCCTGCCTGTCCCCGGCGCCAAGGACCGACGTGCCGTGTTGTTCACCAACCACGAATACACCAACGAGAACATCATGCTGCCGGCTGGCTTCGACGCCGCCGAGGCACGTGCAATCGGCCGTGCCGGGCATGGCCTCGCAGTGGTGGAACTTGAGCGCAAGAACAAGAACAAGCCCTGGAGCTACGTCAAGGGCGCACCGCTCAACCGCCGCTTCCTCACGGACACGGTCTACGAACTGACGGGTCCCGCGGTTGGAACCAACCTGGTCAAGACCATCGACGACCCCGCAGGTCGCTGGATCAAGGGAACCCTGGGTAACTGCTCCGGCGGCACCACCCCGTGGGGCACCATCCTCTCCGGTGAAGAGAACTTCAACGGCTACTTCGCCACACCCGGCACCAGCGACGCCGACAAGCGCTATGGTCTTGCCGCGAAGGCCACAACGCGTCAGTGGGAACTCGACGAGCAACGCTTCGATACCCGCAACTCCGGGTACGCCAACGAGACCAACCGCTTCGGCTGGATCGTGGAAGTCGACCCCTTCGATCCCACCTCCACTCCGAAGAAGCACTCTGCGATGGGTCGCTTCAAGCACGAGGGCGCCAACGTCATCGTTGCCCGGGATGGCCGGGTAGTGGCCTACATGGGCGACGACGAGCGCTTCGACTACCTCTACAAGTTTGTCTCCAAGGGAAAGTACAAGGCCGGTGACTCCGCCTCAGCGCGGCGCAACAACATGGCTCTCCTCTCTGAAGGCGACCTCTACGTTGCCAAGTTCACGGGGGATTCGCCGGTGGCCGAGATCGATGGCACGGGCAAGGTACCCGCCGACGGCTCCTTCGACGGCAAGGGCGAATGGCTGCCCTTGGTTGTAGACGGAAAGTCCAAGGTGCCCGGCATGTCCGTGCCTGAGGTCCTTGTCTACACACGCCTGGCCGCGGACAAGGTTGGCCCCACCAAGATGGACCGCTGCGAGGATGTCCAGCCGAATCCGCTCACCGGCAAGGTCTATGTGGCCTGCACCAACAACTCGGACCGCGGCAAGCCCGGCAAGGAAGGTGCCACCGAGGTCAACCCGCGTGCGCTGAACCGTGACGGACACATCGTGGAGATCACCGAAGGCAGGGACCAGACGGGAACACAATTCAACTGGACGCTCCTGCTGGTGGCTGGGGATCCTGCCAAGAACACTTCGACGTACTTCTCCGGCTTCCCCGCAGACAAGGTCTCGCCGATTTCCTGCCCGGACAACGTGGCCTTCGACTCAGTGGGAAACCTGTGGATCTCCACCGACGGCGCACCGTCAACCATTGGCTACGCCGACGGCCTGTTCAAGGTCACCCTGGACGGCCCGCAGCGCGGCAAGGTGGAGCAATTCCTTGCAGTGCCCCGCGACGCTGAAACCTGCGGGCCGGTGATTCACGACGACGAACGCACCGTTTTTGTCGCAGTGCAGCACCCGGGCGAGGAAGGCACGTTCGCGGACCAGCACTCCTTCTTCCCGGACTACGTCGCTGCCGGAGCCACCCCCACCGCGGGTGCGGCACGGGCCCCTCGGCCGTCCATCGTGCAGGTCTTCCGCAAGTAACCCTCTCTCACATACGCGCACTTAACCGCCAACGCTCTCTCACCTGACCCGCCGCGAACGGTGTAGGTGAGAGAGCGTTCGCCGTCGTCTGTATCGATCAGTCGATCAGCCCGGCGCCGAATTCTTCAACAGCGATCAGCGGCTTGATGGTCTTTTCGACTTCCCCGCGCACGAAGTTGCGGCGGATCACGTTGTCTCCAAAGACGTTGCCTATTGCACCGAGGACCATGGCTTGGTCGAGCGATAGGTACCGCTTGGCGATGGTGCCGGATTTGACGGCAACCGCGTCGTAGAAGCCGCCGTCGCCGTATGCGCCGAGTTTCCGCTCGATATTCACCAGGTTGTCGTAGGCTTCGCGGGGTTCGTACTCCATGGCCAGGAACGACGCGTGCGGTGTCACCACTCCGTCGCCCCACATCGGCGTGGGGTTGGCCGCCGGGCGGCATTCCCCAAATCCCTTGTCAACGCTGGTCCGTTCGACATCGGACGGGTAACCGTCGCTGCTCATGCCGAGTGCGTCAACGCCCCACTCGGAGTAGCCGCCGTTCGGGTGGCTGGCCGGTGAGAATCCCCAGTACCCGTACTTTGCGTCCTCCAGGCCGAACTCGCGCTGAGCTCGGACGGTGAGTGGGTGGTTAATGCCCCAGGCTTTCGGCGCCCAACTGGCCTCCGGGACGAACAGATCCGGCATCAGTGACTCGAACATATCCCCGCCCCAGCTCGGAACGATCCGCATGCCACGGTACGTGTAGGCACCCTCAAACACATCGATCCCTTGGTAGGTCCGGTGTTTGCCGACAGGTTGCTGCTCTTGCCAGGACCAGTCACAGGTGTCCGGGAATACCCGCATGGTGGCGAAGTAGTGGGCCGCAGGAATCTGACCCAAAGCAATACCGATGTACGTGGCGATCCGAGGTTCAGAATTGGTGACGTCGTAGTGGTTGAGTGTGTAGTAGACGTCTGGTCCCTTGCCGAGGTAGTTGCCTTGAACCGTACCGACAGTTGGTTTGACGTCGTAGAAGCCCCCGCGCAGGAGGCCCGCGGCAACGCCTGGCCGGGCGTCCTTGTTGTAAAAGATGCCGAAGTCCATCCTTTTGAGGATGCTGTTCGCCAAGGCAGCGACCTTCGGCTCGGCATTGCGGACTACCATGAGCGCGGCCGCGAACCAGCCGTTGTCCACGCTGGAGAGGAACGGCTGGACCACATTGCCGTTCTCGGGCCAGATGGTGATGACCTCTCCGGTGGCCTCGTCGTACCAGTTGTAGAGCATGCCGCTGGGCTCGTGGTGCTTCAGGCGTGACAACGTGGTGAGAGTCTGGGTCAGCCGGTCCCGGCATTCCTTTGCACTAATGAGGTGGAGCTCCCGGGCCACCACAGTGCTCCACAGGTAGCCGCCGATGTTGGTGGGGGACGTAAATCCGCTGCGCTTGGGTTGGGTGATGGAATCGCCGATGTAGTCGGCCGGCAAACCCGTTCGCGGATCCGTCATTGCTACCAAAGATTTCCAGGTGTCCTCCGCCCACCGGTTGATGACTTTGTGGTCGATCCCGCCCTTGTTGCGCGCCTTGGACGAGTCGCTCGACGCCGGAACTGCTGTTGCGGTGGCGAAGCCGGGGTGCGCCGTGGCGGCCGTGAGTCCGGTGGCGGCAACTGCCGCGACGCCGGCCAAGAGCTGGCGACGCGTGGCAACGGAGATTCCAGGTGTTTGCGCGAGGTGCTGGTTCATGCGCGATCCTTACTCTGTGGTGGGAGAAGCTTCGGTCTTTTTTCCGGGGTTCGGTGCCTTGGGCGGGTTCAGGCCGTGCCCAAAGGGGAACAGGGGGTTGGCGGTGTCGCTTGCGACATCCGATCGTGAGGCGTGGACGGCGTCCATCGACCGTGGGATTTCGAACGGAAGACGGCCGTGGGGTTCGATGCGTCCGAACAGGGCATCGAGAAGAGCGCGGTCTGAGACTCCAAACGTCCCTACCAGGGCCGAGGCGAAACCGGCCAGGGGAGTGAGGATGGCGGGCCGGTCCAGCCGTACGTCGATGATCAGTGGAGTTCGTTGTGCCAGTGCCCGTAACCGGGAGACCAGTCCGGGTGGGAAGTCCAGGCTCCCGGCGTGAAAGTGCCTTTCGAGGAACAGGTCATCGCGGTGTTCCCAAGGGGAGTGCAATCGAACGACAGCAATGTCCGCGTCATCCGGATTCCGGACAGCGGTTCCGAAGCCAGTGAGGCTAGCGGCGTCCATCCCTTCCACATAGATGGACGGCGAGCCAGCCAGCGGCAGGCTGGTCCCGCCGTCGTCAGTGGCGTTTGTCAGCACCGTCACGGACCGCGCCTGTGCGCTGTGACCTTCGCGTCGGAATTCTGCATTCCCGACGATTTCGGCTGCTGCATCCTCGTCCACGAAGGGGTTGTCGAACAGGCCCAGCTGGAATTTGACCAAGAGAAGGCGGCGCACGGATTCGTCGATGCGATCCTCGCTGATCGAGCCGTCCCGTATGAGGCCGATGAGCAACTCCGTGCACTCCTCGCCACCGAACTGGTCAACACCGGCGTCGAGGATTTTCAGCATTCGCTCCGGTGCACTGAGATGTTCGACACCCCAGGCCCGGGCCGGCAACACTTGCTCGCCCACGAGGTTGTCGTTGACGAGTTCCCAGTCGCTGAGCACAACACCGTCGAAGCCGAGCTTGTCCCTGAGCAGGCCGGTGATGATTTGCTTGTTGTAGCCGAAGCCCACCTCCTCCACGGCTTCACCGTCGAGTTCAATGCCAACGGGCATCCCGTAATAGGGCATGATGGCACTGGTCTTCTCGGCGATGGCCGTCCGGAACGGGGCCAGATGCTCGTCGAATCTACCGCCCGGATAGACCTGTTCACGCCCGTACGGGAAATGGGCGTCCTCGCCGTCGCGCTGGGGACCCCCGCCCGGGAAATGTTTGGTGGTGCAGGCAACGCTGCCGGGCCCCAGGTTTTTACCTTGGAAGCCCTGCAGATACTCCACCACGTACTTGGCGCTGAGCTCCGAGTCCTGGCCGAAAGTCCCAGCCTGCCGGCACCACCGCGGCTCGGTGGCCAAGTCGACTGTGGGGTGCAAGGCCGCCCTGATTCCCACGGCAGTGTATTCATGGCGGGCGATCTCGGCGAAGCGTCTGATCAGTTCGGCGCTCCCGACGGCCGCGAGCCCAAGGGGTTCGGGCCACTGGGAAAAGTGGGCTGCAGTGAACGAGACACCGGAATTCTCAATGAACGCGTGCCGCGGGTCGGTGGAGATGGTCACGGGGATCCCATGAGGAGTCTCCTGGGCGAGTTTCTGCAGGGCGTTGCTCCAGCGGGCCGCCTCGCGGGCAGTGCCCAGGCCATGGATGTTGAAGTGGTTCATGAACTTGCCAAGAATCACGGTGCTGGTGGGTGATTTGCTGATGTTGCCTGGCTTCTCCAGCAGGGAACCATCCGGACCCGTTTCGATGACCGTGTGGAACATCAGGCCGGCCTTCTCCTCGATGCTGAGCCGTGATGTTAGGTCCGCGGCGCGCTCATGCGGCGTGAGCGCCGGATTTTCGAAGGGATCCATGATCCCGTTGCCGTTGAGATCCCGGTACTGCGTGTCGTCGTCCGATACTGAGATCGCTGGGCCGGGGCTGGTGTGGGTTTGTGACGTCATGGGTACTTTCGAGAGTCAGGTTGTTCGTTTGCGCAGAGTTCTGTGGTTGCGCCGGGGTTGGTTACTTGATGCCGGTGGCCGCGACGCCCTGAATGAAGTAGCGCTGGAGGCCAACGAACAGGAGAAGGATGGGCGTGATGACCAGGACGGATCCTGCGAGGAGTAGTCCGTAGTCGGTGGCGTTTTGACCCGTGGAATAGAGGGACAGGGCCACTGGCAGGGTGTACATGTCCTCGGTCTGCGCGACCACGAGGGGCCAAAGGAAGTTGTTCCAGGAACCGAGGAACGTGAGGATGCCCAGCGTTGCCAGCGGTGGTCCACACAACGGCAGCACGATCCGCAGGAACGTGCGCAGTTCACCCGCGCCGTCGATCCTCGCGGCCTCGATGAGGGAATCCGGAATACCCATGATGAATTGGCGCATCAAGAACACGCCCATGGGTGCGGCCAGAAAGGGAAGGATCAAGGCCGGGTAAGTGCTGACCAGACCAAGCTTGCTCACCATCACGAACAGGGGAACAAACGTCACCACGCCGGGGACCATCAGCATGACCATGACCAGCAGGAACAGGAATCGCTTGCCAGGAAAGTCCATCTTGGCCAGGGCATATCCCACCATGGAGCAGAACAGCAGATTGCCCAGAACGGTGAATACGGCAACCACAACACTGTTGAGGAAGAACGTGCCGATATGGAGTTCGTTGAACCAGACCAGGAAGTTCTCCATGGTGGGTTGCTCCGGCCACCATGTGATGGGCCGCCGGAGGAGCTCACCTTGGGTCTTGAAAGCGCCCAGGAACATCCATGCAAACGGCAGGAGAGTGGCGGCAACTGCAACAATCAGGATGGCGTAGGTCCAGAGGCGGGCCGAAGGCGTTCGCTGCTTGCGTTTCCGGGTCATTTCTTGGATTGTCACTGGTTGCCTCAGTCCTTGGATCGCAGGGCTCGAAATTGGATCAGGCTGAGCAGCGCAATGGCCACAAATAGCACGTAGCTGGCCGCCGAAGCGAGCCCATATTTGCCGAACCCGAACTGGTTGAAGGTGAAGTAGCTGACCGACAACGTGGAGTCCAAAGGCCCTCCCTTGGTCATCACAAAGGGCTCTTCGAAGAACTGGAGGAAGCCCACGGAAAGCAGGACCGTGCCCAGGAGCAGAGTGGGGCGCAGCATCGGCAGAGTGATCCGCATGAAGCGCTGCCAGGCATTGGCGCCGTCCACTGCCGCTGCCTCAAGGATGTCGGCCGGAACATTCTGGAGGCCGGCCAGGAAGATGATCATCAGGGTTCCAAGGTTCCGCCACACTGCGAGCATGATCAGGGCAGGCATGGACCACGCGGTGCTGTTGAGCCAGTCAGGACCGGCGATGCCCGCCCAGCCGAGAATGACGTTGAGCAGGCCGTCGGGCTGCAGGATGAACCGCCAGACGACCGCGACTGCCACGATGCTGGTGACCACCGGGGTGTAGAAGCCAACGCGGAAGGCGGTGCGGAATCGGGTGATGCCGTTGTTGAGAGCCACCGCCAATGCCAAAGCAAGAACGATTGTCAGAGGTATCCCGGCAACCACGAAATAGGTGGTGTTGAGGACGGAATGCAGGAACTGGGGATTCCTGAAGAGGGCAGCGTACTGATCCAATCCGACGAATCCCACGGCAAACGGGTTATCGATGTCGCGGCTGGTGAAGTCCGTGAAGGACATCAGGAACGAGGAGACCAGTGGTCCCAGCATGAAGACCGAGAAAACAAGGACGAACGGCAACGCGAAGAGCCACGCTACCAAGGCGTTCCGGCGTCGACGTGCGCGTCCTCCACGGACCGGAGGCCTGCCAGCGACCCTGATGCTGGCAGGCCTGACGCTTGTGGTGGTTGCCACTGTTACTTCCCGGTTCCAATCGAATCGGCGGTTTGCTGAAGGGACTTCAGCGCCTCTTCGGGGTCTTTGCCCGCCTTCACTATCTGCTCAATCTCTGTGTCGGCAGCTGCGGCGACCTGAGTCCACGTGGTGACGGACGGCGGGTTGTTGGTGGTTTTCAGCTGTTCCCCGAACACGGAAAGCTTGCTGTCTGCAGCCAGGGAGGGGTCCTTCCATGCGCTCTCCTGGGAAGGGAGGTCACCCGTTGCCTTGTACCACTTGAGCTGGACCTCGGGCTTGGACAGCCACTGAAGAAGCTTCCAAGACGCGTCCCGGTTCTTGGACTTCTTGAACACCACCATGTTGGAGCCTCCGGCGAAGGACGTGGAGCTCTTGGCCTTGGGCATAGGGGCAACCTTGTACTTGTCTGCGAAACCTTCCCCTCCTGCCTTGTTGAGGAGTCCAACGTGCCAGGGACCGCTGATCATCATCGGCGCGGAGCCGTCAACGAATGAAGCCTCGGCCGTGGTTCCGGTGGAGGCCGCCTTTGAGGCAATACCGTCCTTGAAGAAGCCTGAGTAAAACTTCAGCGCCTCGGCGGCTTCAGGGGTATCGAGGGTCCACTTGGTGCCGTCGTCGTTCATGAGCTTGGCTCCGTTGGACCACTGGAACGGGAGGGTGTCCTGGTAGGAGCCGGCCGCACCGACGGGCAGTTGGATGCCGAATTTGGCTCCGGCCTTTTCCTGGAGCCCCTTGGCAAGGGCCTTGAAGTCGTCCCAGGTTTCCGGGGCTTTGGTTATCCCGGCCTTCTCTGCGAGGTCGCTGCGGTAATAGACCACCCGGGTATCGACGTACCACGGCACACCGTAGCTGGTGCCTTCAACTTCCGTTGACTTCACGGAGCTGGGGAAGAACGTGCTGGGGTCGATGTCCTTGGGGGTGGCGTCAAAGGCATCGCTGAAATCGCCCATCCACGTGGTACCCATTTGGGCAACATCAGGAGTTGTCCCGCCCGCGATGGCGGTCTGGTACTTGCTGAGCGCCGCGTCCCACGGAATGGCCGTGACGTTGACCTTTACGCCGGGATTCTCCGCCTCGAATTCCTTCAACAGAGCGGGCAAGGCTTCGCCCTCGCTGCCCTGGGCCCACAGGGTGATGGTGCCAGTAGCCGGTCCCGAAGTGATGGGCGCGGCTGCTGCTTCACCGGCTGGAGCTGCTGAATCCCTGCCGCATGCAGTCAGTAGCAGGGCGGCAGCGAGGCCTACCGCGGCGGCTTTCGTGGCGTTCGGATGGATCATCATCGTTCCTTTCGTGGGTCCCGCACTTCCCTGCCAACACGGCCAGGGCGCGGACGGACGGGGCGGGATTGTCCGTCCCGATTCAACTATCTAAGCGCTTTGATTTGGCAACGGAGTCAATCTAAGCGCATTGAATGTGACTTTGGCAACAGCTACGCAAGGAATGTGGAAAACAGAAAGTCCGGCAGGGTGGTGCCTGCCGGACTTCAAGGAAAGGGGACCGCAGGCCTAGCCCGGCTGGCAGCCACAACTTTCCCGCACGACGAGGCGGACGGGAAGACGCACGGCGGAAGGCGCCTTTTCGGGATGATCCAGCCGGTCAAGGAGCAGTTGCACCATGGTGCGGCCCATCTGTTCCATGGGTTGGCGCACCGTGCTAAGGGATGGTCGGACCACGCGGCCCGCGGCGATGCCATCGAACCCGGTGACGGAGACGTCCTTGGGCACGCTGACTCCGGCGGCCGCGAGAGTATCCAAGACCACCAAGGCGTCCTGGTCTGTGGCGCAAACAATGGCATCCGGCAAGCCGCCATCCTTGCAAACATTGCGGATGACTTCCGCGACGGACTCGTCGCTGCCACATGGATAGTTGGGCTCGCGGGCCGGTTCCAGGCCTGCCTCATGCAGCGTTCCGAGGAATGACTGGAGGCGTTCTTCATTGTCGGAGGAGGGCATGCCGCCGAGAAACATTAACCGGGTGTAGCCGTGCTCCGTGAGGAGATGCTTTGTCATCGCCCGAATGCCGGAAGTATTGTCTACAGTGACGTGGTCCAGCTCCTGGTTCAAGTCGCTTTCCGAGACCTCCACTACGGGGATGCGCCGGGCTATTCGCGCCAGGGCTTCGCTGGGCACTGAGCGGGGAAACACCGCCAGTCCGTCCACGCGGCCGGCAATATCGGACAACACTGCCTCGTTGTTTTCCGGATTGCCGCCACCGACCAAGAGGGCCTGTCCACGGCGCCAACATTCCAACTCGACGCCGCGCTGAACCTCGTCCACATACAGAGGGAACAGGCGAAGATCCTCGTTGCCGAGACCCTCTGCCGAAGCAGGGTTGGAGGCAGAAATGCCTTCTTCTCGACGCCCATTGGCCGGGTCCAGGAGGTAATCGTACGCAAACAGGCCCAAGGCACCTGTCCTGCCCCGCGCCAGGCCCCGGGCGCTGGCGCTGGGTACATAGCCCAGAGCTTCGGCCGCCGCGAGGACCAATTCACGGGTGGATGCCTTGACTTTCTCGGGCTGCCGGAAGGTGAAGGAAACGGTTGCAATCGAGACGCCTGCCCGTTCAGCAACGTGATAAACCGTGGGACCTTTTGCCATGTCATTCTCCTTCCCGGTCGAGTCTATGCGCATAAGGCGGCGTTGGGTGAGAGAGCGTTGGCCGGTGGCGGTTGGGATGGGAGAGAGGGACGGGTGTTTGGGGGGTGGGATGGGAGAGAGCGTTGGGGACTGCGGGCGCCAATAGACTGGAACGGTGACTTCCCAGGACTCTCTGACATCCATCGCCGCCGCCCGGATCGCCGTGACAACACTGCTCGACGGCGGTGTGCGGCACGCGGTGGTGGCGCCAGGTTCGCGGTCGGCGCCCCTGGCCTACGCCTTCGCGGAAGCAGAGGTCGCGGGCCGGGTTCGCCTCCATGTCAGGATCGACGAACGCGATGCCGGCTTCACCGCGCTGGGCTTGGCACTCTCCACCGAGGCACCGGTTGCTGTGGTCACCACATCTGGCACGGCCGTTGGCAATCTCCTGCCGGCAGTCATGGAAGCCAACCATTCCGCCGTCCCGGTGGTGGTTATCTCGGCTGACCGGCCCGAAGAACTTCATGGAACCGGGGCGAACCAAACCACTGTCCAACTGGACCTTTTCGGCGATCACGTGCGCTTCGCCGTCGACGTCGCCGCGGGGGAGAACCCGCAGCGGTCCGTTGCCACAGCCCTATACGCAGCCACCGGCGCCCTGGAAGATACGCCTCCGGGCCCGGTCCAAGTGAACTTGGCGTTCCGCGATCCGCTGGTGCCAGAGGCCGGCGACGCCCTGCCGGACGCCCAAGGACATGGCGTGTTCCACTACGACGCCGGTCCGCAGGCTTTGGACCTTCCGGCAGCATCCAACGAACTGGCTGAGCGACGCACAGTTGTCCTCGCAGGACACGACGCCGGACCCGTGGCTGAGGCCTTTGCACGCGCCCACGGACTGCCGTTGCTCGCCGAACCGTCGTCGAACGCGCGGTACGGTCCCAACGCGGTGGGACCGTACCGGTTGCTGCTGGAGCACTTCGGCCCGGAATCGACAGCCCCGATCGAACGCGTGGTCCTGTTCGGCCGTGCCACGCTTTCCCGTCCGGTTGCCTCGCTCCTGGCACTCGAGTCCGTCGAAACAGCGATCTACCAGCCGGTCCCGGTTGCCTGGTACGAGCCAGGCCGGCGCCGCGAAACACCCATCGAAACCCTTCCCGAGTTGGCGGAGTTCGCCGGCCGGGGAACCGCTGAATGGCTGGACTCCTGGCTCCTCGCGGGAGCTGCCGCCCAACACGGCCTGGACGGAGTGCTGGACACAGAGAGCGTCGCCAACGGCCCGGCAGTAGGGGCCACCGTCTGGGAGCACTCGCGGGGGCAATTGGTCCTGGGGTCCTCCAATGGCATCCGGGACGTTGACCTTGCCGGGCAACCCCACTCCGAGCCCATCGCCACCGTCTATGCCAACCGCGGCCTGGCTGGAATCGACGGAACCATCGCCACGGCCACCGGAATCGCACTGGGCAGCGGACGTGAAACCACGGTCCTTCTGGGCGACGTCACGTTCCTGCACGACGCCGGTGGACTGCTGCTGGGCCATGGTGAACCCGTGCCAGATCTCCGCATCGTGGTCCTCAACGATTCCGGCGGCGCCATTTTCGCGCTTTTGGAACACGGTGCCGTGGAAGACTCAGGCGCCTACGGCACCGCCGTCGAACGCCTCTTTGGTACCCCGCACTCAGTGGACATCGCGGCACTCGCGGCGGCCTACGGCGTCGGGCACCAAGCGGTAAGCACGACGGCGGAACTCGCCGATGCACTCAAGTCGCCGCTGAAGGGGCGCACCATTGTGGAGGTGCGGGTGGACCGGGCGGGCTTACGGGGATTGCATGCCCGGATCAAGGACGCTGTTTCCGGTGCCGTGGGCAAGGTCCTGACGGCGGGCTAGTAGCAGCCCGGCGCCGCACCTGTTTCCGCCATC
The DNA here is from genome assembly GCF_042786555.1 of Paenarthrobacter sp. NPDC056912. NCBI lineage: Bacteria > Bacillati > Actinomycetota > Actinomycetes > Micrococcales > Micrococcaceae > Paenarthrobacter > Paenarthrobacter sp. NPDC056912. The sequence goes on from NZ_JBHUCD010000009.1 coordinate 121,173, forward strand.
CGCGCCCGTAATCTCGGGTGCGGATGGCGGAAAAGGGTGCGCTGCCAAGGAACGTCTGGTGCGCGCGGCACCAGTGGGCCAGGTGGCGTCAGGCTTCCTCGACGCCAATGTGCGTCGGATCCAGGACCCGGCGCAGGAATTCCTTGGTGCGTGGCTGTGTGGGGGCACCGATGACGTGCTCCGCAGAACCCTCTTCGACCACTACGCCGGCGTCCATGAAGACCACGCGGTCGGCCACTTCGCGGGCAAAGCCCATTTCGTGCGTGACAACGAGCATGGTCATGCCTTCCTGGGCCAGCTTGCGCATGACGGCCAGGACATCGCCCACGGTCTCGGGGTCCAACGCGGAGGTGGGCTCATCGAACAGCATGAGTTGCGGATCCATGGACAGCGCACGGGCGATGGCCACGCGCTGCTGCTGGCCGCCGGAGAGCTGGTCCGGGAAGCGGTCGGCAAGGTGTCCCAAGCCAACGCGTTCCAGGTTGTGGCGCGCCACCTGGCCTGCCTCTGACTTGGAGCGCTTGAGGACCTTCATCTGCGAGATGGTGCAGTTGTCCAGCACGCTCAGGTGCGGGAACAGGTTGAAGTGCTGGAACACCATTCCAACGCTCTGGCGCATCCGGTTGAGGTCAACGTCGGGGTCTGTTGCCTCGAACTTGCCTACGTTGATGGTCCCGGCGTTCGGCTGCTCGAGCAGGTTCACGCAGCGCAGGAGGGTGGACTTGCCAGAACCCGAGGGCCCGATCAGGCAGACTACCTGGCCTGGTTCCACGGTCAGCGAGATGCCCTTGAGGACCTCGTTGCTGCCGTAGGACTTCCGCAGGTCCTTGATGTTCACGCCCGCGGCGCGGACGGTGCTGTTTACGACGTCGTTCATGACTGTCCTGCCTATCGCTTCGTCCGCGCGGAGCGGCTTTCGAACTTCCGTGCCAGGAGGCTCAAGGGGATGGTGATGACCAGGTAGAACGCGCCGGCCACGAGCAGCGGGGTCAGTCCGGCGCCGAGGCTGGAGATGCCGTCGCGGCCAAACTTGGTGAGCTCGTACTGCGAGGCGGTGAGGCCCAGCACGTAGATCAGCGAGGAGTCCTTGGTGAGCAGGATGATTTCGTTGGTCAGCGGCGGCAGGACGATCTTGAAAGCCTGGGGGATCACGATCGACACCATGGCCCGCCAGTGCGGCATGCCCAGTGAACGGGCGGCTTCCATCTGGCCCTTGGGCACAGCCTGGAGGCCGGCGCGAAGGGTTTCGGCAATGTACGCCGAAGCCACCATTCCGAGGGAAACCATGACCACGATGTTGACGTCCCACTGGACGCCGAAGGCCAGCGGAACGCCGTAGCCGAAAGCGATGAAGACCAAGAGCGCAGGGACGCCGCGGAAGAACTCGATGTAGCCCGTGGCGAGCCAGCGGTACAGCGGGAAGGAGGAGAGCTTCATCAAGGCAAGCAGCAGACCGCCGGACAGGCCCACCACGAAGGCCAGCGCCGTGTAGATGAGGGTGTTCTTGAGGCCCACCAGGAAGATATCCGGGAACATCGGGCCGATCTTGGCGAAGTTGAAGACGCTGTTTCCAACGGTCTTCCAGTCCACGGCAAGGATCACTGCGGCCACGGCCACAACGAAGATTCCGGCCTGGACGTACAGACTGACTTTGGCTCGTTGACGTGCAGTCATTGCCATGGTGTTCTCACATTCATGTTGCGCGGGTGGGGCCCCGTACGAACTGTCCAACTGAACATATCGTTACGGGGCCCCTCCTGCGTGGATCTCGGGAGCCGGGTGCTCGGACTACTTGGCGGCTTCGCCGAACCAGGTGGTCTCGAACTTCTTCAGGGTGCCGTCGTCAGTGATGCGCTTGAGCGTGGCGTTGACAGCATCCGCCATGGCGGTGTTGCCCTTCTTGATGGAGATTCCGAGCTTCTCGCCCGTTGCGTAGTCTTCAACGCGCTTGATGTTGGACTCGTCCTTGATGGCGTAGGCCAGGACGGACTGGTTGCCGATGGCGGCGTCGATGGTGCCGGCCTTCAGGGCCTGGACCAGGAGGCCGGAGTCCTCGAACTGCTGTGCGTCGATGCCCTTGTCCTTGGCGTACTGGGCGCCGGTGGTGGCCTGCTGGACGCCCACCTTCTTGCCCTTGGCGCCGTCAATGTTGCTGATGCCGGACGACGAGGAAGCCACGAGGGTCAGGTCGTCGTCCATGTAGGGGCTGGAGAAGTCCATGACGCTCTTGCGGACGTCCGTGATGGAGATGGAGGAGATGGAGACGTCGCAACCGGTCAGCGCGGTGCCGGTTTCGATGGCTTCGAACGAGCTGTCCACTACGTTGAGCTCGGCCTTGGCGTCCTTGGCCACTTCAGCGGCAATATCCATGTCGAAGCCGACGTTCTTGCCGTCCTTCTGGAATTCGAAGGGCTCGTAGGGAATGTCCGAGCACACCGTGAGCTTGCCGGCGTTGATGAGCTTGAGGCCCGAATCAGACGCTGCCGGGGTGGAGGAGCCACCGCAAGCGGTCAGGGCCAGCGCGCCTGCTGCGAGCACGGCGGCAATCTTGGTGCCGGACATAACCGAACGGGAGATCTGCATGTTTTTTACCTTTTGTTGCAGTGGATGCTGAACTGAGTCGGTTTTAGTGTAGCGCCGAACGTGAGATGTGCATCACAGAAAACTAAGTTTCACTATTGGATAACTAGTTTACTCGTTTTGCAAGGGCGCTTTCCGAGGCACAGTCTGTAATCCCAGATTCAGCGTCGGATGCCCAGGGCCTCAAGCATAGGGCGGAACTTGGCCCAGGTTTCAGCCAGTTCGGCCTCGGGCTGCGAACCCTCAACGATGCCGCAACCCGCATACAACCGCACCGTATTGGCGTCCTCGATCACTGCGCCACGGAGGGCAATGCCCCATTCGCCGTTGCCGGCGGCGTCCAGCCAGCCCACCGGGCCGGCGTACGGTCCGCGATCCAGATGCTCGAGTTTACGAATCAACGCACCGGCCACCAGGGTAGGCGTCCCGCAGACCGCAGCAGTCGGATGAAGCGCATTGATCAAGGCCAGGCAGGTGGGCACGTGGCCTTCGATATCCGCCAACTCAGCCTTCACGTCCGAGGCCAGGTGCCATACATTCGGGAGCTCCAGGATGAACGGCTCGCTGTGGGCGTTCATGGCTTCCGAGAACGGGGCAAGCTGCCGGGTCAGGGAATCGATGGCGATCTCGTGCTCATGGCGTTGCTTCTCGGAACCAGCCAACACGCGTTCTGCGTAGGCCATGGGGGAGCCGTCCACGCCCTCGGCATCCCGGCGGTCCAACGTTCCAGCCAACACACGCGCCTGCGCCGTGCGGCCCTCCACCTGGATCAACATCTCCGGAGTGGCACCTACCAGTCCATCGACGCCGTACGTCCAGCATTCGCGGTACCGTGCGGCGAGCTGGCGAAGTACCTCCGCAGCGTTGACCCCTTCCGGGAGGGTAGCGACGACGTCGCGCGCCAGCACCAGCTTCTCCAGCTTGCCCGCGCGGATCTCCTCAACGCCATCGGCAACGGCCTGCATCCAGTTGGCTTCGTTGAGGGAACCATGGCTGAGGTGACCGGAGGAACCGTCGAGCGACGCATCAGCAGGCGAGAGTCCGACGTCGGACCCTCCTGACGCTGAATCCTCACCGTTCGGCTCGCCACCGGTCAGCCAGCGGTCCACGGTGGCGAGGACGCCCGCCTGGGTGAGGGGGTGGTCGTCGAACGTCAACTGGGTTGCCCAGGCACGGCCGTCACGGATGCCGACCACCAGTTCAGGGAGGATCAGGCGCGAAACGTGCGTGGACGTCTTGGAGAAGGCGAAGGAGCCAAAAGCCACGGGGCCGGTGCCCGGAAGCTCAACGTGGTCCGTGATCTCTGCCTCAAGAATGAGGTGCCGCCACCAAATGTCGGCTTCCAGGAAGCGCTCGGGTCCGGTGGCGTTGAAACGGGTCAGTTCCCCGTAGCCCACCAAGCCGGCTTCGCGTCGGGACCAGCAAAGGACGTCGTCCCGCACCAGAAACGACGGCAGCCCCCCTGCGGATGATCCAACATCGAGGGGGACTGTCAAGGTACGGAGCGTGCTCGTCATGATGGAACTACAGTACTCCCGGGTGCGGGCAGAACCTGACCCTTCTTCTACAGCGCAGCAAAGTCCGCTGAATGTCTGAGACAATTACAGGGTGAACCGAGCATCCTTGGAAAAGCGTCCGGACGAAGTTGCGACGATGTTTGACGATGTCGCCCCCAAATACGACGTCGTGAACGATGTCCTGTCCATGGGGCAGACCCGCCGTTGGCGCCGCATCGTGGTGGACGCCATGGATGTCAAGGTAGGCCAGAAGGTCCTGGACCTCGCCGCCGGAACCGGTACCTCCAGCGAACCGTACGCCGACGCCGGCGTGGACGTTGTTGCCTGCGACTTCTCCTTGGGCATGCTCAAGGTGGGTAAGCGCCGCCGCCCGGACATCGACTTCATCGCCGGGGATGCCACCAACCTGCCCTTCGCTGACAACAGCTTCGACGCCTCCACCATTTCCTTCGGCCTGCGCAATGTCGTGGAGCCGCGCAAGGCCCTTGAGGAAATGCTGCGCGTCACCAAGCCCGGCGGCCGTTTGGTCATCGCCGAGTTCTCCCACCCCGTGGTTCCGCTGTGGCGCAATCTTTACACCGAGTACCTGATGCGCGCGCTTCCCGCTATCGCCACCAAGGTTTCCTCCAACCCGGATGCCTACGTGTACCTCGCTGAATCCATCCGCGCCTGGCCGGACCAGGACCACCTTGCCCAGTGGCTCAGCGACGCCGGTTGGACGGACATCACCTACCGCAACCTCAGCGGCGGAATCGTTGCCGTGCACCGTGCGCAGAAGCCTGCCGAGCACCGCGAAAGCGTTCCAGTGGCCAAACTGCGCCGCCAGATCAAGCCTCGCCACCAGCCCAGCTAACGTGTATTGCCTGCTGATTTAGGACGACGTGAAAGTACTGATTGTTGGCGCGGGCCCCGCCGGGTCCACCGCCGCGTATTACCTCGCCCAGGCCGGCATTGATGTCACGGTCCTGGAAAAGACCTCATTTCCCCGTGAGAAGGTGTGCGGCGACGGCCTCACTCCGCGTGCGGTCCGCGAAATCCAGAAGCTAGGCCTCCCGCACGCCGAGTCTGAGGGCTGGCGGCGGAACAAGGGGCTCCGCTTGATCGCAGGCGGCCGCACTATCGAGCTGCCATGGCCCGAGGTTGCGGATTTTCCCACGTACGGACTGATCCGGACCCGACTCGGTTTCGACGAGGACCTGGCCCGTCACGCACAGTCCGTTGGCGCCGTCGTGCTTGAACGCCACAGTGTCACCACCGCGCTGACGTCCGACGACGGCCGGGTCATCGGCGCCCGGGCCGCCCTCCTGGACGAGTCCGGACGCAAGACGGGCGAAACGCGCGACTTCCATGCCGACGTCGTTCTCGCGGCGGACGGCAATTCCACTCGCACGGCCGTGTCGCTGGGGATGCACAAGCGCGACGACCGTCCGCTGGGCGTCGCCGTGCGCACCTACTTCACCTCGCCGCGCCACGAGGACGACTGGATGGAAGGTTGGCTGGAACTTCCCGGCAAGTCCGGCAAGCCACTGCCCGGCTATGGCTGGGTGTTCGGCGTGGGCGACGGCACATCCAACGTTGGCCTCGGCATCCTGAACTCGTCCAAGGAATTCGGAAAGCTCGACTACAAGCAGGTCCTGCGCGAATGGACCGCAGGCATGCCCTCGGAATGGGGCTTCACGCCCGAAAACCAGGTGGGGGAGATCCGCGGCGCCGCGCTGCCCATGGGCTTCAATCGCACGCCGCACTACTCGCCCGGGTTGCTCCTGCTGGGCGATGCCGGCGGCATGGTGTCCCCGTTCAACGGCGAAGGCATCTCCTACGCGATGGAGTCGGCACGGTTCGCGGCCGAGTTCATTGTTGATTGCTCGGCGCGCTCCGCTTCGGCAGGTTGGACCGCCGACGACGCCGATGCGCACCTTTCGCGGTACGCGGACTATGTGCGGGACCAGTGGGGTTCCCACTTCACCCTGGGTCGCGCTTTTGCCGCGTTGATCGGCAAGCCTGCCGTGATGAAGCTGGCCCTGCGCACCGGCATGCCCGTCCCGGTGCTGATGCGCTTCGTGGTCCGCATGCTCGCCAACCTCACGGACCCCTCCGCGAAGGGCTTCGAAGACCGCGTGATCCGCGTCCTTGAGATGCTGGTTCCGGCCACGTCCAACAGTTCCTCTGCCCGTGCTGTTCAGGTGGCCGGCTCCGACACCGCGGTTTCCGCAACAACTAGTTAGGGTTAACCCGTGACGAACTCTGCCGAACACAGCTGGACGCATGCCGGACACGGCCTGCCGGACTCTGTTGAGCCTGCCCCCAACACCACCGCGATCGCCACGGGGCTTCAGCTGCCCGCCGGTTTCGCTGCGATTGCCGGTGACGCCGAGCTCGGCCCCGCCATCACCACCAACCTGGCACGCGTGGAAAAGAAGCTCCGCGAGGCCATCTCCAACTCGGACCCCCTTGCTGACGCGACGTCGCGCCACCTGGTGGAAGCCGGTGGCAAGCGCATCCGTCCGCTGCTCACCCTGTTGTGTGCGCACCTTGGTGATGCTTCGCGGCCCGAGGTTGTCCAGGCCGCTGTAGTTGTTGAGCTGACGCACCTTGCAACGCTCTACCACGATGACGTGATGGACTCCGCTCCCTACCGCCGCGGCGCACCGACGGCCCACGAGGTCTGGGGCAACTCGGTTGCCATTCTCACCGGCGACCTGATCTTCGCCCGTGCCTCCATCCTGGTGTCCGAACTCGGCTCACGGGCCCTGGGGATCCAGGCCCGGACCTTCGAACGCCTGTGCCTCGGCCAGCTCCACGAAACTGTAGGACCCCGCGAAGACGAAGACCATGTGGAGCACTACCTCTCCGTGATCGCGGACAAGACCGGCTCCCTGGTGGCCGCTTCCGGCCAGCTCGGTGCGATCTTCGCCGGTGCCGATGAGGCTTTCGAGGACCTCCTGGTGGAGTACGGCGAAAAGGTGGGCGTTGCCTTCCAGCTTGCCGACGACGTCATCGATGTCACCGGTGTAAAGGTCAAGTCGGGCAAGTCCCCGGGCACGGACCTCCGTGAGGGCGTTCCCACCCTGCCCGTCCTGTTGTTGCGGCGCGATGCCGCAGCAGGGGATGCCTCGGCGATTGAGCTGCTGGAATTGGTGGACGGTGACCTGTCCTCTGACGAAGCATTGGCTGAGGCCGTTGCCGGACTCCGCGAGCACCCCGTGACCACCGAATCCTGGAAGATCGCCCGTCAGTGGTCCGCCGAGGCCGTGGCAGCCTTGGCCCCGTTGCCGGAGGGCGTGGTGAAGGCATCGCTGACCAACTTTGCGCACGCCGTGGTGGACCGCAGCAGCTAAATTTCCTCTGCTTTGGCAGGCGTCCGGACCTTCATGGGCCGGGCGCCTGTTTTTTGTGCTGAGGGTATTTTGGAACCCGGGCCTTCACCACCCACATTGAGCTGCGGTGTCCTTAGACACGCCTGTCAAAGGTGTGTCGCAGAGGGGGAGTGGAATCAATGCTGGTGGTGGCCGCACGCGCCTCCACGTCCTTGGCCGAAAAAACGGAATGGCCCCGGCTCGCTGCAACGTTACGAGTCATACGCTGCACCGAACCGGGACCACAATCTCCGTTCGCATCAGACCCACCGGAGGCATTTAGTGGATCCGTGAAAAGCTTATGACAATCCTGTCACATTGGCAACTCTTGGGGTCAACGGATTTTCGATTGTGGTGCTGTGAATTACAGACCGTGGCTGTGTCGTCGCCACCCACTTTGATTCCACGAAGCCTTGTACGCGCGGAATCGAGGTGTGTTGGATTCAAAATCCCCCCAAAGTGGGTGGTGTCGGTACTGGGGGTTTTCCACATAGACCTATCCCCGTCAGCTACGTGAACCGTCCAAGCCTGACTATTTCCATATGGACATTGTTGACTTCCTCCGTAGCCGTCATGGGGCTGCGACCACCAAAATGCTCTATGCGGCTGGATTTACCCGGAGGGCTCTGGCGAGGGCAGTCAAAGAAGGTGTCATGAGTCGGCTGCATCGTGGCGTCTACGTCACACGGGATGCCGATCCTGACATTGTGACCGCGTTCAGGGCCAACGGAAAGCTGACCTGTGTCTCGGCTGCCCGGTTTTATCGTCTGTGGACGCTCCACGAAGGTGAGCAGCTCCACCTGAGTTGCGGGACAGGCCTGGCGCGGCGACGCGTACTTCACCACGGCCAGTGCCCACACCCGGACCACCCCTATCTGCCGGTTGCGGGAGTGGCCGATGTTCTACTGCACGCCATGAGGTGCTTGCCTGAGCTGGAGTCGCTGGTCATGGTGCAAAGTGCCGTGAGCCAGGCCTTGCTGACCACCAAGTTCCTGGAAAGCAAGATGCCGGGCAACAGGAACGGCAAACTTCGCGCCATATTGGATCTGGTCCTGCCAAGGGCCGACTCGCTCTTGGAAGTGCTCGCGCACACCCACTTCCGCCGGGCCGGCCTGCGGGTTCAGATGCACGCGGAGGTGCCCGGAGTAGGTGAAGTGGACTGCTTGATCAACGAGTGCCTGATAGTTGAACTCGACGGCGGCACGCACCTTGAAGGCAAACAGGTCAAGAAGGACCACTACCGGAACAATGCCGGTCTCCGCGGCGGACTCGTGAGCCTGCACTACTACTATGCAGACGTCGTGTACCACCCACAGCGAATGGTTGCAGAAGTGATGGCAGTCCTTTGGAACCGGGAAGCCGGCCGCTATGCACCCGCAAGGTACGCACCCGGGTGGGTTCCGCCGTCGTAAATTCCTGTCAGTGCCGTAGCGCCACCACCCACTTTGGCGACCAACTTCCTGCGACACGCACCTTCAGCGGCGTGTCAGGGCAGTTTCATCATCAAAGTGGGTCTCGGCAGCCCCGTGCTCCCAGCAAAACAGCCCCCTTCGCAACCCGGTGAGGGTGCGCGGGGGCTGCTGTGAAGAAAACTAGTCTTCGTCGTTGAACGCCCACTCGAACATGTCGAACACGAACTCGGAGAACGTGCCTTCCTCGCTCTTCCACTGGCCGCGGGCGTTGTTGCGGCGCCAGACGATGGGGTCAGGGATGCCAAGGTCCGCCGTGCGGAAGCCCCAGGTGAATTGTTCGTCCTCGTCTTCGAGGAACATGAGGAAGCCTTCGTCATCGACCTCGAGTTCCTCGGGGTCCCAGAAGTAGTGGTAGGCCTCCATGAGGTCCTCGCAACCGCCGATCGCCAAGTAGAACTCGCGCAGGACCAGCGGGATGGTGAAGGTGTGGTCAGCGAGGGCGTCGTCCAGCTCGCCCGGCGTGAGGCCGTCTTCTTCCTGCCATTCATCCTCGAGATACTTTGGGACCAGCGCGCGGAACTTCTCGAGGAACATGTCAGTCATGCTCTTATCCTAGCTAATCCCGGGCACCTGAAATTGCGCCTGTTCCACTGCCGGGCCGGTGCCAACCACGGACCGCGAGCGGCACGTGCCAGCTGCGTCGCCACGCGGTGACACGGAAGGCGAACACCACCCCGGCAATAACGCACGCTGTCAGCCCGGTGAAAGTACCGAGGTGCCACAAAAGGGTGGTGAGTCCCGCGCCAACAAAGGCAGGCAGGGCATAGAGGTCGCGGGCATTGAAGAGCGTGGGGATTTCGTTTGCCGTAATGTCGCGCAGCAGTCCGCCACCCACGGCCGTGGTCACACCCAGCAAAATGGCGGCCACCGGATTGACCCCGGCGGTGAGCGCTTTCAAAGTCCCCGTGATGCAGAACAAAGCCAAGCCGCCGGCGTCGAACAGCGTCAGAAGGGAGGTGAAGCGCTGGACCGACGAGAACAGGAAGTAGACCAGCATCGCCGCCAGCAGCGGAGGGGCAAGATACGCAGGATTCGTGAACGCGATGGGGGGACCGGCGTTGATGATGATGTCGCGGATCACACCGCCGCCCAAGGCAACGATGGAGGCGAGAAGCACCGAACCTACAATGTCGAACTGTTTGCGGGCTGCCAGCAAAGATCCTGAGACGGCAAAGAAGAACACGCCCACCAGGTCAAGCCACAGAAGGACGATGTCAATGGAAATCAACTGGAAGGGTTCTTTCTGCGTGCGGCTCTCAACTGGTGCTGGCTCAACGTTACGCTAGCTCCCATGAACAGCCCCGTTTTGATCGCGTGTGCCCACGGAACCCGTAACGCCGAAGGCCAAGCTGCCATCCGCCAGGTCATGGCCGACATCGAGGCCCTCCGGCCCGGGCTTCGGGTTCTGGAAGCGTACGTTGACGTCCAGGAGCCCGAGCTGTCCGGTGTGGTGGAGGGCCTGCCCGCGGGGACAGCCGCCGTAGTCGTACCGCTTTTGCTGTCAACCGGCTTCCACATCAAGGTGGACGTACCCAAGGCGATCAAGGGCAGGCCCGAGGTCATAGCCGCGCGACCGCTGGGTCCAGACGCGCGCCTGGCTGAGCTGCTCGCCACGCACTTGCGGGCCGCCGGCCTGAACGAGGACGACGGCGTGCTGCTGGCTGCCGCGGGATCGTCCCTTCCGGACGGTTCAGTAGATTCCGAGGAGCAGTCACGCTTGCTTGCTGAGCTGCTCCCGAACAAGGTCCGCGTCGCCTATGGCGCCAGTGCGCAGCCAACAGTGCCCGACGGCGTCGCCTCCTTGCGTGCGGAACTCACCGCAAGCGGAGGTACCGGGAGGGTCTTCGTCTCTTCCTACCTGCTGGCCACCGGCTACTTCCACGACCAACTGGCGAAGGCCGGAGCCGACATTGTGTCGGCGCCGCTGCTGCCGTCCAAGGTGCTCGCGGAGATCGCACTGGAACGGTACGACGCAGTGTTGGAAAGGCTGTCCTAACCTTTATCCGCGCGGAAAAGTGACCGAAGGGGACCTGCATAAGAGCCGCTCCGGAACAAGGCAGAGAAACCCTTCGTGACGAAATGTTTCCCTAGGTGACTTAGCGTTTCCGGACCTTTGCTGGCGAAAACTGGCCAGACCTACAGTCGAAGCATGACAGATACAGCTGTAGCCGGTGCGTCCGCGGACACCGCAGTCCCTTCGCGCCCAGCACGCACCCGCCCTGCCGCCAAGCCCCACGGCCAGTGGAAGGTTGACGGCACCACGCCCCTCAATGCCAATGAGACCTGGAAGCAGGACGATAACGGGCTGAACGTCCGGGAACGCATTGAGTCTGTCTACTCCAAAGAGGGCTTTGACTCGATCGACGGCACGGACCTGCACGGCCGTTTCCGCTGGTGGGGCCTGTACACGCAGCGCAAGCCCGGGATCGACGGCGGCAAGACCGCAACACTTGAACCGCACGAGCTCGAAGACAAGTACTTCATGCTCCGCGTCCGCATCGACGGCGGTGCGTTGACCACCGAGCAGCTGCGCGTCATCGGCCAGATTTCCGTGGACTTCGCGCGCGGCTCGGCCGACCTCACGGACCGCCAGAACATCCAGCTGCACTGGATCCGGGTTGAAGACGTGCCGGAGATCTGGCGCCGACTCGAATCCATCGGGCTGTCCACCACCGAAGCGTGCGGCGACGTTCCCCGCGTTATCCTCGGCTCCCCGGTTGCGGGCATCGCCAAGGACGAGATCATCGACCCCACGCCGCTCATCCACGAACTCGCCGAGCGGTTCATCGGCGACCCCGAGCTGGCCAACCTGCCGCGCAAATACAAGACCGCCATCACCGGCCACCCGTCCCAGGACGTGGTGCACGAAATCAACGACTTCGCCCTGGTTGGCGTGGTCCACCCCGAGCTCGGTGCCGGCTATGACCTCTGGGTTGGCGGCGGCCTGTCCACCAACCCGCGCCTGGCCGAACGCCTGGGTGTGTTCGTCTCCGCTGACGTGGCTGCCGAAGTGTGGCTGGGCGTCACCAGCATCTTCCGCGACTACGGCTACCGGCGCATGCGCACCAAAGCACGCCTGAAGTTCCTGATGAACGACTGGGGCCCGGCCAAGTTCCGCCAGATCCTCGAAGACGAATACCTTGGCTTCAAGCTTCCGGACGGCCCGCCCGCTCCGAAGCCCACCTCGCCAGGGGACCACATCGGTGTGCACGAGCAGAAGGACGGCAAGTTCTTCATCGGCGTGACCCCCACTGTGGGACGCACGTCCGGCGAGGCACTGGTTACGCTGGCTGACACTCTGGAGAAGCACGGCAGCTACCGCCTGCGCACTACTCCCCACCAGAAGCTCGTCATCCTGGACGTGGCCAAGGAGCAGGTGGAGCCGCTGATCGCCGAACTGGACACCCTGGGCCTTTCCGCCCGGCCGTCCCTGTTCCGCCGCGGCACCATCGCCTGCACGGGCATCGAGTACTGCAAGCTGGCCATCGTGGAAACGAAGGTTACGGCGGCGACGGCCATCGCCGAGCTGGAAGAGCGGCTGGCCGACCTCGTGGAAACCAAGCAGCTGCCGCAGGCACTGTCCCTCCACATCAACGGTTGCCCGAACTCCTGCGCCCGCATCCAGACCGCGGACATCGGACTGAAGGGCATGATGCTGCCAACGCCCGACGGCGACCCCACCCCGGGTTTCCAGGTCCACCTCGGTGGCGGGCTGGCTAACAACGAGCGTGCGGAAGCCGGTTTGGGACGTACCGTCCGCGGCCTCAAGGTCACGGTGGAAGACCTGCCCGATTACGTGGAGCGCGTGGTCCGTAAGTTCGTCGCCGTTGGCGCCGAGGGCCAGACTTTCGCTGAGTGGGCACACTCCGCAGATGAAGGAGATCTCCAATGACAGATCCCGTCACCATCACCGACCTCGCCAGTGCAGCCGCACGGCCCGCCCTTCGCTCACACGAAGAGCTCAAGGCCCTGGCCGAAGCCGGTGCCGCTGAGCTTGGCTGGAACGCCCCGGCCCGGGACGTCATCGCCTGGGTGGCCCGCAACTTCGAGCTGCCCACGGTGACGGTGGCCTGCTCCATGGCCGACGCCGTCCTGCCGGCCTTGGTGGCGGACCAGCTGCCCGGCGTCGACGTTTTATTCCTGGAGACCGGTTACCACTTCAAGGAAACGTACGAGACCCGCGACGAAGTTGCGGCGAACCTGCGGGTCAACGTGGTGGATGTCCTTCCGGAGAACACCGTGGAACAGCAGGACCGCCTGCTGGGCAAGGACCTGTTCGCCCGCGACCCCGCCCAGTGCTGCGCCCTCCGCAAAGTCCAGCCCCTGCGTCGCTCGCTGGCCGGCTACGAAGTGTGGTTCACCGGTGTCCGCCGCGACGAAGGACCCACCCGCACCAATACGCCCGTGATCACCTGGGATGAAGGCTTCGGCCTGGTCAAGGTGAACCCGATGGTGGACTGGACCTTCGATCAGCTGATCGAGTACTCCGAGGACAACATCCTTCCCGTCAACCCCCTCCTGAGCCAGGGCTACCCGTCCATCGGCTGCCAGCCATGCACCCGCAAGGTGGCCCCGGGCGAAGACCCCCGCGCCGGCCGCTGGGCTGGATCCGACAAGACAGAATGCGGACTACACACATGAGCACGTACACAACAGAGGAGTCCACGGTGGAAGTTGCAGCGGCAGTCGACGCCCCTTCAGCGGAGCGTCTCTCCAGCCTGGACACCCTCGAGTCCGAAGCGATTCATATCATCCGCGAGGTTGTCGCCGAGTTCGAGAAGCCTGCGCTGCTGTTCTCCGGTGGCAAGGACTCCGTGGTCATGCTGCATCTGGCCACCAAGGCCTTCTGGCCGGGCAAGGTTCCGTTCCCGGTCCTGCACGTGGACACCGGTCACAACTTCCCGGAGGTCATCGACTTCCGCGACCGCACCGTTGAGCGCCTTGGACTGAAGCTGGTTGTTGGTTCGGTGCAGGAATTCATCGACCGCGGCGAACTGGCTGAGCGTGCCGACGGCACCCGCAACCCGCTGCAGACCGTTCCGCTGCTGGATGCCATCCAGCGCAACAAGTTCGACGCCGTGTTCGGCGGCGGTCGTCGTGACGAGGACAAGGCCCGCGCCAAGGAACGCATCCTGAGCCTCCGCGACGAATTCGGCCAGTGGGATCCGCGCAACCAGCGCCCCGAGCTGTGGAACCTGTACAACGGCCGCCACACCGTGGGCCAGCACGTCCGTGCTTTCCCCATCAGCAACTGGACCGAGCTGGACATCTGGCGCTACATCGAGCGCGAGAACATCGAGCTCCCCGGCCTGTACTACGCCCACGACCGCGAAGTCTTCGCTCGGGACGGCATGTGGCGTGCGGTGGGCGAGGTTTCCCAGCCGCTGCCGCACGAGGAAGTCATCACCAAGCTGGTGCGCTACCGCACGGTGGGCGACATGTCCTGCACCGGTGCAGTCGAGTCCGACGCACGCACTGTGGCCGACGTCGTAGTTGAAGTCGCCGCCTCCACCCTGACCGAACGTGGCGCCACCCGAGCAGATGACCGCATCTCCGAGGCCGCCATGGAAGACCGCAAGAAGGACGGCTACTTCTAAATGAGCACCGAAACACTGGCCGCCGGGCTGGAGACAGCCCTGCCCACCACCCTGTTCCGTTTCGCCACTGCGGGATCGGTCGACGACGGCAAGTCCACTTTGGTGGGCCGCCTCCTGCACGATTCCAAGGCGATTCTTGCTGACACGCTCGACGCCGTTGCCCGCACCTCTGCGGACCGCGGCTTCGGCGGCGAAAAGGGCGGGATCGACCTCGCCCTCCTGACCGACGGACTCCGCGCCGAGCGCGAGCAGGGCATCACCATCGATGTCGCCTACCGCTACTTCGCAACGGACCGCCGCAGCTTCATCCTGGCGGACTGCCCCGGCCACGTTCAGTACACCAAGAACACGGTGACCGGCGCGTCCACTGCGGATGCCGTCGTCGTGCTCATCGACGCCCGCAAGGGTGTGCTGGAGCAGACCCGCCGGCATCTCTCCGTGCTGCAGTTGCTCCGCGTTGCCCATGTGATCGTGGCCGTCAACAAGATCGACCTCGTTGACTTCAGCGAGCGGGTGTTCCGCGACATTGAGGCGGACGTGCAGAAGGTTGCCCGCGAGCTCGGACTTGGTTCCGATGGTGTTGCTGACCTGCTGGTTGTCCCGGTTTCCGCCCTTGATGGCGACAACGTGGTGGACCGCTCCGAGCGCACCCCCTGGTACACCGGTCCGGCACTGCTTGAGGTCCTCGAAACCCTCCCGGCTGCTGACGAGCTCGAAGCCGAACTGGAGAGTTTCCGTTTCCCGGTCCAGCTGGTCATCCGGCCGCAGGGCGCCCTGGCTCCTGATGCTGTTGCCGGCGGGCTCGATGTGGAGGCGTACCGCGATTACCGCGCCTACGCTGGCCAGATCACGGAGGGCTCCGTGAAGGTGGGGGACGAAGTTTCCGTCATCAGCCCCGGTCACGAGCCGCGCATCACCACGGTGGTGGGCATCGACTTCGCCGGCCAGTCGCTGGACGAGGCGGCTGCACCGCAGTCCGTGGCCGTCCGATTGGCTGACGAGATCGACATTGCCCGTGGTGACACCATTGCCGCTGCAGGCACGGTCCGCGAAAGCACGGCCGATCTGTACGCGTCGCTGGCATGGCTTTCGCCCAAGCCTTTGCGTGAAGGCCAGAAGGTCCTGGTGAAGCACGGTACGCGCACGGTCCAGGCACTGGTCCGCAATGTCACCGGAAAGCTGGACCTGGCCACGTTCAACGTGGAGCCGGCGTCCAACCTGGAGCTCAACGACATCGGACATGCGCTGCTGCGACTTGCCGCTGCGCTGCCGTTGGAGAACTACCTGCACCACCGCCGAACCGGCGCATTCCTGGTGATCGACCCGACTGACGGCAACACCCTTGCTGCCGGCCTCGTGAAGGACCACCCGGGCGACCACGAAGACGAACGTTACGTCATCTAGGTTCACACGTAGTCACAAAACCGCAGCTTGTTCGCGACTCCTCACGCTGTACGGCGGGAATTTCGAACAAGCTGTGGTTTTCTTTTTTGGAAGGCCGCATGCCACAGAACACCACCCTCAGCACGCTCCTGGCCGCCGGCAAGAACCTGGTCCTGGACGGTGCGTTGGCTACGGAACTCGAGGCCCACGGATGCGATCTTGAGGATCCGCTGTGGTCGGCCAAGGTCCTGCTGGAGCAGCCGCACCTGATCAAGCAGGTCCATCGAGACTATTTCGACGCCGGTGCTTCCGTGGCCATCACGGCCAGCAATCAGGCGACTCCGGAGGGGTTTGCACGGCGTGGGCTTGGCTCTGAGGGGGCTCTTGAGCTGGTGGCCTTGAGCGTCCGATTGGCCGATGAAGCCCGCCGGGAGTCCTTGGCTGATGGTTCGGCGAGCGGGCCTTTGCTGGTGGCCGGATCCGTGGGGCCGTACGGCGCCTACCTTGCCGACGGCTCTGAATACCGCGGCGATTACACGCTGTCTCCCGCGGAATTCCGCGACTTCCACCAACCCCGCATCGCCGCGCTGGTGGAGGCTGGTGCGGATTTCCTGGCGTGCGAGACGCTGCCGTCGTATGCCGAAGCGGAGGCGCTGTTGGCGCTCGTGGCGGAGTTCGACGTCGAATCCTGGTTTACGTTCACGCTGCGGGACAGCGGCCGCATCAGTGACGGAACACCGCTCGCGGACGTAGCTGCCCTGCTGCGGGCGGAACCGCGCGTGGCCGCCGTCGGGGTCAATTGTGTGCCGCTGGAATTGGTGACGTCGGCCCTTGGCACGCTGCAGGACGTCACTGATGCGCCCCTTGTGGCATACCCGAATTCGGGCGAAGCTTACGACGCCGTGACCAAGACCTGGAGTCCGGCTGCGGGTGTCCAGCGGAGCGGAACCTTGGCCGGCAACGCTGCTTTATGGAAGGACAGGGGAGCCATGCTCATCGGTGGCTGCTGCCGCACAACTCCGCGCGACATAGAAGGCCTGGCAGCGAATATGACGCCACGTGACCCCGCGTGAACCTTGGTTTCTACGGGATTGAAGCGGAAATATGACAGTCCCTACTCTGAACACATGACCTCTCCGGAATGGTCCTTCCTTGCCCATAACGGGCGATGTTACGGGGCCTGATCTTCGCCCCACTCGCATCCCACATTCGTAAGGACTTCCCCAATGGCAAACACACCCGAGTCGCAGAAACCCGATTCCGGTACCACTCGCATCGTCGCCGGTGAGACCGCACCCAAGCCCAAGCGCCGCCGTACCCTTGAGATCGCTTTGGCGGTGGGCATCGTCTTGCTGATCGGTGCCGGCGCTGCAGTGGCTTCGGCTGTGTCGCAGAACAATAACCAGGCCGCTCCGGTTCCGGCGACGACGCCGGCTGCTGAGTTGAAGCTTGGCTATTTCAGCAACGTCACCCACGGCCCGGCGTTGGTTGGCACCAGCAAGGGCTTCATCGCCAAGGAACTGGGCCAGACCAAGCTCAGCACGCAGATCTTCAATGCCGGTCCGGCCGCGATCGAGGCCCTGAACGCCGGCGCGATCGATGCCACGTACATCGGCCCGAACCCGGCCATCAACTCGTTCGTCAAGAGCAACGGCGAGTCCATCAGCATCATTGCCGGTGCGGCCTCGGGCGGGGCGCAGTTGGTGGTCAAGCCGGAGATCAACTCCGCGGCGGACCTCAAGGGCAAGGTGCTGGCCACGCCGCAGCTTGGCGGTACCCAGGACGTGGCCCTGCGCGCCTGGCTGGGGGACCAGGGGTTCAAGACCAACACCGATGGCAGTGGTGACGTCAACATCAACCCGACCGAGAACGCGCAGTCCTTGAAGTTGTTCCAGGACGGCAAGCTCGACGGCGCGTGGTTGCCTGAGCCGTGGGCCTCGCGGTTGGTCCTCGAGGCCGGGGCCAAGGTCCTGGTGGACGAGAAGGACCTCTGGGAGAAGGGTGAGTTCACCACCACCATCTTGATCGTGAACAAGAAGTTCGCTGCCGAACACCCCGAAACGGTGAAGGCGCTCCTGAAGGGCCACGTGGAATCGGTGAACTGGCTGAACACGGCCTCGGCCGAGGAGAAGGCGAGCACCATCAACGCTGTCTTGAAGGACACCGCGGGCAAGCCCCTGCCGGCGAACGTGATCGACCGGGCGTTGAAGAACATCACCTTCACCACGGATCCGCTCGCCGGAACGTACAAGAAGCTGCTGCAGGACGGTGTTGACGCCGGCACCACCAAAACCGCCGACATCAACGGCATCTTCGACCTCCGCGCCCTGAACGAGGTAGAAGGCAAAAAGACCTCCGCCGCAGGACTCGGACAAGACTAAGCAGTAACGGCTGGCCCGCTTCCCCTTCGATTGTGTCGGGGGAGCGGACCGGCCTTTAGCCACATCAGCTCCACCAATCAACATGAAGGACGGGAACATGCCAGTCGTACTCGAGAACCTGGGCAAGCGCTTCGGCGATGGCGCCCCGGTGCTGGACGACGTCAACGCCACTATCGCGCAGGGCGAGTTCGTTGCCCTCCTTGGCGCGTCCGGCTGCGGCAAGTCCACCCTGCTGAACATTATGGCGGGACTGGAACAGCCGACGTCGGGCGCCCTTGAAGTACCCAGCGACGGCGCCGCCTTCATGTTCCAGGACGCGTCCCTGTTTCCTTGGCTGACAGCGCGCGGCAACATCGAGTTGGCGCTGCAACTGGCGGACAAGTCCAGCACCAAGGCCAGTCGCCGTCAGCGGGCTGCCGAGCTGTTGGATCTGGTCCATCTTGGTGGCGCCGGCGACAAGCGCCCGCACGAGCTGTCCGGCGGTATGCGGCAGCGCGTAGCCCTGGCCCGTTCGCTCGCCCAGGACCGGCAACTGTTGCTGATGGACGAGCCGTTCGCTGCTCTCGACGCCATCACCCGCGACCTCCTCCACGACGAGCTAGAGCGGATCTGGAAGGAGACCGGGCGAACCATCGTGTTTGTGACGCACAACGTCCGCGAAGCTGTGCGGCTCGGCCAGCGCGTGCTGCTGCTGTCTTCTCGTCCGGGCCGAGTGGTGGCCGAATGGGAAGTCAGCGAAGAGCATCGGACTGATCCGGGTCGTGCCGGTGAGCTCACCGGGACCATCACCCGCCGCCTTCGCGAGGAGATCCGCCGCCATGCCAAGTAACCCCATCACCACCGACGAGCGGACACTTCCCGTGACTGAATCCAAAGAGCACATCACGTCGCCGTCGTTGAAGGGCAATGCCTCCGAACTCCGCGACCTGGAAGCGGGCCTGGACAACCTGCAATCGGACACCGGCCGCAAGAACGGCATCGAATGGAAGCGCGTTCTGCTTCCAGTCGCTGCCCTGGTGGTCCTCGTATTGGTCTGGCAGTTCTACGTTTCCCTCGGGCTCAAGCGGCGCGACCAGGTTCCAGGTCCTTTGGATGTCCTCAACCAGCTGGTCACCCTTTGGGGCGAAGGCAAGGTCCAGGAATCGGTGTGGACCTCACTGCAGCGCGGCCTGGTCGGCTTCCTGATTTCCGTTGTCATCGCAACACCGGTTGGCCTGCTGCTGGCTCAGGTTGCTCCCTTGCGCCGTGCGTTTGGTCCGCTCATTTCCGGCCTGCAGGTCCTGCCCTCCGTGGCCTGGGTTCCGGCCGCCATCATTTGGTTCGGCCTGACGGATGCCACCGTGTACTTCGTTGTCTTCATGGGAGCCATCCCGTCCATCATCAACGGCCTGATCTCCGGCGTGGACCAGATCCCGCCGCAATACCGCAGTGTTGGCACGGTCCTCGGTGCGAACCGGCTCCAGATGGCGCTGCAGATCGTCCTGCCCGCGGCCCTGCCCGGCTACATCGGCGGCCTGAAACAGGGCTGGGCCTTCTCCTGGCGCTCACTGATGGCTGCGGAAATCATCGCCGTGGGCGGAACCATCGGCTTCGGCCTGGGCTCGTTGCTCGACCAAGGACGCGCACTGTCCGACATGGCTGTGGTGATGTCCGCGATCCTGCTGATCCTGGCCGTGGGCATCCTGATCGAACTCCTGGTCTTCGGGCCGATCGAGAAGCGTTTGCTGCAGCGTCGGGGCTTGCTGGCGGGTAGCAGCCGGTAGTTGCTTCCCGAGCGGGTGCACCACTCCTTCGCCGGGTCCGCACCTGTTCGCGCCGTTGGCACCTGTTCGCGCCGGGTCCGCACCCTTTCGCGCCGAGTGCGCCGGTGGTTACGGGTGCGTACGGCGGTAAGGGGTGCGAGCTCTGCCAACGAAACGTACACGCCCGACGGCGACCTCCCGCCGTCGGGCTCTTGCGTCGCCTCGCACCCTTTCGCGCCGTTGGCACCGGTTCGCGCCGGGTCCGCACCCTTTCGCGCTGAGTGCGCCGGTGGTTACGGGTGCGTTTGGCGGTAACCACCGCGAGCGGACACTGCGGAATTACCCGGCCCCCAGTGCTGTTGTCCCCAACATGCATAAGAAACGGATCGGCTTCCTCTCGTTCGGCCATTGGGCCCGGGTTCCAGGTTCGCTGGTGCCCACAGCCGGCGAGGCCCTCAAACAGGGAATCGACCTTGCCGTGGCTGCCGAGGAACTGGGCATCGACGGCGCATTCTTCCGTGTGCACCACTTCGCCCGGCAGCAGGCCTCGCCTTTCCCGCTCCTCAGCGCCATAGCCGCAAGGACCAGCCGTATCGAGATGGGTACCGGCGTGATCGACATGCGCTACGAAAACCCGCTCTACATGGCCGAGGAAGCCGCCGCCACGGACCTCATCAGCGATGGCAGGCTCCAGCTCGGCGTGAGCCGTGGTTCACCCGAACCCGCGCGGAACGGTGCCGCAAACTTCGGCTACGTCCCGGCCGACGGCGAGGATCCAGGAGACATGGCCCGCCGCCACACAGCATTGTTCCGGAAAGCCATCGCCGGGCACGGTGTCGCCGAGGCAGACCCGCACTACGCCGGTGGGGCGACCGGCCTGCTGCCCATCCAGCCGCAATCAGCTGGCCTTCCACAGCGAATTTGGTGGGGCGCCGGCACCCGGAAGACGGCGGTGTGGGCAGCAGAGCAGGGCATGAACCTCATGAGCTCAACCCTCCTCACCGAGGACACGGGCGTGCCCTTTGATGAGCTCCAGGCCGAGCAGATCAGTCTCTTCCGCGAGGCCTGGGCCGCTGCCGGGCATGACTTCGTACCAAGGATTTCGGTCAGCCGCAGCGTGATCCCCATCGTCGACGACGTGGACAGCCACTACTTCGGCCTCCGCGCCCAGGCAGACAGCCAGGACCAGGTAGGAATCCTGGACGGCGCGTTGTCCCGTTTCGGGAAGAGCTACATCGGGGAGCCTGACGCTTTGGCAGACGAGCTGGCCAAGGACGCAGCCGTCCAGGCT
Source organism: Paenarthrobacter sp. NPDC056912 (assembly GCF_042786555.1). NCBI lineage: Bacteria > Bacillati > Actinomycetota > Actinomycetes > Micrococcales > Micrococcaceae > Paenarthrobacter > Paenarthrobacter sp. NPDC056912. Next base: position 142,492 of record NZ_JBHUCD010000009.1, read on the forward strand.
GCCGACACAGTCCTGCTCACTGTGCCCAATCAGTTGGGTGTGGACTACAACGCCAAGCTCCTGGGTAACGTCGCCAAGCACATCGCCCCCGCCTTCGGGTGGACGCCAAACTGGGAAGACCCGGTGCAAGGTGAGGCGATCTAGCAGCCAATGGTGACGGCACGAGGCTGCCATTCGGGGTTTCTCGCAGCGGTCAGTCCTGTTCGTCAGGCGAAAGAACTTCAATGCTGCGGTCGTTGCCCCCATGTATTTTCACGACGACGCCACTTGACCAGTCCGCCATTCCGGCCTCGATTTCGGACTTCAGCGCGCTGAGACGCTCATTGTCGGGCGCGTACTCTTCGGCCGTTGTGAAGTCGATCCGGCACCATGGCATCATCCCGCCATCGCCCCACGCGCTGTCTAAGGATGGCGCGGACCCGATGGACTTCTCGATGACCGGAGAAAGCTCGTTCGCAAGATCTTCGCAGTCGCCGGATGCCGAGTAGTCGCCCAGACAGCCAGCTAGCAGCGGGGTCAGCATGAGAAGCAAGAGAAGGAGGGCACCTGACGCGAACGCGCGTTTCATGCTCCGACCATAACGGTCGTGGTCCCTACCAACCAAGATCCAGGCCGCGCGGACAAGGACCCTCACGGTCGCCAACCGCTGGGCGTGGACGCACCACGTGAAGCCCAAAACGGTAATGTTGCTGGCTGTGCGCAATTGCGCCAACAACGCAGGAGCACACGTCTGTCCCTTCAATGACGAGGGGACGATGCAGAAAGCAAAGGTTGCCCCATGGACATTCAGAACCTCCTTGAAGACATCGTCGGAGCAGTTCAACCGCACGTCGGCCAAGGAAAAGTGGCCGACTACATCCCTCAACTCGGGGCTGTGGACCCGCACCAGTTCGGTATCTCGGTAGTCACCCGGGAGGGCCAGGTGTTCTCAGCCGGGGACGCCCATGTGGAGTATTCCATTCAAAGCATCTCCAAGGTCTTCGCCCTCGCCTTGGTGTTGGCTTCGGACGGCGATCGAATCTGGAAGCGCGTCTTCCGCGAACCTTCGGGTAACCCGTTCAACTCGTTGGTTCAGTTGGAGAGCGAGGAAGGCATACCCCGGAACCCGTTCATCAACGCCGGTGCGATCGTCGTGACGGACCGGCTCCTCAGCCTGACGGGCAACGCCGCCCATGCGGTCCGGGCCCTGATGCGCCAAGAGACAGGCAACGCAGGGGTCGACACGGATCAGACTGTGGCGTTGTCCGAGCTGGGTAAGGGACACCGCAATGCGTCGTTGGCGCACTTCCTGGCAAGCTGTGGCAACTTGGAGAACCCGGTGGATGATGTCCTGGACTCTTATGCCAGGCAATGTGCCCTGGCCATGACCTGTGAGGAACTTGCGCTCGCAACCCGGTTCCTTGCGTCCAACGGCTTGGGGGCACACGGGACACTGTTGCTCTCTCCAGCGCAGACCAAGAGGATCAACGCCGTCATGCTCACCTGCGGTACCTACGATGCCGCGGGCGAATTCGCGTACAGAGTCGGGCTCCCGGGCAAGAGCGGCGTCGGCGGTGGCATCGTGGCCGTGGTCCCCAACAAGTGCTCCATCAGCGTGTGGAGCCCTGGCCTGGGAAGGTCGGGCAACTCGGTGGCCGGCGTGGCCGCGCTGGACGAATTCACCACGCGTACTGGCTGGTCCGTTTTTTAGGCGCATTATTGAGGGATGACCCCCAAGGCCGGAAAGACACCAAAGGCAGCCAAGCCTGCCGCGCTGGCGCCGGGAACCCAGCCCACCGCCGTCGGGTTCCTGGAACGCCTGAAAACCCGCCAGTCGGACGTGGAGCAAGCCAAGTACCAGCGCTACTTCAAGACCGGCGAGGGGGACTATGGCGAGGGCGATTTCTTCATGGGCGTCCGCATGGGTGAGGTGTTCACGCTCGGCAAGGAGTTCGCGGCCATGCATCCGGAGGAGATCGAGAAACTCCTGGAGCAGGACATTCACGAGGCCCGCGCGGGCGCCGTGAAAATCATGGCGCTGCAGGCACAGAAGAAGAAAACCACCGATGAACGCCGCGGTGACCTCTACGAGCTGTATCTGAGAAGGCATGACCGCATCAACAACTGGGACCTGGTGGATCTCGGTGCCGGGAACGTGGTGGGCGGCTGGCTCCTGGATAAACCGCGGGATCCGCTGTATGAGCTGGCCCGTTCGCAGAACATGTGGGAGCGCCGTACGGCCATTGTTGCAACGTCGGCCTTCCTCCGGGAGGGGCAGTTGGACGACACGTTCGCGATCGCCGAGATCCTGCTCCACGACAAAGAGGACCTCATCCGGAAGGCCACCGGCGGCTGGGTCCGTGACGCCGGGCGAAGCAGCCGCGAACGCCTCTTGGCGTTTCTCGACGAACACGCGGCCACCATGCCCCGGACAACGCTTCGTTACGCCATCGAGCATCTGGGCAAGGAACAGCGCGCGTATTACCTGACGCTCAAAGACAGGGTCGCCCCCAGCTAATCCGCGCAAAAACAGGCCAAACCCCGGCAAGGGCGGCAACGGTTTGTGACGCTGGATTACCCAGCGTTACCGGGTGTTTCCGAGCCTTTGATGCATGTTACGAGCCCGCCCTACAGTTTTTTTATGGCAATACAGGACATTTACCCCACCGCACTCCGGCTGCTCGGCCGCCCCGTGCTGGTTGTGGGCGGCGGACCGGTGGCGCAGCGCCGCGCCAAGGGACTGCTCGACGCCGGTGCGAAAGTCACCGTCGTGGCTCCCGTTGCGTCCGAAACACTTCGCGGACTCGCCGACGCCGGACTCCTCACCTGGGAGCCGCGCGAGTACCGCACATCAGACCTCGACGGCGTCTGGTTCGTTCAGACCGCCACGGGCACTTCCGCCGTGGACACCCAGGTTGCCGCCGACGCCGAAGCGCAGCGCATCTGGTGCGTCAATGCCTCCGATCACGAAGCATCAGCCGCGTGGACGCCCGCCGTGGCCGTAGTGGACGATGTGAAGATCGCCATCAACGCCGGGGGAGACCCTCGCCGTGCCATGGCGCTCCGTAACGCCGTAGCCACTGCCCTCGAAACCGGGGACTTGCCGCTGCGCCGTCACCGTAAGCCGGGAGCCGGCGGTTCCGTCGCGCTGGTCGGAGGCGGTCCTGGCGACTCGGGACTCATCACCGTCCGCGGCAGGCGCCTGCTGGGCCAGGCCGACGTCGTGGTTGCTGACCGTCTTGGCCCGCGCGAGCTGCTGAAGGAACTTGCCCCCGATGTCCGCGTCATCGAGGTGGGCAAGACACCCGGCCACCACCCGGTTCCGCAGCTGGAGATCAACCGGATCCTCGTGGACGAAGCCCTGCAGGGTAACCGCGTGGTCCGCCTCAAAGGCGGCGACCCCTATGTCTTGGGGCGCGGTGGCGAGGAAGCAGAATTCTGCCGGCAGAACGGCGTCGAGGTTGAAGTGGTGTCCGGCGTGACGTCGGCAATTTCGGTTCCGGCCGCTGCAGGCATCCCTGTCACCCACCGCGGGCTGGCCAAGGGTTTCAGCGTTGTCACAGGACACGAAGAGCTTTCCGAGGTCCCTGCCCGGCCCGATCACACTGTGGTGTTGCTCATGGGAGTGGCGCAATTGCGCGAGTCCGCGGCCGCCTTGGCGGGCTCGGGTCTGCCTTTGGGCACTCCAGTAGGTATCGTTGAGAACGGGTATTTGCCGGAACAGCGCGTCACGATCGGCACGTTGGGGACCATCGCGGACCAGGCGGAAGCCGTCGGCGTGGCCAATCCAGCGGTCATTGTCATCGGCGATGTGGTCCGTGTCAGCCCCTTCGCGCCGCAGCATTTCAAGACCGCTGACTACAGCACCATCACCCCCAATCGTCCCCGCGTCCGCAGTAACTGAGAAGAAGAAGGAACACAGCCGTGTCAATTAGCACCCCCGTAGGTTCTGCGGACCGTCCGCTTCGCGTCGCCGTCATCGGCTCCGGCCCGGCCGGCGTGTACGCAGCGGACATCCTGACCAAGAGCGAGGCCGTCAAGAGCGGCGAACTCACAGTCAGCATCGACCTCTTTGACCGCTACCCGGCACCGTACGGCCTCATCCGTTACGGCGTAGCCCCGGACCACCCCCGCATCAAGGGCATCGTCAACGCCCTGCACAAGGTCCTGGACCGCGGCGACATCCGCTTCTTCGGCAACGTGGACTACGGCACGGACATCTCCATCGAAGACCTCCGCAAGCACTACGACGCCATCATTTTCGCAACCGGTGCCATCAAGGACGCCGACCTGAACATCCCGGGCATCGAACTCGAAGGTTCCTTCGGCGGCGCCGACTTCGTCTCCTGGTTCGACGGTCACCCGGACGTTTCCCGTGAATGGCCGCTGGAAGCCACCGAAATCGCTGTCCTCGGCAACGGCAACGTTGCCCTGGACGTTGCCCGCGTCCTGTCCAAGCACGCCGATGACCTGCTTGTCACCGAAATCCCGGACAACGTGTACGCCGGCCTGAAGAGCTCCCCGGTCACGGACGTCCACGTCTTCGGTCGCCGCGGCCCGGCACAGGTGAAGTTCACCCCGCTGGAACTCCGCGAACTCTCGCACTCCAAGGACGTGGACATCATCCTCTACGCCGAGGACTTCGAATTCGACGAAGAGTCCGACCGCCAGGTGCAGACGAACAACCAGATCAAGACCATGGTTGGCACGCTCACCAACTGGATCGCCGAGCAGCCCGAGGACCTTTCCGAGCTCAAGGCGTCCCGCCGCCTGCACCTGCACTTCCTGCACAGCCCGGTGGAGATTGTTGACTCCGCCGAAACTCCCGGCAAGGTTGCGGGCATCAAGTTCGAGCGCACTGAACTGGACGGCACGGGCAACGCCCGCGGCACCGGCGAATTCATCGACTACCCGATCCAGGCCGTGTACCGCGCCATCGGCTACTTCGGTTCGGCCCTGCCGGACGTCGAGTTCGACCACAAGAAGGGCGTCGTGACCAACGACGGCGGTCGCGTCCTGGACGCCGACGGCCAGCACGTGCCGGGCCTCTACGCAACGGGCTGGATCAAGCGTGGTCCCGTTGGCCTCATCGGCCACACCAAGGGCGATGCCCTGGAAACCGTCACGTACCTCCTGGAAGACCGCGAGAACCTGCCGGTTGCCGAGGTTCCCGCGGCTGAGGCCGTGGTGGATCTCCTGGACTCCCGCGGCGTGAAGTTCACCAGCTGGGAAGGGTGGCTGGCACTGGACGCCCACGAGCTCGCCCTCGGCGCAGCAGCCACCGAGGCCGGCACCACCCACGGTGTTGAGGTCAAGCGTGAGCGCGTCAAGGTCGTTCCGCGCGAGGACATGGTCAACATCTCCCGTGATGGTGTAGCCGCACAGGTCTAGTTTTCTGTTCCGGCAAGCGGGGTCACTCATTTCGAGTGGCCCCGCTGCTGCTTTAACGGGGTTAACCCTCAGCGGTACCCTGAAGCATGGACGTCGTCGTCATCGAAACGCCCCAGCTGGGGGACCGGAGCTACTTGGTGCACGACGGCAGCGTTGCGTTGGTGATCGACCCGCAACGGGACATTGACCGGGTTGTAGCTGCCGCCCGCGACGCCGGCGTCCGTATCACGCACGTCGCTGAAACCCACCTCCACAACGATTACGTCACCGGTGGGCCGGTCCTGGCAGAGGCGCAAGGGGCCCAGTACTTGGTGAACGGTGCGGATGAGGTTTCGTTTGCCCGGGTCCCTGTCACTGATGGCCAGGTTCTCCACGTTGGCCGCCTGTTGGTAAGGGTGGTTGCCACTCCCGGCCATACGCACACGCACCTTTCGTACGTGGTCCGGGACACGCACGACGCCGGCCCTGCGGCCGTGTTTTCCGGCGGCAGCTTGCTCTACGGCTCAGTGGGGCGGACGGACCTGGTCTCACCCCATGACACCGCGGCGTTGGCCCATGATCAGTATTCTTCGGTCCGCCGCCTGGTGGAGTCGGCGCATCCCGAATCGGCGCTCTACCCGACCCACGGCTTCGGATCGTTTTGCTCGATCGGCCCCGCGAGCCACCAGGAATCGTCAACCATCCGCGAGCAAGCCGAGTCCAACCACGCCCTGACGGACCCCGACGAGGACCACTTCGTCTCAGAGCTGCTGGCGAACATCACGGCCTATCCTGCCTACTACGCCCACATGAGCCCGCTGAACGCGTCGGGGGTTGGCCCGGCGAACCTGACGGTGCCGGACTCCGTTGAAGCGGCGGAACTGGGCCGTAGGTTGAGGGCAGGGGAGTGGGTGGTGGACCTCCGGCACAGGGTGGCTTTTGCGGACGGCCACCTCAGCGGCAGCGTGAGCTTTGAGTACGGGAAAGGCGACAATTTCACCAGTTACCTTGGCTGGGTGATCCCGTGGAACCAACCGCTGACGTTGCTGGGGCCTCGGGATGAGGTGGAGAAGGCGATCCGTGACCTGGCGAGGATCGGCATCGAAAGTCCGGATGCCGCCGTCGGGCCTTATCCGGGAGCTCTGGCACCGGAGACGCCGCAGCGTTCGTACCCGCACAAGGACTGGGCCGGGCTTCTGAGTGCGAGGACACCGGATGACGTGGTCCTGGACGTTCGCCGCCCGGAAGAATTCGAAGCCTCCCACGTTGTGGGTGCCCTGAACGTGCCCGTCTACGAACTGCTGGGAAGGGTCACGGAGCTGCCGGAAGCCAGGATCTGGGTGCACTGTGCCACGGGCTACCGGGCGAGCGTTGCGGCCAGCCTGCTGGACCGGGCCGGGCGTGACGTGGTGCTGATCAACGCCAGATTCAGGGACGCGGCCGGGGCAGGGATCGAGACGATGCCATAAGACGTTGCCGCCCCGCTAAACCGTGGTTGGGCAACAACGAGACAGCGGGCCAACAACGGGTTTACCGCAGGCTTTGGTCCGCGCAGTAGTCCAAATTCCGGTAGACGCTGCGAACGGCAGCCTCGGGGTCGTGGGCTTCCACGGCGTCCACCAGTTCGTCATGGCCTTCGCGGGGGATGCCGTTGAAGCCGCCCTTGCGCTGCTGGCGGAGGAGGTCATCGTGGAAGACGCCGCCAAAAGAAACGTAGAGCTGGCGGAGCAGCGGGTTCCCGGAAGCCTGGGCGACGCGTTCGTGGAAGTCCCAATCGGCGCGCGCCCACGCCGGGTAGTCCTCGGCCAGCCAGTGATCGTGGCGTAGTGCCAGGAGTCGCCGCATCTCGGCGATGTCCTCGGTGGTGGCATGCTTGCTGGCCAGGCGGGCAGCCTGGGTGTCGAGGCCAAGTCTGACTTCCACGATGTGCTCTTGGGTGTGCTCCAAATACATGCGCTGGGCTGCGCCGGACATCTCGCTGTTGGCCCGGACGTACGTGCCGTCTCCGCGGCGGACTTCGAGCATCCCGGAGTGCGCCAGCGCTTTGATGGCTTCGCGGAGGGTGCCGCGCGAAACGCCGAGGCTCGCCATGAGTTCTGGTTCTGCGGGGATGCGTTCCTGCAGGGGCCATTCACCGGATTTGATCATGTCCCGCAACTTTGCGGTGATCTCCTCGGCGAGGGCCGGGCGATGCGAAGGGGTAAGGGTCATGCTGTCCTCGGTCCGGTCTTGGTGGCAGTGCGCTTGCTCGTGAGCATGTGGCAGGTAACCATGAGCGCCACGGCCACGATGGACAGCAGGCTCAGGGGCAACACCCAGCCACCCGTAGCGCTGTGGAGCAGCCCCATGCCGAAGGGGCCAATTGCCGCAATCAAGTATCCCAGTGATTGGGCGATGGTGGAGAGTGCGGTGGTTTCCGCCGTCGAACGTCCGCTCCGGCTGATGATCACCAAAACCAGCGGGAAGATACCCAATCCGAACCCGAACAGAACGGCCGGAATAACGGCCAGGGAGGTCGGCAGCCAGATCATGGCGGCAATTGCCAGGAGTGTGGAGCTGCTGGCGAGATAAAGGGCGGGCCGCAGCATGCCGGGCCTGGAGCCGACTGCCAGGAGGATCATTCCGGCGGCAACCGACACCAACTGCATGACACCGAACTGCAGTCCGCTCTCGGAAGCGCTCAGGCCCTGTGAGGTGAGGATGTAGGCGAACCAGCTCATCACTGCGTAGGCAAGGAACGCCTGGAATGTGAAGATCGCGGTGATCAAAAGGCCAAGCCGGGTGCGCAGCAGGGGCCACATGGACACACGCGCCCGCTCGGTCTTGGTGGCATTCCGGTGGGAGTGGAGGACCACCGGCAGGAAACCCAGCAGGGCCGCGACGCCCAGAAATCCCCAGGCGGCCAGGCCCATGGACGGCGAGCCGAGCTGTTGGGCCAAAGGAACGCTGACGACTGCGGCGAAGGTGGCTCCGCCGGACATGGTGAAGGTGTAGAGGCCGGTCATCATGGACGTGCGCTCGGAGTAGTGCTCACGGATGAAGGACGGCATGGCAACGTTGCACACGGCCAGGCCGGACATGGCCAGGACCGTACCGCCAAGCAGGGCGCCCGTCACCGGAACACCGCGCAACAGCAAACCGCCGGCAAGCAGGGCCAGAGCTATGGCGATGGCCTTCTCAACGCCGACGCGGCGGGTGAGCCACGACGTTCCCATGCCCGCAACCGCGAAGCACAGCAGCGGGATGGACGGCAGGATCGAGGCGACCAAGGCGCCGTAGCCGAGGACCTGCTGCAGTTCGTGGAAAAGAGCCGCGGCGCTGGTGATGCCGGCGCGGAGGTTCAGTCCGATGAGCACCACGGCAATAATGCCGACGACGGCGACGACGCGCGTCTTGGGGACCGCCTGGGCAGATGCTGCCTGGGCGGTGGCAATCGTAGGGATGTTTCCTGTCGTGGGGGTAAGAGGGGTCGTCGCAGCCATATCTAAAGGTTAGACGTTTGACGTCTAATGTCTAGACTTCTGTGGCGAACCTCTCTGTGCGGTGCCTAGCGCGGGTTTCTGGAACCCAGCCGCTGCACGGCCAGGGCGAGCCAGAGCTGTACCCGGTCCTGCGTCTGGGACGGGTCGTAGCCAGTGAGCTCCGTGATCTGCGCCAAGCGGTACCGCACCGTGTTGCGGTGCAGCGTGAGGGCTTCGGCAACCGCCGCCACGGAGCCGTTATGGTTCAGGTAGCTTTCCAGGGTGGCCACCAGTTCGGCGCCGTGGGCGGAGTCGAACTTCCGCAGCGGGGTGAGCGACTCGCTGGCCATGTCCGCGAGGGGAACGTCCTCGCTCGCCAGCAGGAGGGACGTCAGGCTCAGCCGTTCCGGCTCGTTGACCGGCAAGCCGTGCGCCACGGCGTCGCGCGCTTCAAAGTAGCTCCAACGCAAGCCGTTCGGCTTGGTGTAGGCGCCGCCGATCCCGATCAACGCATGGATTCCGGCCTCCTGCAGATGGTCGCTGAGGCTCTTGGCCAGGTCCGTGGCCGAGCTGCCGTCGTCGCTGATGACAGTGACCAGGTCCTTACCGACGACGGCGCTGACGCCGGCTTCGAGCGCTTGGGGCAACGAAATGCTGATCAGTTGTTTGTGGTGTGCCGCGGACTCGGCCACGAGCACCACGTTCTTGCGCGTGCTGTTGATGCCCACGCCAGCCAGGCGACGCGCGGCCTCGATGGTCTCCAGGGTGCCGTGAATGACGTCGTCCAGCACTTGGCCGGCCATGGCGCGCTGCGACTGGCGCTGCTTGACCATATTGTTGAGCTCCACGCTGATGAGGTTCTGCGCGTAGCTCACAATCCCGGAATCGACGAACGGTTGCCGCAGCCACAGAGTGCAGGCATCCCTGCGGCCGGTGGGAATCGGATACGAAGCCCAGCCATCCGCCGTCGGGGCCGGCTTTCCCACCACGCTGTTGTAAAGCTGCGCGCTGAACTGTGTGAGCACCACATCAGTGCGGAGCATGCTGCCGAGTTGCTTGAGGAGTTCGTTCAGGCCACCGCCAGTGAGGAGTGAGCGTGCCAGGATCTGGTGCCCGGCCAGGAGCCGCTCCAGGTTGGAGTAGTGGTCCGCGGAGTGCGACTCGGCCACGAGTTTGCCGATCGCGATGAAGGGAATCTCATAAGGCACCTCCACCAACGGCAAGCCCCACCGGTTGGCTTCGGCGATGAGCGCATCCGGAACGGACTCGTGGGTGAGGCCGATGCCGAAGCCGATTCCCACTGCACCCGCACGCTGGACCTGACGGACGAACCGCCTCTGATCCGCGGCGCTCTTGAGTCGCAATCCCGTAGTGAGCACCAATTCGCCGCCGCTGAGGAATCGCTGGGGATCTTCCAGCTCCGTCACCGCTACCCAACTGATGTCCTGGTTCAGCGTGGTGTCCGAAAGGCCGGATTGCCGGAGTTTCAGGGAGGGGACAGCGACGAGCGAAGCGAGGGACATTGCCATGCTTAAAAGCTTAACCCGGCGCTGGTCAAGCGCACTAAGCGGCGGCTTCTTCTGTGTGCAGCTGACTATTCCTTGGATACCCTCCCTGGCATAGGCTCTGATCAGTTAAACCCAAGCCCAGACACCGAAAGAGGGTTGCACACCGTGGTTCAAACCTTGCAAAACTTCATCAATGGCGAATTCGTCACACCGGCAGGTACGGGTCTTCTGGACATCGTGAACCCGGCCACCGGGGACGTTGTCGCAAAATCGCCCATTTCGGTGCAGGCTGACGTCGACGCCGCAATGACCGCCGCCAACGAGGCCTTCAAGTCGTGGAAGAAGGCAACCCCTGGCCAGCGCCAGCTGATGTTGCTCAAGCTTGCCGACGCCGTGGAGGCCAACAGCGACGAACTCGTCGAAGCCCAGCACCGCAACACCGGCCAGGTCCGTTCGCTGATCGCCTCCGAGGAAGTTGCCGCCGGCGCAGACCAGCTCCGCTTCTTCGCCGGTGCTGCACGCATCATTGAAGGCAAGTCCGCAGGCGAGTACTTCGAGGGCCACACCTCCTACGTGCGCCGCGAACCGATCGGCGTCGTCGCTCAGGTTGCTCCGTGGAACTACCCGTTCCTCATGGCCATCTGGAAGATCGGCCCCGCCTTGGCTGCCGGCAACACGGTTGTCCTGAAGCCGTCCGACACCACCCCGGAATCCACGCTGGTGCTGGCCCGCCTCGCCGGCGAGATCTTCCCGGCCGGCGTTCTCAACGTTGTCCTCGGCACCGGCGAAACCGGCGCCATGATGGTTGACCACAAGGTCCCCGGCTTGGTTTCCATCACCGGTTCCGTCCGCGCAGGCATCGCAGTTGCCAGCGGCGCAGCCAAGGGCCTCAAGCGTGCCCACCTGGAACTTGGCGGCAAGGCTCCGGCCATCGTCTTCAAGGATGCCGACATCAAGAAGAGCGCAGCGGCCATCGCCGAGTTCGCCTTCTTCAACGCCGGCCAGGACTGCACGGCCATCACCCGCGTGCTGATCGAGGATTCGGTCCACGACGACGTCGTGGCAGCCATGGTGGAGCACACCAAGACCCTGCAGACCGGTTCGCAGAACGACGAAGACAACTACTTCGGCCCGCTCAACAACGTGAACCACTTCAACGCCGTCACCTCCGTGGTGGAGCACCTTCCGGCGAACTGCAAGATCGAGACCGGTGGCCACCGTGCAGGCGAGAAGGGCTTCTTCTTCGAGCCCACCATCATCACCGGCGCCAAGCAGACCGACGACATCGTGCAGAAGGAAACCTTCGGCCCGGTCATTACGGTGCAGAAGTTCAGCACCGAAGAAGAAGCGCTCGAACTGGCCAACGACGTCGAATACGCCTTGGCTTCCAGCGTGTGGACCACGGACCACGGCACGGCCATGCGCATGAGCCGCGACCTGGACTTCGGTGCGGTCTGGATCAACACTCACATCCTCCTGACGGCAGAGATGCCGCACGGCGGCTTCAAGCAGTCCGGCTACGGCAAGGACCTCTCCATGTACGGCGTCGAGGACTACACGCGCATCAAGCACGTGATGAGTGCATTGGATGCATAACGCAGTCGCGTAACGCGTTCGCGTAACCCGTACGAATTTCCCAGAAAGGCAACCACCCCATGACCACCACCGCGAACGAACTCTCGTACCGCATCGAGCAGAAGCGCAACATCAACGGCGCCTTCCCCGGGCCCAAGTCGCAGGCACTGGCCGAGCGTCGCTCCGCAGTCGTTGCTGCCGGCGTCGCCTCGGGCGTCCCCGTCTACGTTGAAGACGCCGACGGCGGCATCATCCGCGACGTCGACGGCAACTCCTTCATCGACCTCGGCTCCGGCATCGCCGTGACCAGCGTCGGCGCGTCCGACCCCGCCGTCGTCGCCGCCGTCCAGGAAGCTGCTGCACACTTCACGCACACCTGCTTCATGGTCACCCCGTACGAGGGCTACGTTGCAGTTGCCGAGCAGCTCAACCGCCTCACCCCGGGCGACCACGCCAAGCGCACCGTGCTGTTCAACTCCGGCGCTGAAGCCGTGGAGAACGCCGTCAAGGTTGCACGCCTGGCCACCGGCCGCGACGCCGTGGTTGCTTTCGACCACGCCTACCACGGCCGCACCAACCTGACCATGGCTCTGACCGCCAAGGCCATGCCGTACAAGACCAACTTCGGCCCGTTCGCGCCCGAGGTCTACCGCATGCCCATGAGCTACCCGTTCCGTGAAGAGAACCCGGAAATCACCGGTGCCGAGGCAGCCAAGCGCGCCATCACCATGATCGAGAAGCAGATCGGTGGCGACCAGGTTGCCGCGATCATCATCGAACCCATCCAGGGCGAAGGCGGCTTCATCGTTCCGGCCGAAGGCTTCCTGCCGGCACTGTCCGCATGGGCCAAGGAAAAGGGCATCGTCTTCATCGCCGACGAGGTCCAGTCCGGCTTCTGCCGCACGGGCGAATGGTTCGCCGTTGACCACGAAGGTGTTGTCCCGGACATCATCACCATGGCCAAGGGCATCGCCGGCGGCCTCCCGCTGTCCGCGATCACCGGCCGCGCCGACCTGCTCGACGCCGTTCACCCGGGCGGCCTCGGCGGCACCTACGGTGGCAACCCGGTTGCTTGCGCAGCAGCACTGGCTGCCATCGACACCATGGAACAGCACGACCTCAACGGCCGCGCCCGCCACATCGAAGAGCTCGCCCTGGGCAAGCTCCGCGAACTGGCTGCTGATGTTTCCGTGGTTGGCGACATCCGTGGCCGCGGCGCCATGCTGGCCATCGAATTGGTCGTCCCCGGCTCGAAGGAACCCAACGCCGAGCTCACCAAGGCCGTTGCCGCTGCTTGCCTCAAGGAAGGTGTCATCATCCTGACCTGTGGCACCTACGGCAACGTGATCCGCCTCCTCCCGCCGCTGGTCATCAACGACGAGCTGCTCCTCGACGGCCTCGAGGTCCTCGCCGCAGCCATCAAGGCCAACGCGTAACCCTTACCGCCAACACAGGAGGAGGGCCGGGATTTTTCCCGGCCCTCCTCTTTTGTCCCGCCCAGGCATCCCGAGTTCGCGGGAACCTGCCCAGTTCGTGGGAGCTTTGCCTGCGATCTCGCACTCTTCCCGCGAACTCGGCGCGTGTGCTCGACGGCGGCCCTGGGCTAGGTGCCGAGTGTCAGGTTCTTCTGGTGGCCATGTCCGTCGAGCTGGACTTCGATGACGAGCGGACTGGTGCTGACCAAGGCCACGCCGTCATCGGCCTGCTCCAGCGTGCGCCACTGAGAGCCAGGCAGCGTGACCCTGACCGAGGCTTGCGTGCGCGAGGGATCTGCCACGGACAGAGTGAGCTGGTCTCCAACCTGGCGGGCAGCGATGGTGCAGGGCCCGGAGGCCGTGTAGCCGCCGCCAACGCCTGCGGCGAAGAAATTGGCCAGGACCAGTTTTTCCTTCGGCACTTCCACCATCTGTAGCTCTGCCGAGTTGGCCAGGACCTTCACGTCCGGGTTGGCCGACTGGGAGAACGTGGTGGAGTGGGCTGCGGCAGGCAGCACCATGTACGCGTAGCCGGAACCTGCCGGATCCACGCCATGCCGGTGCGTGACGGTGACGTAGTCCCGGGTGACAGGATCGGTTGATCCGCCGGTGTCTGCTCCGGAGTTCACGTCGAACCAGCTACCCGTTCGGCGGACCACGGCCACGTCCGGTGCGCCCGAAACCCCCGGCGCGTCCAGGAACACATAGCCGCCGTGGCCTTCAATGTGCACAGACCGCTTGAGCTTCACGGCCGCGTCCCCTGGTGCCATGCGGCGATTCCGGGAATCGGTCCGCAACGCAGGCACGGTTCCTGTCGCGAAGGCCCTGTTCTCCACCGTGGTCTGGACTCCAGCGCCACCTGTGCCGGTGATGCCGGCGCCCAGGCAGACCACGGCATCATCCAGGAAGAACCAGGACTTCCTGCCGGACAGGGTCTTGTTGTGGTTGAGGTGGTCCATGCCGATGACGCCCCACCGTTGGTCCACTGTGAGGCCGCCGGCGAAGGCTTGGAAAGCCCGCGGGATACCTGTGCCTGCCCCGCCCGCTCCGCTTGCCCGGACCTGATCGTTGACGGTGGTTCCGGGCAGGGCGTAGGGATCAGCGGTGGGCCAGAAGTCTGCGCTGAACTGGGACGGATCCTGCCGCGTATAGAGGAAGGTCATGCCGTCGCCCTGGTACCAGCCGAGGTTGTTCTCGCTGTTGCCCCACTCGTACCTGCCGATGCGCTTGGAAGACAGGTTCACCGTGCAGCCCCACTGTGGACGGTGGTGCACCAGCCGGTCCTGATCGGCAAACATCCGGCTGTAGACCGGAGCCGGCGCCGAGACAACGGAGGCGTCGGAGAGGACTCCCAGGGACAGCAAGGACTTCGCCAGGCTTTGGCTTGGATGCCCCACCAGTTTCTGGTCTGCGCAGCGTTCCAGCCAGCCCTTGGCCAGCGCCAGGAAACGGGAACGGTACGGCTCCTCGCAGCCCGGTGCCAACAGCAGCACAGCGGAGATCAGGCCGAAGCCGCTGACGTAGTCGGGTTCCCGTTGGCGGGAGACGGCGCGGCCTCTAACGGTGTCCATGATCCGGCCATCCCACACGAACGGGGCATAGGTGTCTTCCACTGCGTCAAGGAGTACGGATTGTTTCGGGTCATTGACCGCCCATGTGCTCCCACCGAGCATCGCTATGATCTCGGCAATTCCCGCCAGGGCCACCACGCCATAGGTCCCGGCGTACGGAAGATAGCTGTGCTGCACGAAGGAGCCATCGGTATAGAAACCGTCGCCGCTGGTCACATAGGTGAACACACTGTTGACTCCGCCGCGGACGGTGTCACTCAAGGCGTCCCTGCCCAAGGCGATCTCGTCTGCGTTGTTGTCCAGGATGCCGCGCATGCAGCACGCCAGGGACTTGTCCACGCGGTTGGCACCCGTCTCCGCGAAGGATGTAGCACGACCACGCCAATTCGGGTTGGGCGCGAACCAGCGGACTGCTGCCAGCAAGGACGTGCGCAGGGTTTCGGGGACCTCGGTATAAAGCAGGGTCAAGATATCCACGGCTTTTCGGGGGACGCCGATTTCCCAGAACCACCAGTTGCCCGCGGCCTTCGTGGAAGGTTTGTACGCCGTGTCGTTCAGGAATTGCAGGCCAGCCACAATGTCGGCGGCCAGGTCCGGGTTTCCGGCGAAGGGGTTGCCCGGCACTGCGTAGCCCAAGGCCATGTCATAGAGGCGGTTGAAGTGCAGGCCCATGTTGCCGGTGGCAGCTGTGGACTGTCCGATGCCCGTCAGCGGAATGTCGCTCCACAAAGACGTCCGTGCCGGGGCTTTGTCCATGGAAGTCCACCATTTTTCAGTGGTCTTGCCCATTCCTTCGAGCTGCGCCGCGAGTTCCGGGACGTCAGCCGCGCTCTGGCCGCCAGTGAGTACCAGGCGCCGGCGGTTGATGAGTTCCTGTAGCCCGCCGGCGGGGGAGGCAAACGAAGGTCCGGCCTGCGCGAGCAGTGCACCGGCAAGTGCGGTCGCACCCACGGTGCGGAAGAGGGTCCTGCGGCTCATGGTGGGTCCTGTGAAGTTCAAAACTGCTCCGTTCATGCCACCCGACTGGCTGGCAGTAGTGGTTGTTCCCAGCGTTGGGAACAACCACTACTGCGAGTTACTTGGGTGGCTGGGGGTGATGGGATTTCCGCAACTTTATGTCCGGTTCCCGGGCCCCTCAACAGAAATGAACAGAAGTGCTCAGGACCTGTTGGGAGGGGACACCGAATCCCGGATGACGATGTGCGTACCAACGGTGAGGGTGTTGTCAGAGGAGGCTCCGGCGTCGTGCGGTGTCTGGGCCAGCGCAAGGCGGACTGCCTCGCGGCCCAGTTCTTCGAGCGGAACGCGCACCGTGGTGAGCCGTGGGCGCAGCTCGCTGGCCACGGGAACGTCGTCGTAGCCAACCACCGAAATATCCTGCGGGACCCGGATGCCGCGTTCCTCCAGCGCCTCCAGGATGCCGGCGGCTACGAGGTCATTGGCGCCGAAGACGGCCGTGAAACCCAGGTCCTGGTCCAGAAGTTCGCGCATGCGGCTGTAGCCGAAGCCGCGGCCAAAGGCGCCTTCGTGGACCAAGGCGGGGTCCCGTTCGATCCCTCGCGCGTCCAGGGCGCGGTAGAAACCGGCCAACCGGGACGCCGTCGTCGAAAAATCACGCGGGCCACCGACGTAAAGGATCCTGCGGTGCCCCTGCGAGATGAGGTAGTCGGTGATGGCGAAGGCGCCTCCTTCGTTGTCGTAGGTGACCATCTTGGTGGGGACGCCCGGGCCCAGTGATGGGCGTCCGCACAGAACCAGCGACGAGCCGGCCGCTGCGAGTGCGCGGGCGCGGTCCGCCATTTGTTTGCGATACCGGGGGTCGTCGGAGGCG
Organism: Paenarthrobacter sp. NPDC056912; assembly: GCF_042786555.1. Taxonomy (NCBI): domain Bacteria; kingdom Bacillati; phylum Actinomycetota; class Actinomycetes; order Micrococcales; family Micrococcaceae; genus Paenarthrobacter; species Paenarthrobacter sp. NPDC056912. Next base: position 159,262 of record NZ_JBHUCD010000009.1, read on the forward strand.
CCGCCCACCACAATGACCGCATCGGTCCGCTGCTCCCGCATGAGGTCAACCAGCGCAAGCTCGCGTTCCTTGTCCCCATGGGTGGCGGTGATGAGGCAAAGCCGCCCCTCAGCGCTCGCTTGGCGTTCCACGCCACGGGCAATGTAGGCGAAGAAGGGATCGGCGACGTCGTTGATGATGATGCCAACGGTGCGCGTGGTGGCACCCGCCAAGGCCCGGGCATGGGCGTTGGCCACATAGCCCAAATCCGTCACTGAACGGAGGATGCGCTCACGCGTGGCCTTTGCCACGGGGTAGTTTCCGCTCAGTGCCCGTGAAACCGTGGCCACTGACACGCCTGCGGCCTGCGCGACGTCGGCGATGGTGGCGCCGCTGCCGCCGCGGGCATGGTTTGAAGCTGTGGGGGAGTTGTTGTCAGTCACTAGGCGATTCTCGCAAGATCCGCGGCCAATACCGGATAGGCCAAGGGCAAGCCCTCGCTCAATCGGCGGACTTCCATCACGGCGTGGCTGCCCAAACGGTGGATCTCGTTGCCCATTGCCCCGGCAATGTGGGGAGTAAGCACCACATTGGGGAGCGTGTGCAGCACTGAGTCTGCCGGCAAGGGCTCGGGGACTGTGACGTCAAGATACGCGTCGAGGCGGCCGGAAACGAGTTCTGCCGTCAGGGCTGCGGCATCGATCAAGGCACCACGGGCTGTGTTGATGACCAGCGTTCCGTCCTTCATGAGGCGCAACTGCCGGGCACCGATGATGCCGCGCGTCTCGGTGATGTCAGGCGCGTGGACGCTGACGACGTCGGACAGTGCGCACAGTTGGTCCAGCGCGACTGATTCCACTCCAAGGTTTGAGGCCTCGACGGCGTCAAGATAGGGATCGTAGACCAGCACCCTGGCGTCGAGGTTCTTGAGCAATCCGATCACCTGGCGTCCGACGCGGGAGGCTCCCACCAAGCCGATGGTGACGCCGTTGGTTCCGATGGGCGGGAAGCCGGCAGCATTGCGGGAGGCTCCGGTGGCGCGCAGCTGTTCGCTGAACCGGCGCGCCCGTTTGAGGCCCATGACTATTGCGGCGAACGTGAACTCCGCCACCGGAACGGCGTTGGCTGCCGCCGACGACGACACCTGGATCCCGCGTGCATAGACCTCGGGCGACAAGAACGTCTTGACCGTTCCTGCCGCATGGACGATGCAACGCAGGCGTGGCAGGTGGTCCAGCACGAAGGAATCAATGGTGGGTGCGCCCCATCCGGTGATGAGGAGTTCCGCGTCGGCAAGGAGCTCGAAGGCGCCCGGGACAGTGAAATCGGCTACTGGCTCCGCATCCGGCAGGGTGACGATTCCACGCAGCCGGGCGAGGTCCTCAGGGCTGAACAGGGTGGGCAGGTTGTTGCGGCCCATCACGAACGCAGCCTTGATAGTGCCGGCCTGCTGGTGGTTGGTGGTCACTGCGGGTTCCATCCAGTTCATAGGTAGAAAACTATAGAAAGCGTTTGCTATCGAAAATCAGAGTAGAGGCGTGGTTGAAGGGCTGTCAATCCTGAATTCTCAGCAAATGCGGGCTGAATGGCGTGTTATTGACATCACACAATTCTCATGGGTACCTTGTTCTCCATAGTAAACGCTTACTATTTCAAGCCGTAGAGCGCGGAGAGCGCCGGGCCACTCCACATCCGCCACCAACGGCGCACACAGAGGAAATACATGAGCAGCAACAGCCAGACCCTTACACCCAAGGCGTCGCACGACGTCGGCGGGCCGGCCCCGGTGGCGGACGGCCGCCGTCGTGGTCGATCGCCCGCGGCACAAGACCCGGCGCGGGACAGAACGAAAAGCCTCATGGCCCGGATCCGACGCGACAAGGTCATGTTGCTGTTGATCGCGCCGGGCTTCCTGTACTTCGTGGTGTTCCACTACGTCCCGCTGGCCGGCAACATCATCGCGTTCCTGGACTACAAGCCCTACCTCGGTTTCGTGGACAGCGTCTGGGTGGGCCTGGACAACTTCGCGGCCATGTTCCAGGACGGCGCCTTCTGGGAAGCCCTGCGGAACACTTTGGTGATCACCGGACTGCAGTTGGCGTTGTTCTTCCCTGTACCCATTTGCTTGGCCTTGCTGCTGAACAGCATCGTTTCCAACAAGATCCGGAAGTTCGTGCAGGGCGTGGTCTACCTGCCGCACTTCATCGGCTGGGTGATCATTGTGGCCGTCTTCTCGGAGGTCCTAGGGGCCACGGGAGCGGTTCCCCACCTGCTGGAGAACCTGGGCCTTCCGCGCTTCGACGCCATGACCACACCCGAGTTCTTCCCCTTTCTGGTCACCATCCAGTCCATCTGGAAGGACGCCGGCTGGGGCACCATCATCTTCCTGGCAGCCCTCATGAACGTGGATCAGGAGCTCTACGAGGCCGCGGCCGTGGATGGAGCGAACGCACGACACCGGCTGTGGCACATCACCCTCCCGGGGATCATGCCCGTCATCGTCCTGCTGCTCATCCTCAACCTGGGCAGCATCCTGTCCGTCGGTTTCGAACAGATCGTTCTACAGCGGGACAACGTGGGACCCGGCGCCGGAGAAGTGCTGGATACGTATGTGTACTTCCACGGCATCCAGGACGGCCAATGGGGTCCCGCGGCGGCCGTAGGACTGGTGAAGGGCATTGTCGGCCTGATCCTGGTGCTCGGCGCCAACAAGCTGGCCCATCTCTTTGGACAGGAAGGTGTCTATTCCAATGGCAAATCCAAGTAGCACGATGGTGACCGGCCTGGGCCGCCGCCCAAAGAACCGCCCGAAGAACAAGGACACCCGTCCGGTCTGGATGGAGAAACCCAAGACGGCCGTCCAGGTTTCCAAGGTCATTGCCTTGGTGGTCATCTGCTTCCTGGCCCTGTACCCGCTGTTGGCCGTCCTGGCCACCAGCCTTTCCAGCCAAAGCGAGATCGCCAACAACAACGGACTGGTCCTCTTCCCGAAAGAGCCCACGTTCGCTGCCTACCAAACCATCTTTGCCGGCGGCGTTGTGACTGATGCGTTGATCCGCTCACTGCTTATCACCACGATCGGCACGGCTCTTTCACTGATCGTCACGGTGGCCATGGCCTATGGCCTCAGCCGGCGTGACCTAGTGGGCGGGCGCTTCTTCCTCATGACGGCACTGTTCACCATGCTCTTCAGCCCGGGCATCATCCCCAGCTTCCTCATGGTCAAGGAGCTTGGCCTCCTGGACAGCTACGCGGCGCTGGTGCTGCCCACTTTGATGAGCGCGTTCAACCTGGTGGTGGTCCGGTCCTTCTTCATGAACCTCCCGCAGGAACTGTTCGAGGCCGCGAAGATCGACGGCGCGGGGGACTTCCGGATCCTGGTCCAGATGGTGCTGCCACTCTCGCGAGGCGTGCTGGCCGTCGTCGGACTCTTCTACGCGGTGGGCTACTGGAACGCGTTCTTCAACGCGATGCTCTACCTGAACGACGACAAGTGGCCGCTGTCCATGATTCTTCGTCAATACGTCCTTCTCGGACAGCCCATGGGCGACTCCGCAGTAGCCGAGATCGCGGTGCCGTCGCAGGCGATCCAGATGGCCGTCGTCGTGATTTCACTGATCCCCATCGTGATCGTGTTCCCGTTCCTCCAGCGGTACTTCACCAAGGGCGTCCTCACCGGCGCCATCAAAGGCTAGTCAAACTCTCCATTCTTGAAAGGGAAGCCCCATGAACGCAGTACCCTCTGCCGGCCCCAGCCGCCGGAACTTCCTCTCCGTAGCAGGCATCGGTGCGCTCGCTCTCTTCAGCGGCGGTGCCTTGGCCGGTTGCGGACAGCGCACCACCAGCGTCGCTTCCAACGCGAGCGAAGCATTGTTGCCCACGCACATGCCCCTCCAGGCGGCCGCCGCCGACATCCCCGGCACGGCCCAAGGCGTGCCGTCGGCGTTCTACAAGTACCCCGCGCCGTTCCGCAGTGTGCAGGCAGCACCGCTGAAGGGCGGCAAGATCACGGCCATCACCAACCTGTTCGGCACGGCCCCCAATGCACGGGCGGACAACCCGGCGTGGCAGGCCATCGAAGCCCGGCTCGGCGGGCAGGTGGACATCACCTCGGTCTCCTCGGATGATTACGCCACCAAGTTCAACACCATCATCGCCGGCGGCGAGCTGCCGGACCTCATGCTCAACGACGGCGCCGCAGTGCCCAACATCGTGGAGTTCCTGCAGGCCAAATGCGCGGACCTGACTCCGTTGCTGGGCGGCGACAAGATCAAGGACTATCCCAACCTGGCCGCCATCCCCGAGGTGTTCTGGAAGCAGACCGTCCAGGCCGGCAAACTCTATTCGCTGCCCATTCCGCGCAACCTGACTGGTGGCTCCGGCTTCGTGAACCAGACGCTGCTGGAGAACGTTGGCGTCAAATCCACCGAAGACATCAAGGACAAGGACGACTTCTACCGGGTGGCCAAGGAGCTCACCAACCCGTCCAAGAACCAGTGGGCGTTGGGGAGCACCAAGTTTGGGCTCACCATGCTGCACCACATGTTCCGCACGCCGAACGTCTGGAAGAACGACGGCGGCAAACTCACCAGGGCGTTCGAGACGGACGAATACATGGCCGCGATCGAGTTCGCAGCCAAGCTCTACAGGGACGGTTTGTACGTCCCGGGTTCCGAGGGCTGGACGAAGTCGCAGATGGTGAACTCCTTCATCTCCGGCAAGGTGGCCATGATTTACGACGGACTCCCGGCCTACATCGGACCCACCGGCTATGGCCGCAGCATTCCCGCGGCGAACAAGGCCAACAAAGCGGTGCCGTTCATTCCCGTGGGCCACGACGGCGGCAAGGCCCAGACCTGGCTGGACAACATCACGTTCGGCACGGTGATGCTGAAGAAGGCGGACGAAGCCAAGCTCAAGGAAGTCCTGGCAGTGGCCAACTTCCTGGCGGCACCATTCGGCAGCGAAGAGTACCTGCTGCTCAACTACGGGGCCGAGGGCGCGGACTACACCTTGGATGCCAACGGCAACCCCGTGGTCACCGAGCGCGCCCTGCTGGACAACGCGGTGCCGTGGAAGTACCTGGCAGCGCCGCAGCAAGTGGTGTACGACCCCAGCAACAAGGACATTGTGGACGTCATGCACAACGCCTACTCAAAGCTCATCCCGCTGGGAGTCGAAGATCCCTGTGGCACGCTGTTCAGCCCCACGAATGCCAGCAAGGGTGCCAAGCTGGGCCAGCCTGTCTCCGACGCTGCCACGGCAGTCATCGCCGGCCGTGGCACCATGGACGCACTCAAGAGCGCCGTGGCGGACTGGAAGAAGAATGGTGGCGACACCATCCGCGGCGAATACGAATCAGCGCTGGCCAAGTAGCCGGTCCGAATAAATCCCAGTCTGCACAAGCCCAAGGAACCAACACCGTGACACAGCCCCTGCCAGCAAGCCAGCCGTGGCTCCCCAATCCAGACCCCACCTTGTCTCGATTCACCGGCTGGACGCGAAGCCACTGGGAAGCCACCGCCGACCATTGGCTCGAACACATCCGGAACTACTCCAGCCCGCTCAAGGCCACCCCGCGCCTGCCGGGCCGGGTCACCCGTGACGGCGAGCGCCGGGAGGGCATGGAGACCATCGGCCGGAGCCTGCTGATGGCGGCGCCGCGGATCGCCGGGGCCCGTGGCCAGGATCGCTTGGGGCTGGCGGACTGGTACCGGGAGGCGCTGCTGGCAGGTACGGATCCTGAAGGGGCGGAGCGTTGGCCGTTGGGTGTGACGTGCAAGTCTCCGTTGCTGGGGGTGACCAACTCGATCGTGGAGGCCGCGAACATTGCGTTCTCGCTCCATATTGGGCGGGAATGGCTGTGGGAGCCTTTGGATGCGGGGGAGAAGAAGCAGGTTGCTGCCTGGTTGCGGCACCATGCCCGGCTTGAGGTGTGGGGCAACAACTGGCAGCTCTTCCCGGCGATGGCGGAGGGTTTCCTGCGTTCGGTGGGCGAGGACGTTTCGGGCTGCACGGGTGCGCGGAATGTGGCCCGGGTGGAGTCCTGGTACCGGGGCGACGGCTGGTACACGGACGGGCCGGAGCACGCCATCGACTACTACAACGCGTGGGCCATTCACCCCTATTTGTGGGCTTGGTACACGATGACCGGCCGGCAGGATACCCCTGAGGGCCGCCGTCATCTGGAGCGCTTGCGTGAGTTTGTGGGTACGCAGAGCCTGATGTTCGCCAGTGATGGGGCAGTGCTGCATGTCGGGCGATCCCTGGCGTATCGCACTGCGGTCCTGGCTGCGCTCTGGTGTGCGGAGATCTCGGGGGTGAACCCGTTGACGCCGGGTGCCACCCGGCGCCTTGCGTCGGGAGTGTTGGCGAACTTCACCGCGAAAGGTGTTGGCGTTGACGGGCCGCCGAACCTGGGTTGGTATGGCGAACATTTTGGGTCCTGCCAGGCGTACAGCGGGTTCGGGTCGCCGTATCTGGCAGGCATCGGTTTCCTTGGTTTGGCGCTGCCGGCGGAGCACAGGGTGTGGCAGGACGTGGAAGAGCCGCAGCCCAGCGATGGTCCCGCTGCCGTTCGGGCCTTGCCTGATGTGGGCTGGACTTTGACCAGCGACGGCGGCCTGGTCCGCCTCACCAACCACGGCAGCGATCACTGCGGCCTGCCCGTGGGCGGCGGCAGGGATCCTGACGATCCGCACTACGCCAAGTTCTCCTATTCCAGCCATACAGCGCCGGGTACGGGAGTTGCGTGGGAGGACAACATCGACGGTCACCTTGCCCTGTTGGGGTCCGACGGCGTGGCGAGCCGGCGTTGTGCCCTCCGCGCCACCCGCACGGACGGACTCGTCAGCAGTTCCGTCCACATCCCGCAGCTGTATGGGAAGACCTTGCCCGGCACGGCCGTTACTACCGTTTCGGTGGTGGAAGGCATCCATGAGCTTCGCTGCCATCTGGTCAGTGGCCCGGTGGAATACGCCGTCCGGGAAGGTGGCCATGCCGTGGCCGACGCTTCGCCGCTGGAGGCGGGAGAGGCGGGAGCGATGGCCTGGGTCAGCAATGGCGATGTCTTCGCTGCCGTCACCGGCCTGCACGGCTGGGAGGAGCCGCGGACCACGCGGTATACGGAGGCCAACGCCATGGGCGAGCACTCGGCAGTCCCGAGCCTCAACGCAAAGCGCACTAGTGAGGAAACGGTTCACGTTGCCCTCCACACGCTGACCCGGGGCGAGGCACCGGCGCCGGAATCGCTCAAGGCGGCTGCCGCCGTCGTGGTTTCCGGTACGGAAATTTCCGTGTCGTGGGCGAGCGGCGCGCAACAACTTTTTGACCTGCGGACGTTTGTGCCGTGGGACGGGCAGGTGGGGAAATGATCGAGCTGAAATATGGAGCCGCCCGGCAGGAACCACGGCAGGACGCAGCGATGAAGAAGTTCCGCGGTCACCGCGTGGGGCAGTTCATTCACTGGGGGCTCTATGCCTTGCCCGCCGGCCGCTGGGAAGGGAAAGACGTGGAGTTCGCGGCTGAGTTCCTTCCGCGGGTGGCGAAGATCCCACAGCAACGTTGGGAGGCGCTCGCAAACGATTTCACGCTGGCGGATTTCGACGCCGAGCAGTGGGCTGACACCGCGGCGGCGTTGGGCGCAAAGTACATGACGGTTACCACCAAGCACCACGACGGCTTCTGCCTGTGGCCGAGCGCCCACACTGACTTCCACATGGGCAACACGCCGTCCGGGCGCGATGTCCTGGGCGAACTGGTAGCGGCGTACGAAGCCCGCGGGATCGACGTCAACTTCTACTATTCGGTGCTGGACTGGCGGCACCCGGACTGGCGCTTCACGCTGGAGAACGACGCCGACAACCTGGCTTTCGCCCGGTACCTCGACTTCGCGATGAAGCAGTTGGAGGAACTGGCCGAACGCTATCCGAGCGTCAAGGGCTTCTGGTTCGACGGCACGTGGGACGAATCCGTGAAGGCCAACGGGTGGTGGACCTGGGAGGTCGAACGAATGCTGAAGGAACGGATCCCCGGCGTGGTGGTCAACAGCCGTTTGCGCGCGGACGACCTTGGAGCCCGGCATGTGGATTCCAATGGCTTGCTGATGGGCGATTACGAAAGCGGCTACGAGCGAAGGCTGCCGGAGCCGTGGGACCGCAGCGTGGCAGCCCGCGACTGGGAAGCATGCATGACCATCCCGCAGGCAAGTTGGGGATACCACCAAGGGCCGTGGGCGCAGTCGACGCTCAAGCACCCTTGGGATCTGGTGGACATGATTGCCCACTGCACGTCCTTGGGCGGCAACTTCCTGCTGAACTTCGGCCCACGCGGCGACGGGTCCATGGCACCGGCCGAGGTGGAGATCGCCCTCAACGTGGGGGAGTGGCTCGCAGTCAACGGTGAGGCGATCTACGGGTGCGGCTTCGCCGAGGGCTGGAGCTATCCGGGGTGGGGATACTTCACCCGGGACAGCAGCACGGGGCAGGTGTACGCAGTGGTGACCCGTGGGCCGGTGTCGGGGAGGATCCGTTTGGAGCTACCGGCAGGCCTGGAACTCGTGGGCCTGCGGTTGCTGGGCTCCGGTGGGCAGCCGTTCAAAAGGCTGGCCGACTCCGTGTTCGAGGTGGAATTGGGGGCTGCCTCGAATGCCGGGCCGCTGGTCTTCGCCGTGGAAACCGGTGTCCTCGCCGGCAGGGCCTCGGAAAAGGAGCCCAATCCGGACGTGTTGGACTAGCGCTTCGCATTGAGTTCGCCGGAAGGCTGCCAATCCGTCCGGAGAATTTCGGCGATCTGGCAGCCTTCCCGCGAATTCGGCGAGTGGGTCGTCCGGGGCTAAGCGTCGGCAGCTGCCAGGCGTGCCCTCTTCTTCAGGACCGAGTTCTTCCGCGCTGTCCGGAGCATGTCGATGGTCAGCAGGACCAGGGCCAGCCAGACCACGCAGAAGCCGATCCAGCGTGCCGTGGTCATGGTCTCGTTGAACACGGTGAGCGCAACAACGAACTGGAGGATCGGCGCAAAGTACTGCAGCAGGCCGATGGTAGTCATTGGCAGCCGGCGTGCTGACGCGCCGAAGAAGAGCAGCGGCACGGCAGTGATGACGCCGGATGCCACGAGCAACCAGAAGTGTCCGGGGCCAAGGGCGGTGAGTGTTGCCACGCCGCTGGTGCCAAGGACCACCATGGTGATTGCTGCAAAGGGGGTCAGCACCACGGTTTCGACCGAGAGGCTGGTCAGGGCGTCCACCTTGGGTCCAACGCGCTTCTTGACGAAGCCGTACAGGCCGAAGCTGAAGGCAAGGATCAAAGCGATCCACGGAAGTTGTCCGTAGGAAAAGGTCAGGACGCCAACGGCCACGAAGCCAATGCCGACAGCCGCCCACTGGAGCGGCCGTAGCTTCTCCTTGAGGACGAACACGCCAAGCAGTACCGAAACCAAGGGGTTGATGAAGTATCCCAAGGACGTTTCAACCGCATGTCCCGTAGTGACACCGAAGGTGTAGGTAAGCCAGTTGATGGCAATGAGTCCGGCCGCCAAAGCCAATGGCCCGAAGACGGAGCGGTCCTTCAGTGCGGCACCGAACACTTTCCAAGCACGGGTGATGGTGATCAGCAGAGCACAGAAAATCAACGACCACACGATCCGGTTCGCGACGATCTCGATCGCACCCGCCGGCTGCAGGACGAAGAAGTACAGGGGAAGCAGCCCCCACAAACCGTAGGCGCCGATGCCGAACAGGATTCCCGCCGTCGACTCGCTCCTCACCGGCTTACCGGACCGGGACTTACCAGCGACGTCGGTCCCTCCGACGCCGTCCCCGGGGGTCGTCGTCGTTGGCTGGTTTGAAGAAGATGAGGTTGCGATGATTTGCTCCGGTGTCGACACAATGTCGCCAACACCATTCGATGGCGCAATATTCCGCAATATAGCTTGCGGAGTTGGGAATCTTTGTGACTCCTGCCATATAAGCGGCTCCATCTGGGGTCGACATTTAGAATTGGATTCTGCGCGCCCCAACAATGGCGTGGCTCACTGCTTCGGAAGGGCTCACGGTGTCCAACTCAGCCGCAACCACCCCCAAACGTCCGCTTCGCGTTGCCATCGTCGGCGCAGGTCCGGCCGGTGTCTATGCCGCCGACATCCTGACCAAGTCCAACGAGGTCAAGGACGGGGATGTTGAGGTCAGCATCGATCTCTTTGAGGCCTACCCGGCACCCTATGGCCTGATCCGCTACGGCGTGGCCCCCGACCACCCCCGCATCAAGGGCATCGTCAACGCCCTGCATAAAGTCCTGGACCGTGGCGACATCCGCTTCCTGGGGAACGTGACCTATGGCCGTGACCTGACGCTCCACGATTTCCGTGCGTTCTACGACGCCGTGATCTTTTCCACGGGCGCCATCAAGGACGCTGCGCTGAACATCCCCGGCATCGAGTTGGACGGTTCCTTCGGTGGCGCCGACTTCGTGTCCTGGTACGACGGCCACCCAGACGTCCCCCGGGATTGGCCCCTCGATGCCAAGGAAATCGCAGTGATCGGCAACGGTAACGTGGCATTGGACGTCGCGCGCATGCTGGTCAAACACCCCGAAGAATTGCTTGTCACGGAGATCCCGGACAACGTCTACGCCGGGCTTAAGAAATCGCCGGTGACCGATGTCCATGTCTTCGGCCGCCGCGGGCCCGCGCAGGTGAAGTTCACGCCCTTGGAGCTGCGCGAACTGTCCCACTGTAAGGACGTGGACATCGTGTTGTACCCGGAGGACTTCGAGTTCGACGACGCCTCGGATGAAGCGATCAAAACCAACAACCAGATCAAGACCATGGTCAACACCATGACCAACTGGTTGGTGGAGGAGCACGCCACGTCCGAGCAGCCCTCCTCACGCCGCCTGCACCTGCACTTCCTGCACAGCCCGGTGGAAATCCAGGACTCGCCCGAAACGCCGGGCAAGGTTTCCGGTATCAAGTTCGAGCGCATGCAGCTGGACGGCACGGGCAACGTCAAGGGCACCGGGGAGTTCGTGGAGTACCCCGTCCAGTCCGTGTACCGGGCCATCGGATACCACGGCTCGCCGCTGGAGGAACTTGAGTTCGACGCCCGCCGCGGCGTCATCCCGAACGACGGCGGCCGCGTCCTGGATGCGGACGGCAAGCACGTGCCAGGCATCTATGCGACGGGCTGGATCAAGCGTGGACCCGTTGGGCTGATCGGCCACACCAAGGGCGATGCGCTGGAGACCATCGGTTTCCTCCTCGAAGACCGCCTCACCCTGCCGCCAGCTGAGAATCCCGATCCGCAGGCCATCATCGACCTCCTTGAGGAACGCGGAATTGAATACACCACGTGGGATGGTTGGAACCGGCTCGATGCCCATGAGGCTGCCTTGGGGGCCGCTTGGTCCGAAAACGGCAAGGGCAACGGCGTGGTCCGCGAACGCATCAAGGTGGTTCCTCGCGAGGACATGATCCAGATCTCCCGCGGCTGACAATCTCCTCCACGCGAACTAGACTTGCCGATACTGTGCCGCCCACCACATGCGCAGGACGCCAGGGAGTTCGATGAGGAATCCAATCCATCCCCCGGTTCCAGGCAGCGATGCCGCGGAACTGCTGCAGAAGCGTGCCCTGGCAAGCCATGAACGCCTGGACTCCCTGCGGTTCGGAGTTCCCGAGGGCGAAGAGATCTCCGGCCTCCGCCGCCTGGTCCGCGAATCCTGGCAGCGCTCGGCCAGCCTGCAGGCCAACCCCGACGTCGCCGAGGCGCCCCTCGCCATGGACCGGGACGAACTCGAGGAATACCGCAGGCAGCACCCCTTGGCCGCGATCATGCCCGTGATCAAGAAGCTGCTGGTCCAGCCCAGCCACGACAGCGGCCTGCTCGTAGCAGTTGGTGACGACGTCGGCCGGCTCTTGTGGGTGGACGGCGATCCCGTGATGCAGCGACGTGCCGAAGGGATGATGTTCGTCGCCGGCTCGGACTGGTCCGAAGCTTCGGTTGGAACCAGCGCACCCGGCACGGCCCTTGCCCTGGATCGCAGCATCCAGATCTCCGGTGCCGAGCACTTCAAGCGCTCTGTCCATCCGTGGAGCTGCACGGCTGTTCCCTTCCACGATCCCGATTCGGGCGCCGTGCTGGGGGTGGTGGACATTACCGGCACCGAAACTGCCGTGGCACCACACACCCTTTCCTTGGTGGAAGCCACGGTCGCGGCAGCCCAGGCCCAGCTACGCATCGAGCGACTGCAGCTTGCCGCTGCGGTGCGGGAAAAACCCCGACGCCGGAGCGCCGCTTCGGTGTCCGGCCATGCCCTGTACCGGAACAGCCTGCAGCTGTTGGGCCGGGACCAGGCGCTGCTCAGTATCGACGGCCGGACGGTTTCACTCTCGGCCCGGCACAGCGAGATCCTTGCCATCCTCGGCCATCACCCGGACGGCCTCAGCGCCGAGGACCTCTGCACCCAGCTGTACCCGGGCGACGGCTCCGCAGTGACGCTCCGCGCAGAGATGGTGCGGCTCCGCAAAGTAGTCAATGAGCTCAGCCCGGGCGCCGTTCCCGGTTCGCGTCCCTACCGGCTGCCGGTTGAACTTCTGCCCGACTCCGGCCAAGTGCTCAGCTGCCTGCAGCGCGGCGCGCACCGCATTGCCCTGGAAATCTACAAAGGTGCCGTCCTGCCGAGGTCGGAGGCACCCGGCGTCGTCCAGTTGCGTGAACGGGTCTCGCACCTGCTGCGCGAAGCACTGCTCAGCGACGGCAGCGTCGATACCCTTCTCAAGTATGCGGAGCTCCCCGAAGCGAAGTACGACGTCGACCTCCGCCTCGCCGTCCTCAAGCTGCTGCCGCCGCGCTCACCCAAGCGCGCCGCCGTCGTGGCTGACCTGGAGCGGCTGGAGACGGAACTGACCGCCTGAACTCACGCGAGTGAGCTGAATCACAAGGTTGCAACGTAGCTGCAACCCCCACGCTCCTAGGCTCGAATCAATGGCGAAAGCCACCGTGATTCGCAGCAAAGGAGCTAGCAATGACTGTTTATGCACAGCCGGGTGCAGAAGGTTCGAAGATTACTTTCAAGGACCGCTACGAGAACTGGATCGGCGGCGAATGGGTCGCCCCCGTCAAGGGCGGCTACTTTGAGAACATCACTCCCGTCACGGGTAAGGCCTTCTGCGAAGTCGCCCGTGGTACCTCCGAGGACATCGAGCTGGCCCTCGACGCTGCGCACAAGGTAGCGCCCTCCTGGGGCAAGACCTCTGCCACCGAGCGGGCCGCGATCCTGAACAAGATCGCCGACCGGATCGACGAGAACGTCGAGTTGCTCGCGGTTGCGGAAACCTGGGACAACGGCAAGCCCGTCCGGGAGACCCTGAACGCCGACATTCCGCTGGCTGCCGATCATTTCCGCTACTTCGCTTCCGCCGTGCGGGCACAGGAAGGCCACCTCTCGCAGCTCGATGAGGACACCACCGCCTACCACTTCAAGGAGCCCCTGGGCGTGGTCGGACAGATCATTCCGTGGAACTTCCCCATCCTCATGGCCGTCTGGAAGCTGGCACCGGCGCTCGCGGCCGGCAATGCCGTGGTCCTGAAGCCGGCTGAGCAGACGCCCACTTCCATCCTGGTCCTCATGGAACTGATCAGCGATATCCTGCCGGCTGGTGTGGTGAACGTCGTCAACGGTTTCGGTGTCGAAGCCGGCAAGCCGCTGGCCTCCAGTTCCCGCATCCGCAAGATCGCCTTCACGGGTGAGACCACCACGGGCCGGCTCATCAGCCAGTACGCCTCCAACAACCTCATTCCTGTCACCCTGGAACTTGGTGGCAAGAGCCCCAACATCTTCTTCGACGACGTCGCGTCCCAGAATGACGCCTTCTACGACAAAGCCCAGGAAGGCTTCACCCTTTTCGCCTTCAACCAGGGCGAAGTCTGCACCTGCCCCTCCCGTGCCTTGGTCCAGGAAGGGATCTACGACTCCTTCATGACGGACGTGGTGGCCCGGACCAACAAAATCATCCAAGGAAACCCGCTGGATACGGACACCCAGATCGGTGCCCAGGCCTCCAACGACCAACTGGAGAAGATCCTGTCCTACATCGACATCGGAAAGCAGGAGGGCGCCAAGGTGCTCACCGGCGGAGCGAGGGCGGAACTCCCGGGCGATCTCGCCGGCGGCTACTACGTTCAGCCCACCATTTTCGAAGGCCACAACCGCATGCGGATCTTCCAGGAGGAAATCTTCGGCCCGGTGGTGTCCGTCACCAAGTTCAGCGACTACGACGACGCAATCGGCCTCGCCAACGACACCCTCTATGGGCTCGGCGCCGGTGTCTGGTCGCGCAACGGAAACGTCGCCTACCGTGCAGGCCGGGAAATCCAGGCCGGCCGCGTATGGGTCAACAACTACCACGCCTACCCGGCCGGTGCCGCGTTCGGTGGCTACAAGTCCTCAGGTATTGGCCGTGAGAACCACGCCATGATGCTGGACCACTACCAGCAGACCAAGAACCTCCTGGTCAGCTACAACGAGAACAAGCTCGGCTTCTTCTAGGAGTCCTGGTGCAGCCAACGTCCGGCCGAAGGTGCTTTGGCGGCCGTTGGTTGCACCGAGCCTGGACTCATTCATTCAGATCAAAGGAGATCGTCAATGACTAACACCATGCAAGCAGCAGTAGTCACGGAGTTCGGTACAGACCTGGAAATCCTGGAGGTTGAAAGGCCGACGCCGGGTCCCGGCCAAGCGCTGGTCCGCCTCATCACATCGGGCGTGTGTCATACGGACCTGCACGCCGCCGAAGGTGACTGGCCGGTCAAACCGACGCCACCATTCATCCCGGGCCATGAGGGAGTCGGCGAGGTCGTAGCCCTGGGCGAAGGGGTCACGGACGTTGCCGTGGGCGACCTTGTGGGCAATGCCTGGCTCTGGTCTGCGTGCGGAGATTGCCAATACTGCCGCACGGGGTGGGAGACCCTGTGCGAGGCGCAGCAGAACGGTGGCTACAGCGTGGATGGCTCGTTCGGCGAGTACATGCTGGTGGATACCCGGTTTGCCGCCCGCATCCCGGAAGGTTCAGACCCCGTGGAGGTAGCACCCGTGCTGTGCGCCGGGGTCACCGTCTACAAAGGCTTGAAGATGACAGAGGCCAAGCCGGGACAGTGGGTCACTATCTCCGGCATCGGCGGACTGGGCCACATCGCCGTGCAGTATGCCGTGGCCATGGGTCTTCGCGTGGCGGCCGTGGACATTGCCGACGACAAGCTGGCGCTGGCCCGCGAACATGGGGCTGAACTGACGGTCAATGCCTTGCACGAGGACCCTGCTGAAGTCATCCAGCGTGAAACAGGCGGCTGCCACGGCGTCCTGGTTACCGCGGTGCACCCCTCGGCGTTCGGCCAGGCCATCCGTATGGCCCGGCGCGGCGGAACGATCGTGTTCAACGGGCTCCCGCCCGGCGACTTCCCGGCACCGATCTTCGAGATCGTACTCAAAGGGCTCACGGTCCGCGGTTCGATCGTGGGAACTCGGCAGGACCTTGAGGAGGCCCTTGAGTTCTACGCGCAGGGCAAGATCAAGCCAACGGTTTCCACCAGGGAGCTTTCTGAGGTCAACGCGGTCTTTGACGAGATGAAACACGCGAAGATCGACGGCCGAGTGGTTCTGAAGTTCTGATGAACCCCACCAGCTTGGAAGCTGCGGTGACGCTGCCCGGGGAGGACTTCTCCCGGGTGGCGCTCACCGCAGTGTCCGTGGAACTGCTCCGCAAGCTCTGGGACCAGCACGGACCGCTCATGTTCCATCAGTCCGGCGGCTGCTGTGACGGTTCCGCCCCCATGTGCTATCCGGCAGGGGAATTCCTGACAGGTGACGCTGACGTTCTTCTGGGACGTTTCGACATCAGTGCAGGAGGGGAAGCGCAGCCGATCGACTTCTGGATGTCCAAGGAGCAGTTCAACTACTGGTCCCATACGCACCTCACGGTGGACGTTGTCCCTGGCCGGGGGAGCGGCTTCTCCGTGGAGTCACCCGAAGGGAAGCGCTTTTTGATCCGGTCCACGATCATGGACTGGGACGTTGCCCCATTGGCCACATGAATCACACCAGTCACCAGGATAATCGCTTCGTCTCACTATCTGGGATAAATGTGGCCGTCCATTGACCGGACACTATTCTTGATGAGTCCTATACCACCCCCATCCAAGAATGTGGCATTTCTATGAACATTTTCAGGACCAAATCGATCGAGCAGTCGATCGCCGATGCCGATGAGCCCGGGCGCAAGCTCAAGCGCAGCCTCAGTACCTGGGACCTGATGATCATGGGCGTCGCCGTTGCTGTCGGCGCCGGGATCTTCTCCGTGGGCGCGAAAGCCGCTGCAAACTTTGCCGGCCCCGCTGTCACCATCTCCTTTGCCATCGCAGCAATCACATGTGCCCTGGCCATCATGTGCTACGCGGAGTTCGCAACGGCAATCCCCGTTGCGGGCTCAGCCTACGTGTTCACCTACGCCACCATGGGCGAAGTACTGGCCTGGATCATTGGCTGGAACCTCATCCTCGAACTGTTCACGGCCGCGGCCGTGATCGCCAAGTACTGGGGCATCTACCTCAGCAAGGTCTTCGCGTTGATGGGTGTGGACATCCCGCCGGCGTTGAGCATTGGTGGCGTTGACCTCTATTGGGGTGCCTTCCTCATTGTCGCGATCTTCACTGTTCTGTTGGTGCTGGGGACAAAGTTGTCCGCCCGCGTCGGCAACATCTTCACTTTGATAAAGATCGCCGTGGTGCTCTTCGTGATCGTTGTGGGCTTCAGCTACGTGAAGTTCTCCAACTACACGCCCTTTGTTCCCGCTTCCGAGCCGACTGCCGGGACGGGCGCCGCAGACGTCATGAAGCAGTCCTTCTTCGGCTTCCTGACCGGGGCGGCTCCGGCCCAGTACGGCACCCTCGGTATCTTCGCAGGCGCAGCACTGGTGTTCTTCGCGTTCATCGGCTTCGACGTTGTGGCAACGTCCGCTGAAGAGGTCAAGAACCCCCAGAAGACGCTGCCCCGGGGAATCTTCGGTGGCCTGGCAGTGGTCACCCTGCTTTACATCCTGGTTTCCCTTGCCTTGACCGGCATGGTGTCCTACACACAGTTGGCCGAGGAAAAGAACCCCACGCTCACCACGGCGTTCGAGGCCGTCGGCAACACCGACGCTGCCAAGGTCATCGCGTTTGGCTCCCTTGTTGGACTGACCACCGTGATCATGGTGCTGCTCATGGGCCTATCCAGGGTTGTCCTCGCCATGAGTCGCGACGGCTTGCTGCCGCGTTCGCTTTCCAAGACGAGTGAGAAGCGCTCGACTCCTGCGCGCCTGCAGATCATTTGTGGGGCGGCCGTGGCCCTCGTGGCGGGCCTGACCAACGTGGACCTGCTCGAGGAAATGATCAACATTGGAACGCTGTCAGCGTTCGTGATGGTCAGCCTGGGCATCCTGGTGCTGCGCAAGAAGCGCCCGGACCTCAAGCCCGCTTTCCGGGTGCCGTTCGGAAAGGTGCTCCCGTGGGTCTCCGCCATCCTCTGCGCCTACCTCATGACGAACCTTGCGGTGGAAACCTGGATCTTCTTCGCGATCTGGCTGGTCATCGGCATGGTCATCTACTTCTCCTACGGCCAGCGCCACTCGCGGCTCAACGAGAAGTTCGCGTCCGCCAAGGCCGCCGTCAACGGGGGTAACGCAAGCACGGGGTCCAAGGGCGACGAGGACCAAGACAGCTACACCAAGGTCTGATGACTACGGCAGCTGCCTGTCAGACAGCCGCGTCACTTCACCTGCAAAGGCGCCCGGGAACCGCTGGTTTTCGGGCGCTTTTTGCTGCCCGCATTCCTACGGCGCGGCATGCTCACCGACCCACTCCACCAAGGGCCGCAGCACTTCCCAGCGTGCAGCGATTTCATCCTTGGCAGCAGCGGTGGACAGCCACTCCGGCTGCCCGACCTCAACACCGGCCGACAAGGACTTGTGTTTGAGGAGCTCAGCCCGGGGGTGGTCTTTGTCGAAGCCCCGGGGAACGGTCTTGAGTTTCTCGCCGTCGATGGCGAATCCTGCTGCGGCCACTGCATCAACGATCTTCTGCAGCTCCCCGCCGCTCTCAGGAGCATCCACGGCCGCACGGAACCGCGCCAGCTGCGCCGGAGTATGGGAATGGTAGCCACCGCCGATCAGGAGGGTGTCCGCGCTGATCTGGACGTAGTAGCCAACGCCTTCCCGGGTAGCCGCGAAGGCGCCTTGCGCCGTCTTGTACGGTGACTTGTCCTGGGAGAACCTGATGTCCCTGTTGGGGCGGAAAATCTTAGCCGGGCCGAACTGCGGTTCCAGCTCCAAAAGGAGTGACGTCAGCGGTTCCCTGACCTCGGCGTCGTACGTCTTCTTGTGTTCCAGCCACCACTCGCGGTTGTTGTTTTCTTCAAGCTCGGCGTAGAAGCGGAATGCGGCTGCGGGAATGCCTTCGAATGTGCTCATAAAAGGATCCTATGGACCGCAGCACCGGCGCAGCCAGAGCCATCACGGCCTATGTGGAAAACAAAAGAACACCCCGCCGCGGAGATCCGCAACGGGGTGTTCCAGGAACTACGAACGCTTAGAGCTTGTTGGCTGCTTCAGCGTCGGACTCAGTCTGGCCAGCGCCAAGGTTGGCGCGGAGCTTGGCGCCAAGGTCAGCGTCAACGCTGGTCCAGTACTGGATGGCGCGTTCCTTGATGTCGGCGTTCTTCACGCCGCCCACGGCACCGGTGATGGTGTCCAGGAGACGGGCCTTGGCGGCGTCATCGTAGACCTCGCGGTACAGCGTTCCGGCCTGGCCGAAGTCGCCGTCCTCAGCGTGGAGGGTGTGAGCGGCGTGGGTGAGCTCGCCGTCGTTTTCCCAGCCACCGGCGGGTGAAGCGGACTCAACTGCAGCCGGGCCGCCCACGGAGTTCGGTGCGTAGACCGGAACCGAGGGAGCGTTGAACAGGTAACGTCCCGCGCCGTCCTGGCTGTAGTTGTTGACCTGGTTCTTCGGCTGGTTCACCGGGATCTGTGCGTGGTTGGTACCCACGCGGTAGCGGTGTGCGTCGGCGTAGGAGAAGATGCGGGCCTGCAGCATCTTGTCCGGGGAAGCGGCGATGCCCGGTACGAAGTTCGACGGCGCGAAGGTGGCCTGCTCGATCTGCGCGAAGTAGTTCTCCGGGTTCTTGTTCAGCTCCATGGTGCCCACGTGGATCAGCGGGTAGTCCGCGTGCGGCCACACCTTGGTGAGGTCGAACGGGTTGAAGCGGTAGGTCTTGGCGTCTTCGTACGGCATGACCTGGACGTGCAGTTCCCAGGAGGGGAAGTTGCCATCGGCGATGTTTTCCTGCAGGTCGCGGATGTAGAAGTCCGCGTCCGAGCCGGCCAGCTCTTCAGCCTGGTCGCCGGTGATGGTCTTGACGCCCTGGTTGGAGCGGAAGTGGTACTTGACCCAGAAGCGCTCGCCTTCGGCGTTGATCCACTGGTAGGTGTGCGAGCCGTAGCCCTGCATTTCACGCCAGGAAGCCGGGAGGCCGCGGTCGCCCATGAGCCACGTGACCTGGTGGGCCGACTCGGGGGAGAGGGTCCAGAAGTCCCACTGCATGTCAGCGTCACGCAGGTGGGTACCCGGGAGGCGCTTCTGCGAGTGGATGAAGTCCGGGAACTTGATGCCGTCGCGGATGAAGAAGACGGGGGTGTTGTTGCCAACGAGGTCGTAGTTGCCCTCGGAGGTGTAGAACTTCACGGCGAAACCGCGGGGGTCGCGCCACGTGTCGGGGGAACCGTTCTCGCCGGCGACGGAGGAGAAGCGGATCAGCATGTCGGTGTCCACGCCCGGCTGCAGGAAGGCAGCCTTGGTGTAGGCAGAGACGTCCGAGGTGGTCTTGAACGTACCGAAAGCGCCGCCGCCCTTGGCGTGGACAACACGCTCCGGGACCCGCTCGCGGTTGAACTGTGCGAGCTTTTCCACCAGGTAGTGGTCGGTCAGGATGATGGCACCGTCAGCGCCGACGGACTTCGAGTGCGCGTCGGACGTAACGGGGGCACCTGACTGAGTTGTTGAAATGGCAGTCATTGTTCTCCTTTTTCCTATTTCTGAGTTACGGAAGTATTTACGGGAAGCTGTTGTTTGGCCTGGCAGTCCTGGCAGATGCCTTGGTACAAGACGTCTGCGATCTGGATGGTCATTGGCTTGGAGTTTTCGTCCCAATGCGGAGTGAGGCACGGTGCGTGGCCCACGGCGCAATCCACGTCTTCCACGCGACCGCAACTGATGCAGACGGCGTGATGGTGGTTGTCGCCCACCCGGGTTTCGTAAAGCGCCGGGGAGTGCGGAGGTTCGAAACGGCGCAACATCTGCAGATCCGTGAGATCGCTGAGCACTACGTAAACGGACTGCGCCGTCAGTTCAGGAAGCTCTTTGCGGGCAGCGGCGAGGATGCCCTCTGCCGGGGAGTGCGGATGATGCTGGACCGCGGCCAACACTGCCAGCCTCTGTTTGGTCACACGCCTGCCATGAGCATGGAGCGCAGCGGCCCATGCAACTTGCTCGGCTGTGTGATCGGTCATGCATTTATTGAAACACTTATTTTGAGGAGTTCACAATAAGGCAAGGCTAACTTCTTGTGAACGAAGCAAAACCTCCAGCGGATTGACTTCTTCTGCCGCCGACCTGCCCAAGGCATGAACCCGCAGGGGAGTAGCTTTATCCGTGGATTCAACTGCCACGCAACTGAATCCACTCAGCCCGCCGGCCAGCGGCAAGGCGTTCAGGGCTGCACCCATGGCAAGGAGCTCCTCGGGCAGCATCCCTGCGATGCCCGACCTCCCGCTGGCAGGTTCGATCACGCTGTGGTTGGGGCCCGCAGCAATGGTCTCCACCACTGCGGCGAAGTCAGGGACAGGCTCGACGGCGGACCCCGCCTGACCGGCGGAACGCACCGCGGCCTCGGGCCGGGCATGGCGCAGCGCCTCCCGCATGGCGTCATCGGTGGCTTCCATCACGTGGTCAGGTTCCGCACCACGACGGTGGGCCGGCAATGCGAGCTGAAGTCCCGGCGTCGTGGTTTCTCCTTCCCAGCGCCCGAAAAGGTGGAAGGTGGGCGTCGACGACTCCGCCACGGGCTCGCCAACGGCCGAACCCAAGGGGTGCCAACGGTGAGCGAACATGATGGTGCAGCGCGTGGCGCCCAGCACCTCCCGTAGCGCAAGGCGCACCAAATGGTGGCAGTGGAGCCAATCGGCCGCTGAGGCGTGCGCGAATTCGGTGGAGGGATCGGAGAGCCGGACCAGGACGTGCCCGGCACTCAAGGGATGACGGGGCCGGGCGATCTCCCAAAAATCCGAACGGTACAGCAGTCGTCGCGACAAGCCCATGTCTATCCCTTCCCCGGGGTGAGCCTACCAAGCGGCGTCCACCAGGAGGGAGATTGGCGGGATGCGGCCCCAATGCTCGTTAAGGTTGGACGGTGGCGAAACTACTGGCAGACCTGACCCCCATCAAGGAGAGTCCCGCGTTCCGGCGGCTGTGGCTCGGAGCGTCGGTTGCTGCCATCGGTACCCAGCTGACGTTGGTGGCGGTGAGCCTGGAGGTTTACAGGCTCACCCAGGAAAGCTTCTATGTGGGCTTGCTAGGCATCTTTGCCTTGATCCCCTTGGTTTTTGCAGGGCTTTACGGCGGTTCCATTTCGGATGCCTACGATCGCCGCAAGGTGGCCATCATCGCCTCTCTGGTGCTGTGGGCCACCACCGCCGGCCTGGCCCTGCAGGCATGGTTGGAGATAGGCAACATCTGGATTCTATATGCCCTGGTGGCTATCCAAAGTGGCGCCCAAGGCATCAACGGTCCGGCGCGCAGCGCCATCATTCCGCTCCTTGTCCGCAAGGAACTCCTCCCGGCCGCGAACGCCCTGAGCATGCTGACCTTCGGCCTGTCGATGACCGCCGGACCCCTGCTGGCTGGCGTGTTGGTGGCCACCATCGGGTTCGGCTGGACCTACACCATCGATGTCATCAGCTTCACGTTCGCACTGTGGGGGCTCTTCACGCTCCCGCCACTGCCGCCCTCCAAGGATGCGGTGCGGCCGGGGCTGCGCTCCGTGGTGGAAGGGTTCCGATTCCTTGGGACCCGGCCCAACGTCCGCATGACCTTCATCATCGACCTCATCGCCATGATCTGCGCCCAACCCCGGGCCCTGATGCCGGCCATCGGAGCGGTCATGATCGGGGGAGGTGAAACCACTGTGGGCGTGCTCCTTGCGTCGACGGCCGTGGGCGCCTTCCTTGCCGGTCTCTTCTCGGGACCGCTCGGGCGTGTGCGCCGCCAGGGCAGCGCCGTGGTGTGGTCCGTGGCGGGATGGGGCGCCTCCATCGCGGGCTTTGGCCTGGTGGTGCTGCTGGCAGGGCACGCCGGCCGCGACGGGGTCACGCTGTGGCTGATTCCCGCCGCCCTGTGCTGCGCGCTCGCCGGGATCTCCGACTCCGTCAGTGCGGTGTTCCGCACAACCATCCTCCAGTCGGCCACGCCGGACCACCTACGAGGGCGGCTGCAAGGGGTGTTCATTGTGGTGGTTGCCGGCGGTCCCCGTGTGGGGGACATGCTCGCCGGCGGCCTGACCCAGTTCCTCAGCGAGGGAGGCGTACTGCTCCTGGGCGGAATCCTGTGCATTGTCCTGGTGTGGCTGGCTACCCGCATCCAGCCGGGGTTTGTGGCGTACGATGCGAAGCATCCGGTGCCCTGACCGGTAGCTGCCCTGACCGGTAGCTGCCCTGACGACGGAACATGACGACCGGCGTCGGCGTTAACCCGTAAGAACCCCTGCAACAGTCAACGAAAGCGAACAGTACAACGGTGCACAAACACAACAATGGACTCAAGACCGCAGCGCTGTTCGGTGTGCTGTGGGCGGTGTTGTTGGGTTTGGGCGCCATCATAGCCGCTGGGACCCGCAGCACGACGCCCATCTGGATCATGGCGCTGATCGGCGTCGGTACCACCGCTTACGGCTACTGGAACAGCGACAAGATCGCCATCCGTTCCATGGCGGCCTACCCGGTCACCGAGGCTCAAGCGCCGCAGCTGTACCAGATCGTCCGGGAACTTTCTGTCCGGGCCAACAAACCCATGCCGCGGATCTACCTCTCGCCCACCATGACGCCCAACGCCTTCGCCACGGGACGCAATCCCAAGAACGCGGCGGTGTGCTGCACGGAAGGGATACTGCATCTGCTCGATGCCCGCGAGCTCAGGGGTGTGCTGGGGCATGAGCTGATGCACGTGTACAACCGCGACATCCTCACATCGTCAGTTGCGGCCGCAGTCGCCGGCGTGATCACGTCCGTGGGGCAAATGCTGCTCATCTTCGGCAGCGGGGACCGCCGCAATGGAAACCCGCTGGCAACCATCGCGATGGCCCTGCTGGCACCTTTTGCTGCCTCGTTGATCCAGATGGCCATCTCCCGCACCCGTGAGTACGACGCCGACGAGGACGGTGCCGAGTTGACCGGAGATCCGCTGGCGCTCGCCTCAGCCCTGCGCAAGATCGAGTCGGGCGTCACCCAGTTGCCACTCCCGCAGGACCAGAAACTCGTGAACGCCTCACACCTCATGATCGCGAACCCGTTCCGCGGCGGCGGAATGCGCCGCATCTTCGCCACGCATCCGCCCATGAAGGAACGGATCAGCAGGCTGGAACGAATGGCCGGACGCCCACTCTCATAGAGACTCAGCACGTTGTGAAACCGCTGATCCGTTGCCGGCCAACGACGGATCAGCGGGTTCACGACGGTGGTGCGGCCAAGGCCTAGGCGAACAGTCCTTCTCCGATGAAGCCGCCTTGTTTGGCGCCCGGGGGAACAGCGAAAAGGCCTGAGCCTGTGTGCTTCAGGTACTCCACGGACAGGGTGTCTCCCTTGGCCAGCGCCAACTGCATGGGAACGTAGTGCGTCCGCGGATCCTTGACGAACGCAATGAAGAACAGGCCGGCGTCCAAGTGCCCCAGGCCGTCCGAGCCGTCGGTGAAGTTGTATCCGCGGCGCAGCATCCGGACACCGGCGTTCTGGTCGGGGTGGGCCAGCCGCACGTGGGAGTCCATGGGGATCAGCGGGTCTCCGTCGCGCCCGGCCAACGCGAAATCGGGGGCCGTGAACTCTTCCCCGCCGGACAACGGCGCTCCCACACCTTTGGTCCGGCCGATCAGGCCTTCCTGTTCCCGCAGTGACGTCCGGTCCCAGATCTCGATGTGCATCTGGATCCTGCGGGCCACCAAGTAGCTGCCGCCGGTCATCCACTGCTCGCTGGACCGGGTCCCCGGGGCAACCCATACGTGCTCGTCCAAGAGGGTGTTGTCTTCGACCTTGAGGTTGTTGGTGCCGTCCTTGAATCCGAAGAGGTTCCGGGGCGTTACCTGTGCCCTGGAGGTGGATGAAGTACGGCCAAAGCCCAATTGCGACCACCGGACGCGGACCTTTCCGAAGCCGATCCTGGCAAGGTTGCGGATGGCGTGAACCGCTACCTGGGGATCATCCGCGCAGGCTTGGATGACGATGTCGCCGCCCGTGCGTCCGGGCTGGAGATCGTCGCCGGGGAAGTGCGGGAGGTCGATCAGTGCTTCGGGCCGCCGGCCGTCCAGGCCAAAGCGCACCTTGCCGTTCTTCTCGAACAAACCCGCGCCGAAACCGAACGTCAGGGTCAGCTTCGCGGCGGGAAGGTCCAAGGCCTCGCCGGTGTCTTCCGGCGGGGCGTCGTAAGGACCGTCGACGGCCCCGGTCTCGCCCGTGGTTCGACCGGCCGTCATGGCCTCTGCCGCGGCTGTCCAGTCCTTGAGGAGCTTGATGAGTTCCTTGCGGTCCTCCGTTGTGACGTCGAACGCGGCCATGTGCAGGCGGTCCTGGGCGGGGGTGGTAATGCCCGCCTGGTGCACGCCAAAGAATGGCACGAAAGACTCACCCGTGGCAGGTGTAGCAGCCGACGCGACCGTTGCTGCCAGCGCATCATGCCCCAGGAAACCAGCTGCCAATCCGGCTACGGCCCCGGCGCCTCCCACTCCCGCGAGGGAGAGGAGGCCACGGCGCGAGAAGCGCGAGTTACCGCCTGAAGCAGTGGCTGCCGTACCGCCGTCGACCGTTTCCAGTGAACTTTCGACGCCGGCAGCCGCACCAGGGCGCGCGACGCCGGCGGCCTCAGTGGGGCGTTCGGCGTCGGCGGCGTCGCTGGTGTGACCGAAGGGGCAGCCGCTCACAGCACGACGGCTGCGGTGAGCTTGGAGAGCGGCTCACCCAGCGAGTCAACCAATGCGGCGAGCTGCTGGACCTGCTCCTGGCTCAGCTCGTTGTAGTAGGCGAAGCCGTCACCCTTGGCGTGCTTCTTCAGCTCGGCCTGCAGTGCGGCGAACTTCTCGTCCAAGGACTTGGCGAGCTCGGCATCCTTCTGCTCAAGGGCGGGCTTGAGGCTTTCGAATGCAATGCGCGCGCCGTCGACGTTGGCCTGGAAGTCCCAGAGATCGGTGTGGGACCAGATTTCTTCCTCGCCCGTGACCTTGCCGGTAGCGACTTCGTCCAAGAGCTCCTTGGCGCCGTTGCCAAGCTTGTCCGGAGTCAATTCCACGGTGCGGGTCCGTGCCACGAGGTCCTCGGTGTCCGCCACCAGCTGCTTGGAGATCGCGGCACGTTCCTCTGCCGTCATGGCCGTGTAGCCGGCCGGCGGGTACAGGTCCTTCTCGGCGCGGTGCCACCCGGTCCATTCCTGGCCGGGCTCGAGGTCGGCCTCACGTGCGTCCAACTTGGGGTCGAGATCGCCGAAGGACTCCGCTACCGGCTCAATGCGTTCCCAGTGCATGCGGGTGGAGGCGTACAGTTCACGCGCCTTGGCGGCATCGCCGGCGGCGAAGGCTTCGGCGAAGGCCTTGGTGCCCACAATGAGCTGTTCGGTCTGGTCCTTGACGTAGGAGACGTACTGCTGGGATCCGGTGTCCAGGAGCTTCTGGAAGTCAGCGTCAACGCTGGGCTTGTTGCCGGATTCGGTGACCTCGAAGGATGCACGGATGCCTTCGCCCTGCATTCCGGGCTTGCAGGCGGTGTTGTACTTTCCGGCCGGGGCCGTGACCACCAGATTGCGGGTGATGCCCGGACCGATGTTCTCCACTTCGCCGATGATCCGCAGGCCGTCCTCGGCCAGAAGGTAGAACTCGGTGACCTCAGTGCCGTCGTTTTTCACATTGAATGTCAGGTTGCCGCTGGGCGCGGTGCCGCTGGATACCTTGCATTCGCTCGCGGTGCTGCTGACCTGGATGGGACCGTCCGTGGCACCCGCCGTTTTCGTGTTGTCCGTGCACCCGGTCAGGACCAGGGGCACGGCGGCAGCGGCGCCGATCACGGCGAGGGCCTTGCGGAACATGGGAGAGGCGGGCCTGTACGTGCCAAGCATGGAGGTGTCCTTTGTCTTTGAGGTGGGGAGCATGTCTGTGGGTTGCGCCGCGATCAGGGCTGCGCGGTGACTGCGGCGCTGGAAGCCTTGCCCGCGGTCCGGGGAGGCGCAGAGCGGTTGGCCCGTATGTAGAGGAACAAGACCGGTATCACGTAGAGGAACCAGGCCGCAGCTTCCAGCCATGTGGTGGCCGGGGAGAAGTTGAGCGTGCCTTTCAGCAGCGTGCCGTACCAGGACGACGGCGGAATGGCGGCTGAGACGTCGAAGGCCAGGTTGTGCAGGCCCGGCAGGATCCCGGCTTCCTGGAGGTCGTGAACCCCGTAAGCGAGGACGCCGCCGGCGATGATGATCAGGCCGACGCCGGTCCACGTGAAGAAGCGGCCCAGGTTCACCTTCAGGACCCCGCGGTGCAGCAGGTACCCCAGGCCGGCCGCGGTCAGCAGGCCCAGGAGGGCGCCGAGCAGCGGGAGGGTGGTTTCGCCGGTGGCCTGCGCGGCAGCCCAGATGAAGAGCGCCGTCTCAAGGCCTTCCCGGCCTACGGCGAGTGCCGCTACCAGCACGAGGCCCCATGCGGCGCCGTCGGCCGCTTTGTCTACCTGGGACCGGAGTTCGCCACCCAGGCTTCGCGCTGTCCGTGCCATCCAGAAGACCATCCACGTCACCAGGGCAACGGCAACGATGGAGAGACCGCCACCGATTGCTTCCTGGGCCTCGAAGGTGAGGCCGCGCGGGCCGAACGTGAGCAGCGCACCGAAACCGAGGGAAACTGCCACGGCGAGTCCTACGCCGGCCCAGAGCCGCGGGATGAGGGACTTCCTCCCGGTCTTGACGAGGTAGGCCATTAAAAGCACCACTACAAGTGATGCTTCAAGGCCTTCGCGCAGGCCGATCAGGAAGTTGGCGGTCATGTGGGTTTCTTTCACTAAGGGGAGCCGTACTTAGGCTCGCCTAAGACTGAAGGATACTGCCCCTTGACTATTACGCAAACTATTCATGTGCTAATGAGCCTGTCCATTACGACAGACGGTGGAGTTTCGGGCAACGAAAAAGCCGGGATGCGTGGCCCGTTGGGCAACGTATCCCGGCTTCCTCCCGCAGCGCTGTGAAGCGCTTGCGCCCTTAGCTTCGGAAGTTGACGAACTGGAGATCTGCTTCGTCGAACTTCTTGAGGATGTTCATGGTCTCCTGCAGGTCATCACGTGACTTTGACGTGACGCGGAGCTCGTCGCCCTGGATCTGGGACTTGACGGACTTGGGCGCTTCATCGCGGATGATCTTGTTGATCTTCTTGGCGATGTCCTGGGCGATGCCCTCCTTGATGGTGCATTCCAGGCGGAACTCCTTGCCCGATGGGAACGGCTCGCCCTGGTCCAGGGACTTCAGGGAAATGCCCCGCTTGATGAGCTTGGACTGGAACACATCCAGGACGGCCAGGACGCGATCCTCCGAGTTGGCCTTCATGAGGATCTTTTCGCCGCTGAAGTCGATCTCCGCGCCGACACCCTTGAAGTCGTATCGCTGGGCGATTTCCTTCTGGGACTGGTTGAGCGCGTTGGCGACCTCTTGCTTGTCTACCTTGCTGACGACGTCGAATGTGGATTCGCCTGCCATGACTCTCCTTAGGTTGGGGGCCCTGTGAGGGCGGGTTGGTCTGGCAACCAGCCTAGTACGGAAGGCGCTACTTGGAACCGTGGACGCCTTTCACAGTTCGCTCACAGCACACACTTGGCTGGAACCGAGCGTGGAGGTGAAGAGTTGTACCTGTTGGAAGAGCACACCCTCGGAGGTAAGCATGAGCAACAAGGCCGTCCAGTACGTCAGCAAATCCGCTTCTGCCGCGGCAGGTACCTTGGGCACGGCCGCGGTGGCCGCTGCCAGTGCTGTTGCCGCTGCTGCTGTTGCTGCCTCGATCGTCCTGAGCCCGGTGCCTGATGCTGCTTCCCGCATGGACGGCGTTCATGCAGATCTACTCCGCGCCGTGCAGCTCAACCAGATCACGGCCGAGCAAGCTGAGAAGTTTGAAGCCAAACTCGCCGGCCGGATCCTCGGAGAAGCCTGAAATCCAGGGAATTCCGGGGCGTCGGGCCTCGATTAGATTCTTCGCAGAAAGTTCTGTAAGGTTATCTCTGCCTTCGGTTACCGGATCGAAAGAAATGGTCTCCGGAAGTGATCTTCTTTTGAAGTTCGGCAGATTACCCGAGCGGCCAAAGGGGGCTGACTGTAAATCAGCTGGCAACGCCTACGGGGGTTCGAATCCCTCATCTGCCACCCAAGGAAAATCCCCGGAACCACTGGTTCCGGGGATTTTTCGTATGTCGGGGTTTTTGTCGTGGCCGAGAGGTGTGCCGCTACCACCCACTTTGATTCTGCCGGCCGGGAGACGCGCCGCAAACCACGGCGTGTCAGGGGGCACGACTGTTCAAAGAAGGTGGTGACGGATCGGGCCGTCCCTTGTGCGGGTCTCCGAAGTGGCCGTCAGCGGCGCTCCGAGATCTTCCTGAGTTCTGCGATCTCCAGCCGCAAGGCCGCGATTTCAGTGACAAGATCGGCTATCTCGGCGCGCACGGGCTCCTCGGCAGCGGCGGCCTTCACCCCTGCTGCCGCGGCCACGCCCTCGGCGTTCTCTTCGATCCTCTGAACCAGCCAGGATGCGATGGATGCGGTCACGATGCCGAGGACGGCGATGCCGCTCATCATGAGGGCCGCCGCCACGATCCGGCCGATAGGCGTGACCGGGTACAGGTCGCCGTAACCAACGGTGGTGATAGTGGTGATTGCCCACCAGGCGGCGTCGCCGAAGTTCACGATCTTGGCGTCGGGGGCGGACTGTTCCACGTCGAGAACGGCCAATGCGCCGATGAGCACCAGCATTGCGGCAGAGCCGGCAACATAGGTGGCAACCCGGCCGCGCAGTGTTTCTCCGACAGTACGTTGCAGTACGGAGAGCAGCGTGACCAGCCTCAACAGCCGGAGTGGCCGGAAGAAGGGGAGCACAACGATCAGCAGTTCATGCAGGTTCCAGAGGAACCACCGCCCCCGCTGCTCGGCCAGCCAGAGGTTGACGAAGTAGTCCAGCGCGAAGATTCCCCACGTGATCCAGAGGACCACCTCGAAGGGCGCGGCCTCGGAGCCATTGACCCGTCCGATGACTTGCCACGCGTAGGCAGTGAGGAAAATCAGTGCGGTGGCCATGAGCGGCCATTCGACCAGGTCCCGGTATCGCGCTTGAGTCATAGGGGAATCCTAGCCACTGCAGGGACGGCGGCCCGGTGCCGCACGGCTCAGTCCTGGGGAAGCTCCAGCCAGTAACCGTCCAGGTGGTGCACCAGTTGGCGGCCAAGGCCACCCTTGAGCTGGACCCACAACGTGCTGTGGTCGTTGGTCATGCCGTCAATGGTTCCCTCGATGCGGTTCCCGCGGGCGTCCGCCAGGACAACGTTCTGGTGGCGGGCGAGTTCAGGCCAGACATCGCCGAGCGGCCTGGTGGTCTGCAGTGTGCTCACAGGGTTCTCCCTTGTGTATTCTTCGATCTTTATAAGTTCCAGACATTTTGCACGGGTTTCATGAACCGGTGGTAAACGTTTGTGCAATCGTTGGACATAAAACAGGCCGGAGCCCGTAGGGCCGTCCATGATGCGGCCACATGTTCCGCCCGAAGTTACCGGCGGGTAACATTGCTGGCATGCATCTGCTTCTTCGCACACTCATGTTGCTGTTCACCTCTGCCAGGCGCTCGCCGCTGGGTGTTTGGGAAAATTCCACGCTGCCCCTGCGAGTCCTGCCTACGGACATCGACATTGCGATGCACGTCAACAACGGCATGTACTTCTCCCTGATGGACCTCGGCCGCTTCGACCTCATGGTGCGCAGCGGCATTTGGAACAAGATGCGCAAGCGCGGCTGGAGCCCCGTGGCGGCCGGCGAAACCATTGCCTTCCGCAAGTCCCTTCAGCTATGGCAGCGCTACACCATTGAGACCCGCATCATCGGCCTCGATACCAAGGCCATCTACTTTGAGCAGCGCATGGTGGTGGACGGCGAGATCTATGCCCGCGCCCACATTGCCACCCGCCTGGTCGCCAAAGGCAGGCCGGTGACCCAGGAGGAGATCATTGCCGAGTTCGGCGCTCCTCCAGCGGACCTTGAGCTGCCCGAGTGGATTCACGAATGGCGTGAGAATAATGCGCTCCCCGGAGCCCGACGTCCCGCGCCGCACGTATGGTCGTAGGTCAGACACCCACATCCCGTCGCTGAAGAGCCACGCAACCCGCTGCGATCAGCGCCGCCGAGATGCTCAACAGCCCCACGGCTGCGCCCCAATCCGCGCCGTTTGTCACCGGTGAGTTGCCGTAGGCCCAGTGATAGGGGGACAGGTTCAGCAGCCAGTCCACGTCCGGACTCTGCCGGCCCACGGCATTGAACACATAGCCGAGGACGGCGACGGCGGCACCGGCCGCGATCCCGTAGACCTTCCGTCCGGTCAAAGCACCGGCACAGAGCGCGGCTGTCCCGCTGAGCGCTGCCAAC
Organism: Paenarthrobacter sp. NPDC056912; assembly: GCF_042786555.1. Classification (NCBI taxonomy): domain Bacteria; kingdom Bacillati; phylum Actinomycetota; class Actinomycetes; order Micrococcales; family Micrococcaceae; genus Paenarthrobacter; species Paenarthrobacter sp. NPDC056912. The sequence goes on from NZ_JBHUCD010000009.1 coordinate 190,211, forward strand.
GCCGCGAACAGCACCACCGCGCCGACGAGATGTCCGACGTCGATCCCCAGTTCCGAGGGCCTGTTCAGTAACAGGACAAGCAGGAAGACCAAGACCGAGAGAACCACTACCCTGACCAGGAGTGCCAGAGCCCGCTCAAGGACTACCTGGACGCGGGTTACGCTGTGCGCAAGTGTGAGTTCCAGCAGCCCTGACTCTTCATCTCCGCCGACGGCCGCCGCACCCCAACTCACTGAGGCCATGGACATCAATAGGAAGCCGATCAACCCGAACAAGGTGGCCTGGGTGTAGCCGGGCCCCGTGGCGATTTGGTCGTAGTTCAGGGCCTTGGTCATTTCCGGGGGCAGGGCGTTGATCAGATCCTGCATTTGCGAGTTGCCGCCGATGGACGGATACAGAGGCAGGTACAGCATGATCGCCGCCGTCAGCCCCAAGGCCCACGCGAGCGTGGAGCGCCACGAGTCTGTCATGGCTTTGGTGAAAAGGGGCAGGATGCTAGGCACGGTGGGCTCCTTCCGTGTGGTTGGCGGGTCTGGCGCTGTGTCCGTTGCCGGAGTAAGTGCCCGTGTAGAGGGTCAGCACGGCTTCCTCCAGGTCAGGTTCTTCCAGCACCAAGTCAGTGAGTCTGAGCCTGGCAAGCTCCTGAACCAGTGGCTGGATATGACCGGACAGGGTTGCGGTTGCCTCCACGGCCCCTGCCCTGTGACCGTCGGCTGGAAGCTCCCGCAGCACCACATTGGCGACGCCCGGCACCCGGGCCAGCAGCGCACCGACGTCGTGCGCATCCGTTCCGGTGGCGTTGAGCCTGAGCTGCCGGACAGCGGCCGTCCTGAGGGCCTCCACTGTGGAAATGGTCACGATGCCGCCATCGCGGAGGATGGCGACGGCGTCGGCGGCCTGCTGGACTTCGCTCAGGACATGGGAGCTGAGGAACACCGTTGCGCCACCATCTACCGCCTCACGGACCATGGCATGGAATTGCTGCTGGACCAGGGGATCCAGGCCGCTGGTGGGTTCGTCGAGCACCAAAAGTTCGGGCCTATGCATGAATGCTTGCAGCAGCCCCAGTTTCTGCTTGTTTCCCTTGGAGAGCTTGCGGGTTTGCCGGTCCAGGTCCAGGTCCAGCCGCTCGGCAAGCTGTTCGACATACCGGGGTTCCACAGGGCCGGAGATCGCAGCGAAGTGTTCCAGCATGCGGCGCCCGGTGGTCCTGTTCTCCAAGTGGAGTTCACCGGGAAGGTAGCCGATCCGACGACGCAGGGAAGTCCCGGCCCGTCTCGGATCCTGGCCAAGGACGGAGATGGTTCCTGCGCTGGGCCGGATGATGTCCAAGAGGCAGCGCATGGTGGTTGTCTTGCCCGCACCGTTGGGTCCGATCACCCCGAACACTGTTCCGGGTTCCACCGCGAAATCGAGTCCATGCAGGACTTCCCGGTGTCCGAACTTCTTGCGCAACCCCTCGACGACGATTGCCTGGGTCACGGGGCATGCTCCCTTCCTTTGTTGGTGCTTGAGTTGTTCCGCAGTGCGTCGCGGGCTGCCTCCAGGAACCGCGAATCCGTGTAGAAGCCGTGCGTGTAGATCTCCAGGGCGGGCAACGTCAGTTGCCTCAGCAGGTCCGGCCCGATGCCGTGGGGTTCGGGCACGTACGCGTCCAGCGCGCGGGAAAGGTGCCTGCCGAGCATGAGCATGGACAGGCTGTTGGAGGCAATGACGACGGCGGTGGTCCTGACATCGTCGACGTCCCGGATGGTGCCGGCCGCGATCCCGGCGTTGATGATGTCCTGGGTCTGACCCACGACGGTGTCGAAGAAGGCGTCGCCCGCTTCCGATTCATCGCCGAGGGAGCGGCGGATGTAGGCGATCTCGTCGGCGTATTGGTCCGGGTGGTTCAGGTAGTCCTGGATCAGTTGCCGTGTGGATCCGGGGTCGGTTTTCTCCCGGCCCTGGGTGGCGGTCTGGGCGAGGACGTGGTGATCGCAGGCCTCGCGGAGTCCTGCTTTGCTCCCGAAATGGTGGATGACCAGGCCCGGGCTGACGCCGGCCGCGGTGGCCACTGCGCGAATGGTGGCGCGGGAGAATCCATCGCGGCCGAAGAGTCCGATGGCGGCGTCGCGGATGCGGGCCCGGGTGGTCAAATCGTCTGCGCTTGAACGCATGTTTCATAGACTAAACACTTGTTCAGTTCACTTCAAGGGCTCATTGGCACTTGCTGGGACCAGGTTTTATTCCCGGTGACGCGGGAAGCGAACAGGGCGCACCTCCGCGGGACTTAGCGGGCCCGGTCGCGTACCGTGGAACCATGGCTACAGTTGACATCACTGGAGAACAGTTCGCATCGACCATCGAGGACAACGACATTGTCCTGGTGGATTTCTGGGCCGCGTGGTGCAGCCCGTGCCGCCAGTTTGCCCCCACCTACGGGGCTGCCTCGGAGAAGCACTCCGACGTCGTTTTCGCCAAGGTTGACACCGAGGCCGAGCAGCAGCTCGCCGCCGAAGCCGGGATCACGTCCATCCCCACGCTCATGGCCTTCCGCGAAAAGGTCCTCGTCTTCTCGCAGCCCGGAGCCCTGAACGGCCCGCAGCTGGAGCAGGTCATCGAAGCCGTGAAGGGGTTGGACATGGAAGAAGTCCACGCCCACGTTGCCAAGCAGCGCGCTGAGGCCCAGGAAAACTAAGAGACCAGCCGGCGAGAACGCCGGAAACGCGTCGAGGTCGCCGGAAAATTCCGGCGACCTCGACGCGTTTAAGCGATGTCGCAGTGTTCCGGCGGATTCGCCGGACCGAGCCTAGAGCCGAACCAGCTGCACCGGCTTTGCCAACAGCGCACTGAGGGATTCGTTCAGGTCCTGGACGGCGATGCCCTTGGAGTGCTTCTCGAGCAGTTCCTCGGATTCCCAGCGCTCGGTGAGGACAAGCTTTTCCTCGGTGGCTTCGGTCAATTCGTAGCGGATGCAGCCGGGTTCGTTGACGACCTCGTCGATCGCGATTTCCAGGGCGAGCTTCACGCGGAAGAACTCGCCGTCGTTGGGGATGAACGTGGCCTGCAGGTCAATGGGTGCACTCATGGTTTCAACCCTACCGGGAGGACACGGCGCCGCTGGAGGTGGTTACGGTTCTGTTGCGCGCAGTCCCTTGGTAGCGTTCCGTCATGTTGTCCTACACTGCCGGAGACACTGACGTCCCGCTGCTCGAAGAGACCATCGGCGCCAACTTTGAGCGAATCGCAGCCCGGTTCCCGCTACGGGACGCGTTGATCGAGGCCGCTGCCACCCCAGGTGGTGATGCCCGTCGCTGGAGCTACGAAAAACTGAACGACGACGTCGATCACCTGGCCCGCGCGTTGCTCGCCATGGGCGTGGCCAAGGGCGAACGCATAGGCATCTGGAGCCCCAACTGTGCCGAATGGACCATCCTGCAGTACGCCACCGCGAAGATCGGAGCGGTGCTGGTCAACGTCAACCCGGCATACCGGAGCCACGAACTGGATTTCGTGGTCAAACAGAACGGCATGCGGATGCTGGTGGCTGCGCCCTCGGACAAGAACAGCGACTATGTCGGCATGGCCAGGGAGGCTGCGGGCAGCTGTCCCGAACTCAGGGAAGTGGTCTTCCTCCCCGGTGAACCGGCCATCGGCCTCACGGCGGGCATCCCTGAAGCCGGCCACGAACTGACCTACGCCGAACTCCTGACCCGGGCGGACGGCGTCGGGCCTTCAGCAGTGCGGGACCGGATGGCCGAACTGGACCCGCACGATCCCATCAACCTGCAGTACACCTCGGGCACCACCGGCTTTCCCAAGGGCGCCACGCTGACGCACCACAACATCCTTAACAACGGCCACTCGATCGGGCGCCTGCTGAACTACACCGAGCATGACCGCGTGGTGATTCCGGTGCCGTTCTATCACTGCTTCGGCATGGTGATCGGGAATCTCAACGCGCTGAGTTTCGGTGCAGCCACCATCATTCCCGGCCGTGGCTTCAATCCTTCGGCTGCGTTGGAAGCGGTGCAGGATTTCGGCGGAACCTCGCTTTATGGCGTGCCCACCATGTTCATCGCCGAGCTCGCGCTGCCGGACTTCGGCTCCTATGACCTCTCCACGCTGAGGACCGGGGTCATGGCCGGCTCCCTGTGTCCCATCGAGGTCATGCGCCGCGTGATCGATGAGATGCACATGGTGGATGTGGCTATTTGCTATGGCATGACGGAAACCTCGCCGGTGTCCACCATGACCCGGGACGGGGACACCTTGGAACAGCGCACCACCACAGTTGGCCGGACCATGCCGCACTTGGAGAGCCGGATCGTGGACCCGGGTTCGGGCGAAGTGGTGGAGCGGGGAGTCATCGGCGAGCTCTGCACCAGGGGCTATGCCGTGATGAGCGGCTACTGGGGGCAGCCGGACAAGACCGCGGAAGCGATGGACGACGAGGGCTGGATGCACACGGGCGACCTTGCCCGCATGGATGAGGACGGCTATCTGGTGATCGAGGGCCGCATCAAGGACATGGTGATCCGGGGCGGCGAGAACATTTATCCGCGCGAAATCGAGGAGTTCCTGTACCTGCACCCCTCCATCCAGGATGTCCAGGTGATCGGAGTTCCGGACGAGAAGTACGGCGAGGAGCTGATGGCCTGCATCATCCTCAAACCAGGGGAGCGGACGCTGACCGCCGAAGACGTCGCGGCCTACTGTCGGGGAAAGCTGGCGCACTACAAGATTCCGCGGTACGTGGATGTCCGCGAAAGTTTCCCCATGACCGTCTCGGGCAAAGTGCGGAAAGTGGATATGCGGCAGGAGGCGGTGACGCGCCTGCACCTGTAGTGGGAAGGCGGGAAGCTAGTTGGTGTTCCGGCTGATCGTCCTGATGCCAACAACCAGCCCGACGGCGGCCGTCACCACAGCGGCCACCAGTCCCCACAGCGTGTCGATGCCGATATTCCCGGCAAACAATTCGCGCTCGGCGTTGACGAGATAGGTCAGCGGATTGAACAAGCTGGCCACTTTCATCCACCCGGGACCGGACTCAATGGGAAGCATGATGCCGGACAGGATCATCAGCGGGAAAAGGAGCGTCTGTTGCACGCCCCAGAAGATCCACTCCTTGTTCTGCGAGACGAGTGCCAGCGCGTAGGACAAGGCGCCCAGGCCGATGCCGAAGATACCCAGGATGACCAGCCCGAACAGCACGTGCAGAGGGTAGAAAACGAACCCGAACGGGATGCACACCACGGAGATCAGCAAACCCTGGACCACAAGCGGTGCCCACTCCTTCAGCGCCCGTCCTATCATGAGCGATGACCGGGACAGGGGTGTCGCCAGGATTCTCTCGTAAGAACCGGTCATGAGTTCGTACTGCAGGTTGGAACCGGTCATGGAAGTTCCGAAGAGGGCGATCATGACCACCACGCCGGGAAGGAACCACTGCAGCGTGGATTGGCCGCCGAAAGCGGGGGCACCTACGGTGGCCCCGAGCAGTGGTCCGAACAATCCGAGGAACACCAAGGGTTGGATCAGGGAGAAGATCAGCGAGAACGGATCCCGCATGGGAAGCAGCATTTCGCGCCAAAAAACAAACCAGGTGTCACTCAGGATCCGTCCCAGCCCGGGCTTCTGGAGGGTGGCGTCCCTCACAACAGCTTGGTCGATCATTAGACTTCGGCTCCTTCCCGCAGGCTGCGTCCCGTGAGCTCCAGGAAGACGTCATCCAACGTGGGCGGTTTCAATTCAAGCGACTGCGCGGGAGCGCCGGCGTCGTGCATGTCCTTCAAAAGCGCGGGCGCCAGCCGGGCGCCCTGTGCCAACCGAAGGCGGAAGCGGACCACGCCGTCGTACGTGTTTTCCACGACGTCGCCCTCGGCCGCCGCCCGGCCCAGCAGGCCCCGTACCTCCGACGCCGAACCGGCAGCGACCTCCACCGCGAGAAGATCGCCTGCGAGGTTGGCTTTGAGCCGGGAGGCAGTGTCATCGGCAATGATGGTGCCGTGGTCGATCACGATCACGCGTTCGGACATCGAATCGGCCTCATCCATGTAGTGCGTGGTGAGCACGATGGTGGTCCCGTGTTCCTCGCGCATCCGCATGATGTGCTCCCAGAGGTTGGCGCGGTTCTGGGGATCCATGCCGGTGGACGGTTCATCCAGGAACAGCAGGCCGGGGGAGTGCATCAGGCCCAGGGCCACGTCCATGCGCCGACGCTGCCCGCCGGAGAGCTTGATGACCGTGCGCTTGGCGAGGTCGCCGAGGTCCAGCGAGGTCATGAGGTCCTCGGCACGGGACTTCGCATCGGTGGTGTTCATCCCGTAGAAACGGCCCTGCATGATCAGTTCGTCGATCACCCGGTAACTGTGTCCGCCACCGTTGCCTTGGCCGATGTATCCAATCCGGGCACGCACGCCTGCGGGATCTGTGCTGACGTCCACGCCCGCCACAGTGGCAGTGCCCGAGGTGGGTTTCAACAACGTGGTCAACATGCGCAGCGTGGTGGACTTGCCGGCACCGTTGGGACCCAGGAAGGCCACGAGTTCCCCCGGGGCGACGTCGATGTCCACTCCCTTGACGGCCTCGACGGTTTCCTTCTTCACGGTGAAGGTCTTGGTGAGCTTGTTCGTGTGGATCACGGTCACTCCAAGGACTGCATGGACGGCTGGTGATGGCTCCTAGGCGCCACGCTATACCCGCCGGGGAAGGCAGTCCACGGCATTGCGGACAGCTCCCGTCCGCAATCAAAACTCAGTGCCCGCGGTGGTCCTGGACAGTCATCCGGGGGCCAAAAGCCGGTTTCCGGAAGCCGCTCAAGTACAGCATCCGGACCAGTCGCTGCCTGTGCCCGTGCCACGGTTCCAGGAGTTCGAGCATGCCGGCGTCGTCGGTCTTCCGGCCGGTCAGGGCGTAGCCCACGTAAGCAGCAAGGTGGTAGTCGCCCACGGAGATCGAGTCGGGGCAGCCGTGGGTCCGTTGGACCACCTCGGCAGCCGTCCAGATCCCGATGCCGGGAGTGGTCTGGAGCTTCGCGCCGGCCTGCGCCGAGTCCAGTCCGGCCAGCCGTTCAAGCGCGACGGCGGACTGCAGCGCCCGCATGACAGTGGCCGAACGCTGTGGTCCCACTCCGGCCTTGTGCCACTCCCACGACGGAATGGCCAGCCACTGCCGGGCAGTGGGAGGCACCAGGAGGCCGGTAGGAGCCACGCTGCCAGGGGCTTTGCTTCCGAAGCGGTACATCAAATACCTGTAGCCACGCCTTGCCTCCAAGGTGGTGACCTTTTGCTCCAAAATGGTGGGCACCAGGGAGTCAACCACCCGCCCGGTGGAAGGCAGCCGCACAGCCAGGTTCCGGCGTCGTGCTTCAGTGACCAGGCGCGGCAGCGTTTCGTGGAAGGCGGGCTCATCAAACGCCGACCAGTCGTCCCCGGCGCCCAACAGCCGGGGCACGCCAGCCACCGCATCCTCAGCTCCGGGTCCCCACGCCTGGGCGTCCACAAAGGAATCGTCGCCCGGTCCGCCTCCCGAGAGGCGTACCGTAACGGGGCCGGAGGGGGTAGTGAAGGCCATCCAATAACCGCTGGAGTGCGCCGCGAAGGACGGATCCGCGTTACCGCGCATGAGGGGAAACATGGTCTGGTCCAGGCGGAAGGAACTCCCCGGATGCCACCGAACGGCCGCATCTGCCGCGGCCGCAACAAGGGGCGGGGCGTCTGCGATGGTCATGTTTTCATGGTCCCATGCCCGGCTGACAATGTGCTCCCGGAACCCCTTACAGCCCGGGGGCTCCACGGCTAGACTCCGTGATGTGGCGTGGGTGGGCCGCGCCACAACCCAGGAACATACTCCAGGAACAAGGAGCGCCAATCATGGCCGCAATCGTGCATTTCGAGATTCCTACGGACAACAAAGAGCGGGCCAACACTTTCTATGAGAGTGCCTTCGGCTGGAACTTGAGCCCCATGCAGGGGATGGACTACACCATCGCCATCACCGCTCCCTCCGACGAACAGACAGGCACCCCGAAGGAGCCAGGAGCCATCAACGGCGCACTGTTCCCGCGGACGGACAACCTGAAGACCCCGATCATCACCATCGACGTGGACGACATCGATGCTGCCTTGGCGCAGGTGGAATCGGCGGGCGGCAGCGTAGTCCAGGCCAAGGACGCAGTACCCACCATGGGCTGGTACGCCTACTTCAAGGACACCGAGGGGAACGTCCTGGGCGTCTGGCAGACCGACACGTCCGCCGGAACCTAGTCCCTCGCTTCGGCCCAGTGCCCGCCCGGGCACTGGCCGAAGCAAGCCCCACAGCGGGCAGGCGGTAACTTTGTACCTATGAAGTACGCCCAGTCCGTGTTGGACCTCATCGGCAATACGCCGCTCATCAAGCTCAACCACGTAACGGACGGGATCAAAGCCACCGTCCTCGTGAAGCTCGAATACGTCAATCCCGGCGGTTCCATCAAGGACCGGATCGCCGTGAAGATGATCGAAGACGCGGAAAAGGACGGCCGGCTCAAGCCCGGCGGGACAATCGTTGAGCCGACGTCGGGAAACACCGGAGTGGGACTGGCACTCGTGGCGCAGCAAAAGGGCTACAAGTGCGTTTTCGTCGTGCCGGACAAAGTGGGCGAAGACAAGCGCGCCGTCCTGCAGGCGTACGGCGCCGAGGTTGTGGTGACGCCCACCGCCGTCGCGCCCGACAGCCCGCAGAGCTACTACGGCGTCTCCGACCGGCTGGTCAAGGAGATACCGGGCGCCTTCAAACCGGACCAGTTCTCCAACCCCGCCGCTCCCGGCAGCCACTTTGAGTCCACCGGCCCTGAGATCTGGCGCGACACCGACGGCCGGGTCACACACGTCATCATCGGTGCGGGCACCGGCGGCACCATCACCGGCACCGGCCGTTTCCTGAAGCAGGTCTCGGCTGACCGCGCGGAGTCCGACGGCGGCCGGGTCAAGGTCATCGGCGCGGACCCGGAAGGTTCGGTCTACTCAGGCGGAACCGGCCGCCCCTACTTCGTGGAAGGCGTTGGCGAGGACATGTGGCCCGCCAACTACGATCCTTCGGTGCCCGACGACGTCATTGCCGTTTCCGACGCCGATTCCTTCTCCATGACCCGCCGCCTGGCGCGCGAAGAGGGCCTCCTTGTGGGCGGCTCCTCCGGCATGGCCGTGGTGGCCGCGCTCCAAGCGGCCAAGGACCTGGACGAGTCCGCCGTTGTGGTGGTCATTCTCCCGGACTCCGGCCGTGGCTACCTGGGCAAGATCTTCAACGACCAGTGGATGCGCTCCTACGGCTTCCTCTCCGGCGGCGAAGAGATCTCCGTTGGCGAGGTCCTCAAGTCCAAGACGGGCGAAATGCCTGACCTGGTCCACATCCACCCGAACGAGTCCGTCCGCGACGTCATCAACATCATGAACGAGTTCGGCGTCTCCCACATCCCGGTCCTCTCACAAGAGCCGCCCGTGGTGATGGGCGAGGTCCTTGGAGCCGTGGACGAGCGCAGCCTCACCACCAAGCTCTTCCGTGGCGAAGCCAAACTGACGGACAAGATTGCCGAACACATGGGGGATCGCCTGCCCGTGATCGGCTCGCTGGAAACCATTTCCGCAGCGCGTGAGCTGCTGTCCGACGTCGACACCGTCATGGTGACCTTCGTGGGAGCCCCGGTGGGTATCCTGACCCGCCATGACCTCCTGGCCTACCTGAGCAACTAGGCGTCTTGCGCCTGATCCACCCGTAGAACGAACACAGAGGAGCTTCCATGTCTGCCAACAACGCCGGGTTCAACACGCGCGCCGTCCACGCCGGACAGGCCTTCGAGCCGCGGACCGGTGCCGTGGTGCCGCCGCTGCACTTCAGCTCCACGTATGCACAGGACGGCATCGGCAACCTCCGGTCCGGGTACGAGTACGGCCGTGGCGGCAACCCCACCCGTGATGCCCTGCAGGAGCAGCTCGCGGCGCTGGAAGGTGGCACGGCTGCGTTCTCCTTCGGCTCCGGCCTGGCCGCTGAGGACTCCTTGATCCGCGCCATTGCCCGCCCGGGGGACCACATCGTCCTGGGCAACGATGCCTACGGCGGCACGTACCGGCTGATCAACCGCGTGCTGGGCGACTGGGGCATCGGCAACACTCCCGTGGACATGGCCGACCTCGACGCCGTAGCGGCTGCCGTTGCCGCGAACAAGACCCGGATCGTGTGGGTGGAGACCCCGTCGAACCCGATGATGAAGATCACCGACATCGAGGCGCTCGCCGCTGTAGCGCACGACGCCGGGGCCCTCCTCGTAGTGGACAACACCTTCGCGTCTCCCTACTTGCAGACCCCGCTCGCCTTGGGTGCGGACGTGGTGGTCCACTCCACTACCAAGTACATCGGTGGCCACTCCGACGTCGTCGGCGGTGCGATCGTGGTGAAGGATGCAGACCTCGCCGAGAAGATTGGCTTCATCCAGTTCGCTGTCGGCGCTGTTTCCGGCCCCATGGATGCCTTCCTGACCACTCGTGGGCTGAAGACCCTGGGCGTCCGCATGGACCGCCACAGCGAGAACGGCCAGGCTGTGGCTGAATGGCTGCTGCAGCGGCCCGAGGTTGAGGCTGTGCTGTACCCGGGGCTCCCGGACCACCCGGGCCACGAGCTCGCTGCGAAGCAGATGAAGAAGTTCGGCGGCATGGTCTCGGTGCAGTTCAAGGGCGGCGAGGCAGCGGCCCGTACGGTTGCGGAATCCACCTCGGTGTTCACGCTTGCTGAGTCCTTGGGTGGCATCGAATCCCTGATGAACTACCCGTCGGAGATGACCCACGCTTCCGTGAAGGGCACCGAGTTGGCTGTTCCCGTCAACCTCCTGCGCCTGTCTTGCGGCATCGAGGAAGCCGAGGACCTGATCGCGGACCTTGAGCAAGCGTTCGCCAAGATCAGCAACGGCTAAAACTGTGGCTTCTTCTTCACAGGTGGTCTCCACCACCGGGCGCGGCTGGATCCTGACGGTGGCAGGCGCGCTGACCCTCGCGGTGGCCGTCTGGTTCCTTTACACCGACTATGCGCCGTTCCTGAACGACTTCGAGGTCTACTACTACGGCGGCGGCAAGGTACTTGAGGGCGGTGACCTTTACGCCGTCCGTGACGGTTTGCCCTTCACGTACCCACCCTTCGCGGCGCTCCTCTTTGCCGGCCTGGCAGCCATGGGCTTCTTCGCCAGCAGCATGGTGTTCGTGATCACCGCGCTGGTGGGAGCGGCCGTGGTGGCTGCCTGGCTGGCCCGGCACTACTTCGGCCTGAAGACGTGGCGCGCGGCGTTCGCCGACTACCGCTTCAGGACCACGGCGCTGGTGGGAACCGGAGCCATTCTGCTTCTGGGCCCGTGGCGGGACACGTTTGTCTTCGGGCAGATCAACATCATCCTGATGGGCGTCATCCTGCTTGATTTTGTGCTCCACGGCAAAGCCAGGGCGGGTGCCATCCGCTGGCCCGCGGGTCTGCTGATCGGCCTGGCAGCGGGCGTGAAGCTCACACCTCTGGCGTTTGGCCTCTACTTCCTGGTCCGCCGTGATTTCAAGGCCCTCGGGTGGATGGCTGCGGGATTCTTTGGTTCGATTGCACTGGCGTGGGCGATCCTGCCGCAGGCATCCTTGGCCTTCTGGACCCAGATCCTTCCTGACACCGGCCGCATCGGCGGGCCGGCGTACGTGGACAACCTCTCCGTGAAGGGTTTGTTGCTGCACTTCGGTATGCCGGATTCCACCGTGACCACCATGGTGTGGCTGGTCCTGTCGCTGGGACTCGCCGTGCTTGCAGCGCTCATCATCAAATGGGCCGTGGAGGTCGAGGAGAATTTCATCGCAGTATCGGCAACAGCCATCCTGATGCTCCTGATCAGTCCTGTGTCCTGGTCCCACCACTGGGTTTGGGTAGCTGTGGCGCTTCCCAGCATGGCTTTCGCGATGCACCGGGTACCGTCGCGTTCCGGCCGGATGCGCACGGCCGGATGGGTGATCGTGGCCTGCTCGACCGTTGCGTTCTATATGACCCCCAAGAACCTGGCCGTCTGGGCCGGGGCTGCAGAGTGGGGCAAGGATCCTCAGACCCAATGGCAGCTCATGGTCTCCAGCCTGGGCGTGGTGTGCGGTATTGCGCTCCTTGTCTACTGGGCGTTGGCCTACCGGCCCTCCCGTACCCGTGCCGAAATATCCCGCGCTCGTCCGCTGACCTCCACGTTCTACGGCGAGTAGGACGAACAAGGGCGGGATTCTTCAGGCGGATCTCGATGTCTGGCTTTCTTTAGAGAAGTCAGGTAATTTTGGCACCATGCCTTTACGTTCCGACTGGTCTGCCCGCACGTGCAGCCTTGCCCGCGGCCTCGACGTCCTCGGCGACCCCTGGGGGAGCTTGGTCCTGCGTGAAATCTTCTTCGGCAACGGACGTTTCGATGCCATCAAGCAGCGGCTCGAGGTGGCGGACAACGTGCTCAGCAAACGCTTGGGCTGGCTCGTCGAAGCCGGGTTGCTCACCCAGCGCCCCTACCAGGACGGCAGCCGAACCCGCCAGGAGTATGTCCTCACCCCCAAAGGTGAAGACTCACTGCCCGTCCTCAACGCCATCATCATCTGGGCGGAAAAGCACTTGGACGCCCCCAACGAGGTCTCCCACATGCGCGTCATCCACACCGATTGTGGACGGCCAACCTCGTCGGCAGATACCTGCAGCCATTGCGGCACCAGCCTCACCGCAGCCAACACCAGCTGGCACAGCTTCAAGCGCAGCGACCAACCGATGCCCCTGGCCGTCGCTCCCCGCGAATCGCACCAGGACGCTTCCCCCGAAACGGAGATCCCCGCATGACCGCTCCCGATGTAACAGGGACCCCCGCCGGCCAAACCGGGACCCCCACCGGCAAACGCCGCCGCCTCCACCCCGCCTGGATGGTAGCCGCCGTCGCTTTCCTGGCGTTGGTGGGCGCCGCCGGATTCCGCGCTGCCCCGGGTGTCCTCATGGTCCCGCTGCAGGAGGAATTCGGCTGGTCCACTACGGTGTTGTCGCTGGCCGTTAGCATCAACCTGGTCTTGTTCGGACTGACGGCACCCTTTGCCGCGGCCCTCATGGAACGCTTCGGCATCCGCAAAGTGACGTCGCTGGCACTGTGCCTCATCGGCCTGGGTTCGGCTTTGACTGTGTTCGTGAACCAGTCATGGCAAATCCTGCTGACCTGGGGCTTGCTCATCGGCCTCGGCACGGGATCCATGGCCCTTGTCTTCGCGGCGACCATCGCAAACACCTGGTTCGCCAAAAGCCGTGGCCTGGTCATCGGCATACTGACAGCCGGCAGCGCCGCGGGCCAACTGGTGTTCCTGCCGTTCATCGCCGCCCTGGCGCAGAATCCGGGCTGGCGCGGCGCCTCGCTGCTGATTGCCGCGGGGGCGCTGGCAGTGGTACCGCTGGTGCTGCGGTGGTTGCGGAACTCGCCTGCCGACGTCGGGGTGTTGCCTTACGGTGCTGAGGAGCCGGCCGCCCAAGCCTCCGACGCTGGAGCCACCGCGCCGTCGGCCGGCAAGCCCGCCGCTGTGGTTGCATCGTCCGGCTCCCAAGACTCCGCCAACGCCGCGGTCCGTGCTCTGCAGGTTCTCAGGCGGGCCATGAAAGTCCGCACGTTCTGGGCTTTGGCTGCCGGCTTCGCGATTTGTGGAGCCACCACCAACGGGCTCATCGGAACGCACTTCATCCCTTCGGCGCACGATCACGGCATGCCGGAAACCACCGCGGCAGGCTTGCTGGCCGTCGTCGGGATCTTCGACATCGTGGGAACCATCGCCTCCGGCTGGCTGACCGACCGCTTCAACCCCAAGATCCTGCTGGCCGTGTACTACCAATTCCGCGGAATCGGCCTGTTGGTGCTGCCCATGCTGCTGGGCTCCTCGGTTGAGCCCAGCATGATCATCTTTGTGGTGGTCTACGGGCTGGACTGGGTAGCCACCGTGCCTCCGACTGCCGCGATCTGCCGCTCGGTATTCGGTGCTGACGGCTCCGTGGTGTTCGGCTGGGTGTTTGCTGCGCATCAGCTCGGAGCTGCTGCCGCTGCGCTTGCTGCCGGATTCGTCCGCGACGCCACCGGGCACTACAACTACGCCTGGCTCGGCGCGGCGGCCATGTGCACGGTGGCAGCGGTCATCAGCGCCACCATTCGCAAGGATGCGGCCAAGAAGGAACCCGTGGCGGTTGCCTGACCGCGTTGCGGGGCCTGCTCTGCGCGCCATTCCGGTCCGGAAGCGCGCAGAGTGCTTCGGTGATCCGGAACGTCAGGGTC
>NZ_JBHUCD010000010.1:0-188320 GCF_042786555.1 Paenarthrobacter sp. NPDC056912
AGCCTGTCTGGCTGATGAGGACTACTCTGCCGGGCCAGAATCAAGAACAAATCATGCAAACCCGCAACAGTTCCTCAGGAAAACCTCAAGACTCCTGCGCAGTCAGAATTCGGTGTGTAGAAGTTGTCCTTCTTGGTCTCCCAGCTGGCGTCAAGCTTTGGGTGGGCATAATGCGATCGAAGCTTCGGTCAACCGCTATTTGACCGGGGCTTCGCCAATTCACGGGATTTCACTCGGGCGCCGGTAAGAAGCCTGAGATATCCGCTGGCCCCGATAGATGGCCAGACTGCACACAAGGAACAAGAGTATGGTTCTGTGCGTTGCAGTGACGTTAGCAGCGACCAGCAGACCAGAACATCAGAAATGAGAATCTCCAGTGGCAACCGATTACGATGAAGTCCGCTCCGACGTCAAGGAATCCCAGGACCGCTCTCTGGAGGCCTTGAAATCCGAGAACGCCCCAAATGCGCGCAGTGTTGTCACCGAACTTGACGAGGCCGACGCCCTGGACGAAGGGCTCACACCGGGCGGTGAGATCGTTTCTGAAGAGCTCATCGTCCAAGTCATCCCCCAGGCTGCGGACGAGTTCACCTGCTACTCCTGTTTTCTGGTCCGGCACAGGTCCCAGTTGGCCCGGGAAAGTGACGGTCATGCGTACTGCACCGAGTGCGAAGGCTAATTCCGGCAGGTCCCGGCGGCCGGATTTCAGCTGATAGAGTCGCCCGTCGTCGTGCCTGCTCGGGCGAGCCTGCCATCGCAGCCAAAGGTGGCACCATGGACTCATGCCACTCACTCACGGCTTTCTCGGCGGCGGTAAGCGCCCGCGTCCCGTCAAGCCCCGTCCCGGTCAGGAATCCGTGTGGGACTACCCACGGCCTCCGCGGGTCGAGTCCCGGAATGATCGGATTGTCGTACAGCTTGGCGGTCAAGTCATAGTCGACACCACCAATGCCGTGCGAGTGCTGGAAACCAGCCATCCGCCTGTGTACTACGTGCCATTGGATGCGTTCCCGGCCGGTGTACTTGTCGTGGCCGAGGGTTCCACTTTTTGCGAATTCAAGGGAAGGGCTGACTATTTCGACGTCGTGGCCGGTGGAGTCAGCGCCCCACGCGCGGGCTGGACTTATCCGGAACCCCGTCCGGGTTTTGAGGCCCTCAGCGACCGAGTGGCACTGTACCCGGATCGTATGGAGTCCTGCCAGGTCAACGGCGAGCAAGTGGCTTTCCAGGAAGGGAACTTCTACGGCGGCTGGATCACCCGGCAGATCGTCGGTCCGTTCAAGGGTGGTCCAGGAACTGCTGGCTGGTGATCCGGACTTGCTGATCCTCTGCATCAGCGGGACATATCGATGTCCGTTCCGAGGCCATTCCTGAGGGCGGCGTCATACAACAGACGGCCTATGGCCAGATCCTGCATGCCGATGCCCACTGAATTGAAGAGGGTAATGTCGTTGTCGTTATCACGCCCCGCCAACTGCCCGTAAATAACCGCGCCGAGTTCACCCCGAACGTCGTCGAGCGACATAGCGCCTTCGGACACGGCCAGCATGAGGTCACCGGATTTCTGAACTGCGGTCTCCGTGCTGTCGACGAACACCTTGGAGCGGCCCATCCCGAAAGAATCTATTTCGCGGTGGGTTGGCCGGGGGCGAGCCCCGACCGCATTGATGTGGAGCCCCGGACGGAACCATTCGCCATGGACCACGGGCTCCACGGATGGTGTCAACGTGCAGAGGACATCAGCTGCTTCCACCGTTTCCTGGACACTGGACGCTGCCACGACCTCTACGGCGTGATGCTGGATGCTGGTTTCAAAGGCTTTGACGGTGGCGTTGGTGCGGGACCAGACAACAACCTTCGTGATGGGTAAAACGTGCAGCAGCGCCTCGACATGGGCGACCGCCAAGGCGCCGGCGCCTATGAGGCCAAGCGTTGAACTGTCGGACCGGGCCAGGTACTTGCTCGCCACAGCGCTTGCCGCAGCCGTCCGAACGCGCGTAGGAACCCGGCCGTCGAGAAGGGCGAGCGTCTCCCCGGTGCGCTGGTCCGCCAGGAGGATGCTTGAACGCTGAGTGGGAAGTCCGGCTTCGCGGTTTGCGGGAATATCCGACAATAGCTTCACTGCTGCGAGCTGCTGTGTGTCGGCCAGCCCGGACATGAGCAAGTACCGTGCGTCCGAAGACGGCAGGTGAAGGGACATCGGTGCTGGCTGTTGCGCGGTGCCCCTTGCGACATCGGCGAATCCGCTTTCTACCGCTGAGATGGTTTGGGCCATGCTGGCCAGCTCTTCTAAGGCTGATGCGGTCAGAATGAGTGTCACGGGTACCTCCGGGTCTTGTTCCTTGGAAATCGTCGCTGATCGGCCTGACGGTATACCAAACTGGAAGTGACCGTCAATCAATGGCGACACATACCCACTCGTGGAGTGGGAAACCCGAGTCCGCATCGCATGCAGGAGACTCGCTGGTATACCACCAGTGCTTGGCGAAACCCTTGTCGAGGCCTGGAAGCACGGCGGCGACCGGCCGCATTAGGCGTCAAGCGACACGTCCACCCTTCAATCACGAGTCTTATTTGGTATGCCAAGTAGCTCCATCGAGGAAAAATTCCCTGGGTTTGACGCGCATTGGTGGGGAAATGTTAGACCTATTTCGATTCAGGTATTGATCTGGGATACCAAGAGTGCCTACAGTGTGACTATTGAGCAACCGTGACGATCGTCACAAGAGTGGGAGGTAAGGATGCAGGACACGCTTATCGAGCGGGTGAGGCTGGCAGATCACTCGCTGCCGGTTGACCTGCTGGTCCAGGACGGCCGCATCGAACAAATCAAGCCAACCGGCGTCATTGACGCTGCGGCGGCGGTGCGGGAGGACGGTGCCGGTGCGCTCGCCCTGCCGGGAATGGTCGACGCCCATTGCCACATCGACAAGACGCTCTGGGGCCGCGGCTGGGTCCCTCATTCGGCAGGGCCTGCGCTTGAGGACCGCATCGCCACCGGCGAGCGAGGTCGCGCGGAGCACGGCCTGCCGAGCCGCGACGGTATGTATTCGCTACTCGAGGAGATGGCTGCCACCGGGACCACCCTCGCCCGCACGCACACCGACGTCGATCCTGAGATCGGGCTTCGCGGTCTCAAGCTCGTCGCAAGCGTCGCCGAAGAGCTGGCTGAGGTGATCGACGTCGAACAGGTTGCCTTTCCCCAGGGCGGGCTGCTGACGCGCCCCGGCACGGCCGAGCTGCTCGAGTCGGCCCTTCAGCAAGGGCTGGTTGGATGCCTCGGAGGCATCGACCCCGCCGCCCTGGAACGCGACTCTGTGCGTCATCTCGATCTGATCTTCGGGCTCGCCAGTACTTACGGCGCCAGGCTCGACATACACCTGCACGAACGCGGAACTCTCGGCGCGCACACCATGGAGCTGATCATCGAGCGAGTGCTCCGGCATGGCCTTGAGGGCCGCGTCGCAATTTCGCACGGCGTGGCCATCGTGGAGGTTGACCACGTCCAGTCCGAGCGGATCTCCCAGGGCCTCGCGGAGGCGCGGATCTCCCTGCTGACAGCAACGGTCTACAACACACCTGTGCTGCCGATTGCCGAGCTGCGAGGGCGCGGTGTCAACATCGGCGCTGGCAATGACGGCGTGCGAGACCACTGGGGACCGTACGGAAACGGCGACATGCTCGACCGCACCTTCCACCTCGCATATCGGAGCGGTTTTCGCACAGACGAACAAATCGCCGCCGCATTCGACGTGGCGGTGAGTGGCGGGGCGGTCGCCCTCGGGCGCGAGCCGGCCCGGATCGAACCCGGTGCACCCGCCGATCTCTTCCTCATCGATGCCGCGAGCATCGGCGAGGCAGTCGCAGCCCGGATGCCGCGGCGGCTTGTGCTGAAACGAGGCAAGGTCATCGCGCGCCACGGGAACCCCCTGCGAACGGGGTGACCCTGCCCTGGCGAGCGGGACCCCGCTCGCTTCTTCCCCCCAACCAGTTCCGCATCCTGCGGAACCCAGCCCGAAAGGCAAGAACAATGTCGTTCTACCGCACCACCTTCGCACGCCGCGCTGCGGCCATCATCGTGGCAGGCGCCATCGCCGTGGTCGCCATTACAGGCTGCGGCGTCTCCGGCTCCACGGCCACCGCCGCCGGGGAATCGGTGAAGCCCGCCGCCCTCGACGAAAAGGCGCCGCTCTTCGACCTGCTGCCGCAGAAGATCAGGGACAAGGGGGTACTAACCGTCGCTACGCAGCCCGACTTCGAGCCGGCCAACTTCACCCCGGCCGGCGAGACCGGCATCCAGGGCTACAACGTCGATCTTATGGAATCGATGGCGAAGCAGCTCGGCATCCCGGTCAAGTGGGAGAAAGTGCCATTCGATCAGATCCTGATCGGCATGCAGAGCGGAAAGTTCGACGCCGCGATCGCCGGCATGACCGACCGCAAGAAGCGGCAGGAGCAGGTCGACTTCATCGACTACCAGTGGGCCGGCACAGTCTTCATGGTGCAGAAGGGAAACCCCAAGGGCATCACGAGCGCCGTCGACGGCGGCTGCGGCGTCAAGATCGGCGACGTCAAGGGCTCCGACGCCCAACGCCTCGTGGACATGATGGCCGCGGCGTGCACTGCGAAGGGCAAGCCCGCCACCGAGCTCATCTCTTTCCCGAATTCAAGTGACAAGAACCTGGCGCTCACCTCTGGCCGCATCGACGCCATCTTCTGGCCCGACATGGCGGTCTCGGTCATCCAGCGTGAGACCGGTGACAAGCTCGAGTCGCTCCCCGTCGACTTCGAGGAGAAGGTCTACCTTGGCATGACGTTCAACAAAGCGCAGACCGAGCTCCGCGACGCTTTCCTCACCGCCCTCCAGGCGATCCACGACGACGGCACCTACAACGAGGTCCTGAAGAAGTGGCATGTCGAGGTCATCGATCTCGACGCCCCGGGCGTCAACTTGGCGAAGAAGTGATCATGTCCGACATCACCCGCGCACCACTCCCGACCACCAACAAACCGGCGCATTATGTGCGCACGCCTGGCGACGAGCCGCCCGTGCAGGAGGCGCCGATCCGGGCGAAGCGGCGACCCCAGTACGGCCAGATCGTCACCGGATGCGCCGCGATCGCCCTGCTCGTCCTCTTCATTCAGTCCCAGGCCCAGAACCCCAACATGGAGTGGAACGTTACCTGGGAGTACATGTTCAACCCGGTGGTGCTCCAAGGCGTAGGCGTAACGATCCAGCTGGCGATCTTCGCCATGCTCATCTCAATCGTGCTCGCCTTCGTCATCGCGCTCATGATCCAGAGCAACAACAGGGTGGTGAGCGTTATCGGACGCGCCTACGTCTGGTTCTTCCGCGGCGTCCCGATGCTCGTTCAGGTCCTCCTCTGGTTCAACCTGGCGGTGCTCTTCCCCGTGATCCTCGGGCAGGATACGAACGCCCTCATCTCGGGCTTCACCGCAGGCCTCATCGCCCTCTCGCTCGCCGAGTCAGGCTATATGGCCGAGATCATCCGGGGCGGCATCATCTCGGTGCCGACAGGCCAAACCGACGCGGGCGTGAGCATCGGCCTCACCCGGAACCAGGCCCTTGCCCGCATCGTGTTGCCCCAATCGATACGGGTCATCATCCCGCCCACCGGCAACCAGTTCATCGGCATGCTGAAGGCAACCTCGCTCGTGTCCGTGATCGGCGGCAGCGACCTGCTGACCCGGGTGCAGCTCATTTACGGGCAGAACTTCAAGATCCTTCCCCTGCTGATCGTCGGCGTGCTCTGGTACCTGATCCTGGTGACGATTGCCGGCACCGGCCAGCATTTCCTGGAACGTCGCTTCAACGCCTCGCAGCCCGGGTCACGGCGTGCGTCCAAGAACACGGCGATGACCACCACCATTCGGACCATCATTGGAGGTGCGCTGTGGCGCAAGTAGCTCCCGCAGGAATTGCGACCGACACCATGCTGCGCATCGACGGCGTGCACAAGTGGCTTGGGCACAACCATGTGCTCCGCGGCGTGGACATCGAGGTGAGAACCGGTGAGATCGTCTGCATCCTTGGGCCTTCGGGCTCTGGCAAGAGCACGTTGCTGCGGTGCATCAACCACCTCGACCCCGTTGACGGCGGCGTGATCGAGGTGAACGGGGAGCGTGTCGGCTACCATCTGCACGGCGGGCAGCTCTTCGAACAAAGCGAACGCCGTGTGGCCAAGGCCCGCCAGCACATCGGCATGGTGTTCCAGCACTTCAACCTGTTCGGTCACATGACAGCCCTCGATAACGTCACCTACGGCCCGGCCCGGATCCTGGGCCGCCCGCGCAAGGAGGCTGTCGCCCACGCACGGCAGCTCCTGGCGAAGGTCGGCCTGGCCGACAAGGACGACTCGTACCCGAGCCAGCTCTCGGGCGGGCAGCAGCAGCGGGTGGCCATCGCCAGGGCGCTCGCCATGGAGCCTCGGCTCATGATGTTCGACGAACCGACCAGTGCGCTGGACCCCGAGCTGGTCGGCGAGGTTCTGCAGACCATGCGGCAGGTGGCCGAGGAGGGCATGACGATGATCGTCGTGACGCACGAGATCGGCTTCGCCCGCGAGGTCGCTGACCGGGTGGTCTTCATGGACCAGGGCCGCGTGCTGGAGGACGGTCCGGCACGCGAAGTGCTCGATAACCCGCGGCACGAGCGAACCGCCGCCTTCCTCCGCCGCGTGCACTGACTCTCAGAAGAAAGAAGGAACACCATGACTGACAAGACATTCATCCTGAGGAACGTGCGCCCGTGGGGCGGCGATGCCGCGGACATCACCATCAGCGGCGGGGTCATCACTGGGGTGGCACCTGCATTGGGTGTGTCCGAGCCCGGTGACCTCGACGGTGGCGGATTGATAGCCGTACCCGGGTTCATCAACACACATGCCCACGTCGACAAAAGCTGGTGGGGCAAGCCTTGGGTTTCCTACACGTATTCCGAGCAGCCGACCGTGGAGGGCTGGATCGCCAACGAGCGCGCCGAGCGCGGGAACTACGACATCCCGAACGTGAATTCGGCCGCAGCAGTGCTGCGCGAGTTCATCCGTCACGGCACCACGGCGACCCGCACGCACATCGACGTCGATGTCGGAATCGGGCTGAAGGGCCTCGAATCGGTTCAAATCGCGGTCGCCGAGCTGGACGGGGCGATCCAGGTTGAGACGGTGGCCTTCCCGCAAGACGGCGTCTTGCGCAGGCCCGGCGTATTGCGGCTGCTCGACGAGGCCGCCCAGGCCGGGGCCAACAGCATTGGCGGGCTCGACCCGGGCACGATCGACGGCGACGTCGAAGGGCAGCTGGACGGGCTCTTCCAGATCGCCGTGGAACGAAACGTCGGCCTTGATCTGCACCTGCATGACTTCGGCTCGCTCGGCGCGTACGAGTACCGTCAGGTGATCCGCCGAACAATCGACGCCGGTCTTCACGGCAGGGTGAACATTTCGCATGGTTTCGCCTTGGGCTCGCTGCCGCAGGGCGTGCAGGAGGAGATCATCGAGGGCCTTGCCGAAGCGGGCATCTCGTGGAGCACCGTCGCGATGAGCGGCACGGCGCCGCTGCCCTGGCAACGGCTGCGTGAGCGTGGTGTCCCGCTGGGCCTCGGCACTGACGGCGTCCGCGACCTGTGGTCGCCCTTCGGCGACGGGGACCTGCTGCGCGTGGCATTCGCCTTTGCGCGGCTGCACGGGTTCCGCCACGATGACAAGCTCACCACAGCGGTCGAGTACGCGACGAAGTACGGTGCACCGTTCGTTGGGCGGGAGGAACACGACGTCGTGGCCGGTGCGCGCGCCGACGTTGTGCTTGTCGACGCCGAGAACGTCCCCGACGCGCTCGTGCGTTGTCCCCGGCGGAGCCTGGTGATCTCCGCAGGCCGAGTCGTCGCCCGCGACGGCGAAGTGCTGGTCTGACACCTCCACTGACGGAAGTCTCGTGGCCGGAGGCCTTCTCGGATGTCCTGGGAAGGCCTCCGGCCGCGGCCTGGCAGCCCTACCCGGCCGCCCTGGTCCCGGTCCGGCTTACTCTACGAGTTTGCCGACGGATGACACTTCCGTGATCAGCGCGGCGATTTCCCCGGGGATAGCGGGTATCTGTTCGTGAACGACGCCGGTGGTCGGCGACCATACGAGGTTGACCTGAAGTGAGGGGTCGATTTCGGGGTAGTCGCTTCGGTTGTGGCAACCGCGGGTTTCGCGGCGCTCGATGGCCGATTCGAGGGTCGCGCGGGCGGCCAACGCTGAGGCTTTGAGGTCGAACGCATGGGCAAGGTCCTGGTAGCCGGCAAGGTCCGGGTGGACGCCGATGTTGTTCATGCGCTCTTCGATGGTTTTGAGCTTCTCCAGGCCGGCGTTGAGGCCGTCTTCGTCCCTGACAACTCCGGCGTGTTCGGTCATCATGTCGCGGATGGAGCGCTGCAGCGTCCGAACGTTCTCGCTTCCGTCCGCGGCGAGCAGATCGGTGACCTCCGCCCGCGCATTCGCCACCGCTTCGAACGAACGAGGCTGGGCGGTGAGCGACGCCGAGTATTGGGCGGCCGCCTTGGCAACGATCCGGCCGAACACCAGCAGTTCGATCAGGGAATTGCCTCCCAGCCGGTTCGCGCCGTGCAGCCCGCTGGATGCCTCACCGATCGCGTACAGTCCTTCCACGTCGGTACTGTGATCTTCCGGGCGCACCCAGATCCCGCCCATCGAGTAATGGGCAGTGGGGGCAATTTCGATAGGGCTCGTTGTGATGTCGAGCATCTGCACCTCCATCATGGTCTGGTAGACGCGCGGCAGGCGCTCCATGATGGTGTGGCGCGGGAGGTGGGATACGTCGAGCCAAACCCCGCCGTTTGGCGTACCGCGGCCTTCCTTGATCTCTGTGTAGGCGGCCAGGGCAACACGGTCGCGCGTTGATAGCTCTTTTCGTACCGGATCGTAACGCTCCATGAAACGTTCGCCCAGGCCATTGCGCAGGAAGCCGCCCTCACCGCGAGCGGCTTCTGAAATGAGCGTGCCTGCAGCGTTCTCGGGCTCGATGATGCCGGACGGATGGAACTGTACGAGTTCGGCGTCGCGCAGCCTTGCGCCAGCATTGACCGCCAGGCGGAACGAGTCTCCCGTGTTCTCGTCACGGCGCGAGGATGTACGGCGCCAGATGCGGTTGTGGCCTCCCGCTGCCAGTACCACCGCATCGGCATGGATGAGGTAGCGGGTGCCGTTGTTGAGGTCGAAACCATATGCTCCGAAAACTTGGTTGTCCTTCACCAGGAGACGGGTGATGTACACCTCGTCGAGGATAGGGATGTCCAGCTGCCGGGCGCGTGCAACCAGGCTCCGTTGAATCTCCAGACCGGTGTAGTCGCCGGCAAATGCCGTGCGACGGAAGGTGTGCGCACCGAAGAATCGCTGGGAAATGCGTCCATCGTTTTCGCGGGCGAAGTCCATGCCGTAGCGTTCCAGGTCTTGGATGCCCTGGGCGGCTCCGCGCGCAACGATCTCCACCGTGTGCGGGTTGGCCAGGTAGTAGCTTTCCTTGATCGTATCCGCCGCGTGTTGCTGCCAGCTGTCTTCCTCATCCATGGTCCCCAATGCCGCGTTGATGCCACCGGCGGCCAACGAGGTGTGCGCATCTGTGCGCTGGCGCTTTCCGACGGCGAGCACGTCGACACCCATCTCGGCCAGCTCGATGGACGCCCGAAGGCCCGATCCGCCGGTTCCAATAACCAATACGGTGGTGGAGATCTGCTTTTCAAGGGGTTTCGTTGAGTTCATAAATCCATGCTAGGAACCGCGAAGTCGATCAGTCCAATGCATTATTTGGCTAATCTTGATGCGATTATGCTATGAACATGAACCTTGAACAGCTACGAAGCTTCGTGACAGTCCACCAGATGGGCCACTTCACGCGGGCTGCTGCGCATTTGCACCTGGCCCAGCCTTCACTGAGCCGGCAAATTTCAACCCTCGAGTCCGATCTCGGAACGGCACTTTTTCATCGGGTCAGGGGCAACGTCACACTGACCGCTGCGGGGGAGGCACTGCTGCCGTTGGCCACCCGGATGCTGGCAGATGCCGATACTGTCCGTTTTGAAATGCAGGAGTTGGCGGGGCTGAGGCGAGGGCGTGTACGCCTTGGTGCCACGCCAACCCTGTGTATCAGCCTGGTTGCCGAAGTTCTGACCTCATTTCATGACACCTACCCGGCCATAGAGCTGCATCTGTCCGAGCGTGGCTCACTCGGCCTGCTGGATGAACTGGTCAACGGCACCCTTGACCTGGCACTGGTCACTACCTCTGAAGATGCCCCAACACCCACCGCGAGTCTGAGGATGCTTCCCATCCTGAGCGAGGAACTAGTGGTTATCGCATCGATCGGGAATGACGTTCTGAAGGGCGTCGAAGTCCTCACGCTCACGGAACTGGCCAAGCTGCCGCAGATCACGTTCCAGGAAAACTATGAACTGCGGGCAACCACCACGCAGGCTTTTCGGGCGGCAGGTCTGGTCCCCAACATTGTCCTTGAGGGCGCTGAGATGGACGCTGTACTGCGCTGTGTTGAACGCGGTCTCGGCGTGGCCGTTGTTCCTGCCATGGTGATGGTGGACAGGCCCGGCCTGCGTTCAGTGAGGCTCAACACCCCCCGGTTTACCCGTTCGATCAGCCTGGCACACCGAAATGACGTGCCGCTGACTCGTGCCGCCCAGGCGATGCAGGATTTGATCATTGAGACCGCCAACGTTCTGTCCTCAGCCAATTCCGGGACCGCCGGTCTGATCCACGTTCCGTCGCGTAACTGAAAGCCCCGGGACTGTTGGCCACGGTCATTCCTTCTCGAGATAGGCCTTCAACTTCTGCAAGTGGTCTCCGTCTTCTTTTTTCATGATGGCGGCCACCATGGGCAGCATCATCTTGCGCAGGCCATTGGATTCCAGTTCGCAGACCCACTTGAGCCGGGTGCCGCCATCTTCTGGTGACAATCGGTAGTCGTAGGCCACCTTGATGCCTTCAGCCTCCGTGCTGATGCTGACGTGTGTGTCCGGTTCGTAGGCGTTGACGAGCAGGTCTGCGCTGGCTTCTTTTCCGCTGACAATGCGGGTCTCCCTGAAGGTGCTGCCTGCTGCGATGGGCCCTTCGGTGAGTTTCTTGCTCTCCTTGATGTTGTCCAGGAATTTCGTTGCTTCCGTTGGGTTTGAGATCACCTTGAAGACCTCTTGGGGCGACGTTGCGATGTGTTCACTGAATTCGAAGCCTTTCATCTTTTTCCCTCCTGGTTTCGTTTCATGGATTCGAGTGGCACATAAGCGTCCGTGGAGTCCTGCAGGAGCCGGCCATCGGCGGCCCGCTTGCAGTGATAGATCTCAAAAGGGGCAGCTGCGCTCAAGCCGTAGTCGTCAGTGAGCAGCCAATCGACGCCGATGTAGGCGAAGGTTTTGGCGATCTCTTCGAGCCCGCCAGAATGACGGCGGGCGACGCACAGCCAGGCGGTTGGTATCGGTAGCCGATGGGGTGACTCACCTTCGTCGGCCCGCTGACGGGAAGGCACGCGTCGAACCGGATATGGTGCTCGTCGGTCACGTAGGGATCGTCGTGGGTGATGCCGACGAGCAGTTCCGGAGAGTATTCAAGCCGGTGCGTGTCGGCGTATGCCAGAACCTCATCCCAGAGCTCCAGAAAGGAGTCCCTGCCCGTCAGCAGATTCTCATACCCCAGGTGGCGAACGAAGATCAGGTGCCGGGGCGGCGTCCTCTCCACCGTCACAGGCGCCTTGTCCAGATCGAAGCGCAAGGTCAGCGGTGTCTCACCTGTGAAGCCCGCCATCGTGCGGCTGCCCATGGTCTCGTCCACGCAGTCGCGGTATTCCTGCAGCACAGCCCGGAACTCGGACGGCCTCATCCCGAAAGTGCGTGTGAATGCACGCGTGAATGTTTCGTGTGTTGTGTAGCCTGCCTCCACAGCGATGTGGATCAGATTGTCCGGACTGACTTTCAGGCGGTGAACGGCGCGCTCAAGACGCAGACGGCGCAGATACTCTTTGGGCGCTTCGCCGGTGACGTGCTGGAACACACGATGGAAGTGATACGGAGAAAATCCAGCTATGGCGGCAAGATCTGCGAGGTTCAGCGGTTCATCGAGATGTTCCTCGCAGTGGATCAGCACCGGGAGCACGCTTTGCCTGTGCATATTGGTTGTCACTGCCTGGACGGGACGGAACACTCCTTCAATATATAGTTCGCCCGGCCCGCGTTCTCGACTTTTCTTGCGATTAATGCCGGGGGAGTCAGGGGGACCCCACAGGGCGGGTATTTTGCTGAAATCTGACGAAGTCTCCGACGTGGAGCCGCCCCGGTGACGGGCTTTGGGGTGGCGTCAGGCGCCCGATCTGCAATTCGTTGCTGAAGCAGCTCTGCGAAGCTACGGTGACTCCGGCGTCGGACAGCAGCAGTGTTCCAGGCGTTACCGCTCGTCGGGGCCGGCACATCTGGACGCCCGGGGGGATTTCGCCGCTGAGGGTCATCTGGATGAGCGGCGCCGCGGACGCGCCTGGTGCGAGTCCAGCCACGAGGTGAGTAGTTCGGCAGAGCCGACGAACCAGGCCGGACTCCGTTGTGCCGAGCATCAGGCTGGCCACGGACAGATCGATACTGGCGGGACCCCGAAATGCCACTGAAAGGCGATGCGTGCGGGGAGAGTGATTGCCATGGGCGAAGCGCACAGCAACATCTACGGCGGCCAGTACGTCGCGAAGATCGCCCGCCTCGATGATCCGGACGTCGTAGCTGACGTGGAATCCGTTCTTCAGTGAATGGACACTCATGAGACCGGGCAGGCAAAGGGAGTCGACCATGTCGCGGAAAGCGCCAATGTATCTGTCAGATTTTTCACGGTCAACAACCCTCATGAGCAGTTTCCCTGGTGGCGCGGAAAGGAAAGTGATTCCGGTGGTGGCTGTCACGGTTTCCTTTCTCAGAGGTGCGGACCGTACCGGTTGAACACAGTGCCTTGTGCAACCAATACGGTCCGCAACCAATACGGTCCGCGGTGTTCGATGCGGGAGGGGATGTTACTGGTGGGGGATGAAGGTGTACTTGTACTCGAGGAATTCGTCGATGCCCAGAACGCCGCCCTCACGACCGATTCCGGACGCCTTTACGCCGCCCAGCGGCGCTGCGACGTCGGAGATGATGCCGGAGTTGATGCCGACCATTCCCACCTCCAGCCGTCGTGCCACGCGGTGGGCCCGAGCGAGGTCGTTGGTCATGAGGTAGCCGGCGAGTCCATAGATGGTGTCATTCGCCAGGGCAACGGCGTCGTCCTCGTCGGTGAACGGGATGATCGGTGCGACCGGCCCGAAGATCTCTTCCTGCATGAGCCGGGCGTCGCGCGGTACGTTCGCGAGCACGGTGGGCGGGTAGAACGACCCCACCCCGGATGGAACAGCCCCGCCGGTGCGGGTGTCGGCACCTCGGGATACGGCGTCGTCCACGAGGGACTGAATACGTTCGACGCTGGCGTCATCAATCATGGGCCCGATCTCGGTGCCTTCAACCAGGCCGTTGCCGACGCGCAACGAGGCAAACTTGTCCGTCAGCCTGGCGGTGAGTTCGTCGGCGATGCTT
Organism: Paenarthrobacter sp. NPDC056912; assembly: GCF_042786555.1. Classification (NCBI taxonomy): domain Bacteria; kingdom Bacillati; phylum Actinomycetota; class Actinomycetes; order Micrococcales; family Micrococcaceae; genus Paenarthrobacter; species Paenarthrobacter sp. NPDC056912. The sequence continues at coordinate 13,622 of NZ_JBHUCD010000010.1, forward strand.
TGGTGGACGAGCACGCGGTTGGCCGCGGTGCAGGCCTCGCCCATGTTGCGCATCTTGGCCGCTGTGATCTCAGTGACGGCCTTGTCCAGGTCGACGTCCTCGAAGACGATGAACGGTGCATTGCCGCCGAGTTCGAGCGAGGTGCGGATCATGTGGTCAGAACATTGACTGTGCAGCTTGCTTCCGACAAACGTGGAACCGGTGAACGAAAGGTGGCGTATCAGCCCCTCACCGAGCAGGGGAGCCACCAACGCGCTGGACCTGGAGGTGGTGACAACATTGATCGTCCCCGACGGTGCCCCGGCCTGCTCGAAAAGCCTGGCGAGGTACAACATGGTCAAGGGCGTCTTCTCTGCGGGCTTTACGACGACGGCGCAGCCGGTAGCGATTGCGGGGGCGATCTTGCGGGCGCCCATGGCCAGGGGGAAGTTCCATGGCGTGATCAGCAACGACACGCCGACCGGCTCGCGGGAAAGGACGATCTGTCCCCGCCCGCTGGGGGACTCGGCGTGTGATCCCTGGACCCGAACGCCTTCCTGTGCGTACCACTGGAGGTAACCGGCCGAGTATTCGATCTCGCCCCGGGCCTCAGCGAGCGGCTTGCCCATTTCGGCTGTCATGATTGCCGCGAGCTCTTCCTTGGAGTCCAGCAGCAGCTTGTGTGCTCCCAGCAGGATGTCGGCCCGGGCTCGGGAGGACATCGCGGCGAAAGAGGCTTGGGCGGCGTTGGCGGCGGCAACTGCTCGACGTCCGTCTTCCGGGCTCGCATCGGGGATCGAGGCGATGACCTCGCCGGTTGCGGGGTTGTGCACTTGGATGCGGGGCTGGTCGGGGAGGTCCTCCCAGCGTCCGTCGATGAACAGTTCGGTCTTCAGCCCCACAGGGGCCTCGATGGTGGGCATGGCTATCCTTCGGTGTGGTGGGTTGTCTTGGGGTCGAGGAGCTCGGCGAGGTGCAGGCTCTTGCGGTCCGGTTCGAGTTGTTTAACCTGCATCGCGCAGCTGAAACCATCGGCCAGGACAGGAACATCCGGGCCTGTTTGTGCCAGGGCTGGCGCCAGGGCTTGTTCGGCGACCTTCATGGAGATGTCGTAGTGGTCCGCTTCGAAACCGAAGTTGCCGGCGACTCCGCAGCAGCCGCTAGCTTCGGTGACGTTGGCGACGCCCACGGCGGCCAAGGCTTTGCGTTGGACCGTCGCTCCGAAGGTGGAGTATTCGTGGCAGTGGGTTTGCACCGTCACCCCAGTTGGTACCACCGGCGGCATCCAACCGCCGTCGACCCATTCCTTTACAGCCTCGGCGAAGCTGCGGATCCGGTGGGATACGCGTTCTGCGGCCTCGGTGCCGAGCAGTTCGGGTGCGTCCTTTTTCAAGGCCGCGGCGCAGCTTGGCTCGATGACGACGATGGGTGCGTCGGTTCCGTCGTCGAGCTTCGCGACAGCTTTGCCCATGAGCTTCTTGGCGGCGTCCAGTTGCCCGGTGGAGATCCAGGTCAGGCCGCAGCAGGCGTCTGATTCGCAGCCGACTGTACGTCCGGTACTTTCCATGACCCGGGCCGCTGCCCCGGCCACTTCGGGCCTGAAACCCTTGGTGAAGGAATCAACGAACAGTACGGCGTCAGCCGGCGTGGACGGGTTGCTGTAAGGGGCCAAGGCATCGCGGAGCATCTTCCGGGAGGCGAACTTCGGCATCTTACGGTGTGTGGTCAACCCACCTGCAGCAGCGACGACTTTTCCGAGGGGACTGGCCAGGACCAGGTTGACCAGCGGGCTGATGAGCGTCGTCAGCTTGAGCCAACGTGGCAGCCAGCCGAGGGAGAAGTGGGACAAGGGCCGCAGCCTGCCCTCGTAGTAGTGCGAGAAGAACTCGGACTTGTAGGTGGCCATGTCCACGCCGGCCGGGCAATCGTTTGAGCAGGCTTTGCAGGCAAGGCAGAGGTCCAGTGCTTCGCGGACGTCGTCGGACTTCCAGCCTTCGTCGATGGTGCGGGCTCCGCGGACCATGTCCTGGAGGACTCGGGACCGTCCGCGGGTGGAGTCCTTCTCGTCTCCGGTGGCACGGTAGCTGGGGCACATGACCCCGCCGGCGTCGGAACGGCAACGGCCGACGCCGATGCAGGACTGGACGGCATGGACCCAGGGGTCTGCACCGGCAGCGGCGGCCTCGACGGGCCGGAGCTCGAAGTGGGTTCGCCACTGCCGGTCCGGGATCCCTTCGAGGGCGAGGTTGTCTTCGATGGGGTCGGGGTCGGTGATGGATCCGGGGTTCAGGATTCCTGCACGGTCCCACAGCTTCCGGTAGGAGGCGAAGGCGTTGAGCATCTGGGGGGAGTACATGACAGGAAGCAGGGCTGAGCGGGCGCGGCCGTCGCCGTGTTCGCCGGAGAGCGAGCCGCCGTGGCGGACCACGAGCCGGGCCGCTGCCTGGCTGAACTTGCTGAAGACGGTCCGGCCATCGTCGCTGCGAAGGTCGTAAGTGATGCGGATGTGCATGCACCCGGCGCCGAAGTGTCCGTACATGATGCCGGTCAGCCCAAATTCATCGAGCAGGCGCCGGAAGTCAGTGAGGTAGGCGGCCAGGTTTGGCGGTGCCACTGCGGAGTCTTCCCAGCCGGCCAGGGATTCCCCGCCACTGGCCGGCCGGGAGGACAGGCCGGCGCCGTCTTCACGGACACGCCAGAGAGTGGCCCGTTCCATGGTGTCCGGCACAGCTCGGCCGTCAACAAGGCGGCCATTGCCGGCAAGCCGCTCAAGTAGGCGCGTGGCCTCTTGGGCGACATCTTCGGGGTTCTCCCCATCGAGGTCCACGTAGAGGAAGGCCTTGCCATGCGGGAGTCCGAGCACGGAGTCGGCTCCGCGCCTGGCCCGCATGGTGTCCACGATCGCTTCGTCGATGCCTTCGACGGCGGCGGGTGAGAATTCGAGGATCGTTTCGATGTCTTTGGCGGCGTCCACGACGTCGGCGTAACCGAGGCAGACAAGAAGCGCGCTGGGTGCTTTGGGTACCAGCTTCATCCGGGCCCGGACGACCACGGCGCACGTACCTTCGGTTCCCACCAATGCCCGTGCCACGTTCAGGCCGTTTTCGGGTAGCAGATTGGCCAGATGGTAGCCGGAGACCTGGCGCTGGATGCGGCTCAGCTCTACCCGGAAGGCCGCAAGATTGTCCTGGGCGAGGGATTTGAGTTCCTCGCCGAGTTCGTAGGCGCGTGCCACCGAGAAGGCATCGGATGGGTCGGTGGCGCGCAGGCCGCCGGGCGCGGCGGTAAGCCGTGCGCCGTCGGAAGTGACGACGTCGATCTCCTCGACGTGGTCCGAGGTACGCCCGTACCGTACGGAGTGGTTTCCGCACGCGTCATTGCCGATGGAGCCGCCGATGGTGGCGCGGTTCTTGGACGAGGGGTCCGGGGCGAACGTCAACGCGCCGGCGGTGGCTTTCTCGGCTGCACGGGTCAAGTGGGAGAGGATGACGCCGGCTTCGACGTCGGCCGTTCCAGTGGCAGGGTCGATGCTGAGGATGCGGTTCATGTGCCGGGAAAAGTCCAGGACGATGCCCGGGCCGATGGCGTTGCCGGCCATCGAGGTTCCTCCGCCCCGGCTGATCAGGGGCGTTTCCGTTTCTCGGCAGGCGGAGACGACCGCGACTACGTCGTCTATGGTGCGGGGGAAGACGACAGCGATCGGGGGTACCCGGTAATTGGACGCGTCGAAGGAGTACGCGGCCAGGCGGTGACCTGAGGAATCCACGGGTACACCGGCGGCAGCGAGCCTGGCGAGGATCGGAGCGCGCTCCGGAGCGGAGAGAACATCGTGCGTCATGGGCGTGCCTAGAGTCCAGCGGTTGCCGGTACTGCGCCCACAACAGCGCCGACGGCGGTTTCGAAGCGCTGCAGACCGGCTTCGATTTCGCTTTCGGTCACCACGAGGGCAGGAATGAGGCGGACGACGTTTCCTTCTGGTCCGCAGGTCAGGGTCAGCAGGTCCTGCTCGGTGGTGGCCTGCTGAACGGCAGCTGCTGTCGTGGCGTCAGGGGATCCATCGGCTGCGGTGAACTCGATGCCTTGCATCAGGCCCAGGCCGCGTACATTTCCAATCACGGGGAAACGGCCCTGGATCGCCTTAAGGCCGGCCTGGAGCTGCAGGCCGCGGACGCGGGAGTTCTCCACCAGGCCTCCTTCTTCGACGACGCCCAGGGTCGCCACGCCTGCGGCCGCCGATACAGCGTTGCCGCCGTAGGTGCCACCCTGGGAGCCGGGCCATGCCTTGGACATGGTCTCGGTGGAGGCAGCAATCGCGGAAATGGGGAACCCCGAGGCGATGCCCTTGGCGGTGATAATGATGTCCGGCGTCGCGGTGGAGTGCTGGTGGCCCCAGAACTTGCCGGTGCGGCCAACGCCTGCCTGAACTTCGTCGAAAATGAGCTTGATGCCGTGCAGGTCCGCGCGTTCACGCAGTCCCTCCATGAACGCCGGCGGGGTTGGAATGTAGCCGCCGTCGCCCAGGGCAGGTTCGATCAGGAACGCCGCGGTGTCGTTGGGGGCGGTGCGGGTCTTGAGCAGGTAGTCCAGCTCCTTCAAAGCGAACTCGACGGCGGTGGCTTCGTCCCAGCCATAACGGTAGCCGTAGGGGAAGGCAGTCATATGGACCCCTGCCATCAGTGGTGCGTACCCGGCGGAGAACTTGGTGCCGGCGGTGGTCAGTGACGCGGCGGCCACCGTGCGGCCGTGGAAGCCGCCTTGGAAGACGACGATGTTCGGCCGTCCTGTGGCCATGCGGGCGAGGCGGATCGCGGCCTCGACGGCTTCCGAGCCGGAGTTGGCGTAGAAAACCGAGTCCAGGCCGGTCGGCAGGACCTCGCCGAGCTTCTCGGTCAATTCCAGCAGCGGCTTGTGCATCACAGTGGTGTATTGGGCGTGGATGATCTTGCCGACCTGCTCGCGGGCTGCGGCCACCACCTTCGGGTGGCAGTGTCCGGTGCTGGTCACACCGATTCCGGTGGTGAAGTCCAGGTACTCGCGGCCGTCGGTGGCATAGATCCAGGACCCGAGGGCGTGGTCAACCACCACGGGAGTGGCTTGTTTGAGGATGGGGCTGAGGGAAGTCATCGGATGTACCAATCGTGGGATAGGGGTGCGGCCAGCACGCTGGATACCGCCGCTAGGGGTTCTCAGCGTGCTGGCCGCGGATCGGGTTGGGCGGAGCCTAGTTTGAGGTGACTGTCTGGGGGACGGCCGCGTTGGCGAATTCTGCCATGGACGTGAAGGTCCAGTCCGGGGTGATCTCGGAGCCGGGATCGGGGGTTGCACCCCAGCCCGGACGGTTGTGGCGGCGGTTGATCCAGACGCCCTTCAGTCCGGCCCTGCGGCCGGGCACATGGTCATGGAACAGGCTCTGTGCGACGTGGAGGACGTTGAGGCCTTCGTTGTCGACGTAGCCCTTCAGGGCGTTGAAGTTCTTGTCGGCGGGCTTGTAGCTGCCGACTTCTTCCGCGGTGATGATGCGGTCGAATTCGACGCCGAGCCTGGCGTTGCTGCCTTCGAAGCTCTTCTTGTCGATATTGGACAGGATGATCAGTTTGAAGCGGGACTTTAGTTTGCGGAGTGCCTCGACGGAGTCGTCAAATGCGGGCCATTCCGGAACGGAGGATCCCAGCTTCTCAGCGTCAGCATCGGAGACCGGGATGCCGAGCTTCTTGCCGGATGCCCGGAACGCTTCGGCCAGGACCTGCGGGTACAGGGCCGTCGGGGTTTCCTTCTCAATGCGGGCCTCTTCGTCCGCGTAGGCGAGCAGGAGGTCTTCGTCTGTGAGCTCCGGGCGTGCAGCCCGTCCCCACGGTCCGAGAACCGCGGCGATGCCGGCCTCCCAGTCGATCAGTGTGCCGTAGCAGTCGAAGCTAAGGGCGTCGAATTCTTCGAACATGTGCTTCCCCTTTGGTTTGTGGTTGTTGGCCCCGGGTGGGGCGGGGGCTTTTCCACCCGTGGACGGATGGTTCTGCCGGGTCAGCGTGTTGGCGCTGACCGCCTGAGTTAATACTGATCCCCGGATTGAAGATTGTCAACAATCAAACGAAAAGTCTCTCCTAGTTTTCGGCGAGGATGTTCTTGTTCCGGGTTTCGGGCAGGGCCCAGACTGCGATGAGCGCCAGTGTGGCGCCAGTGGCTCCGACGGCCATGATGGAGTTGCCCAGGCCGATGGACGCCGAGAACAAACCGATGGAGAGAGGTCCGAAGGCGGCCACGCCGCGGCCAACGTTGTAGGCAAAGCCTTGGCCGGTGGCGCGCATCTCCGTGGGGAAGAGTTCGGCCAGGTAAGCGCCCAAACCGCCGGCCTGACCGGAGGCAAAGAAGCCGAGCAGGAAGCAGATCGGCAGGGCGATCATGGGCTGGGCGGCCGGTGTCAGGACGAACAGGACGATTGAGGCGATGGAGGCCAGGAAGAAGAAGGCGAAGGTTGGACGCCGTCCGAACCGGTCGTGGATATGGCCGGAAATCAGGTAGCCGAGGAAGGACCCGGCGATGACCACCCACGTGTACGTGGCAGTGCCCACCACGCTCATTCCGCGTTCTGCCTTAAGGAACGAGGGGAGGAAAACGAAGACGGAGTAGTAGATGCCCTGAACGCCCATGCCCAGAATGGTGGCCAGAATGGTGGTGCGGATCTGGGAACGGCTGAACAGCAAGGTCAGAGGCAGCTTGGTTCCCTTCGGCTTTTTGGTGACTTGGACTTTGTCCTTGACGGTGCGGCGGATCCAGAAAGCCACGATGGCCGGGATGACGCCGATGAAGAACAGGTAGCGCCAGCCGACAGCTGGGTCGGCGACGGAGAAGACCCAGAGGTAGATCGCCGTGGAGAGCGCCCAGCCGACGGCGTAGCAGCTGTGGATGGCGGAGAGAATACGACCCCGCTTGTGTGCGGGTGCGTATTCGGAGACGAGTGCGGCGCCCACGGCCCATTCAGCGCCGAAGGCCAGGCCTTCGAGGACGCGCCAGACAGCGAACTGCGTGACGTCCTGGGATGTTGCGGTGAGGCCAGTGAAGAGGCAGTAGCCCAGGATGACCCAGGTCAGTGTCCGGACCCTGCCGAACCTGTCTGCCAAGACCCCGCCGAACGCACCGCCAACGGCGGACGCGACGATGCTGATGGCCGTGATCCAGCCGGCGGTGGCGGAGGTGAATCCCAGGACCGGCCCGACGGCGGTGAGCGCGAAGCCGTAAATGGTCCAGGTCAGGCCGTCCAGTCCCCAGCCGATACCGGCGGCGACGTACGCCTTTTTGGCCTGCGATTGTTCCCGTGCGTCCGGGGGCGAGATCGAGGTGCTGCTTTGGGTTTGCATTGGAGTATTCCTTGTCGTTGGGGGAGTGACGTCAGGCGTTGCGGCGGTCGCGGAGGATGCGGCCCTCGCTCATTACCAGTTGGAAAGTGTCCTTGTCCTGCAAGGTGGTGATGTCGGAGAGGGGGTCGCTGGAGAGAACCACAAGATCGGCAATTTTTCCTTCCGTGATGGTGCCGAGATCCTGGTCCATGCCGATGAGTTCGGCGTTGGTCCGGGTTGCCGCTTCCAGGGCGCCGAGCGGCCCCAATACCCTGGCCTTGAGTTCCAGTTCGTAAGTTTTGTAGCCCTGATGGGGCCCTAGGACATCTGAACCGGAGGCGATCTTGACGCCGCGGTCTCGAAGGATTTCAAGTGCCTCGTAGGCGGTGCCGAGCACTTTCTTCACCATGGTGACTTGGTCTTCCGGCATGCCGCCCGCCAGTCCGTCGCGAAGGAGCAGTTCGTAGGTGGCGATCGTTGGTACGGCGAAGACGCCGGACTCCCGCATGGCGTCGGCAGCTTCTTCGTCAACACCGTTGCCGTGTTCAATGCTGCGGATGCCGGCGGCGACGCAGGCGAGGATAGACGGGGGAGTGTAGGCATGGGCCATGACGTATTTGTCCTGGGCACGTGCTTCGTAGACGATGGCACCCATTTCCTCGGCCGTGAACTGGGTGTGGTCCACGCTGTCCGTGGGGGAAGTACAGCCGCCGCTGGCCATGATCTTGATCTGGTCGGCGCCCCGGCGGAGGATTTCGCGGGCGGCTCGGCGGCAGGCGTCGGGGCCGTCGGCCACCATGCCGGGATGGTAGATGCCATCGGCACGGCGGTAGTCGTCTTCTTCGCGGGTACGGAAGTCGCTGTGGCCGCCGGTCTGGCTGAGCGGCGCGATGGCCAGGTGCATTCTGGGTCCTTCAGCGCTTCCTTCCTGAACGGCTTGTTTGAAGCCGTAGTCCGTGAATCCGGCATCACGGATGGTGGTGATGCCGTAGTCGAGGCATTCACTCAATGCCCGGAATCCGCGGGCCGCGTTCACGGCTGTGGGCAGGAGGTGGACCTTGTTCAGGTAGTCGCCGGCGGAGATGTGCGTGTGGCAGTCGATGAGGCCCGGGATAACCGTCATCCCGGTGCAGTCGATGACGTTGGCGCCGGTACTCGGGATGGCCGCCCGGGAAACGCGGGAGATCCTTGGGCCATCCACGCGGATGAAGGCGTTGTGGACCGGCTCGGTTCCGTCGGCGGCAATGACAGTGGTGTTGGCCAGGATGAGTGAAGATGACATGTCGGTATCTTTCAAGGCTTTTGTCGGATTGTTGACTTAAGCCTATGACCGGGGTCACGTGGGAACTATGGACGGAAGGTCAGTGTTCTCGACCGCACATTCAACGGCCGTTCAGGGGGTAACAACGGTGAGTGTGACGGAGCGGGCAGGCCTACTGGGCGTGATGCCATTTTGGAGCCCGGAGGAGCTTCAGCGCTTCGAGGGATAGCTGAATGGTCAGGCGGTCCTTTCCCGATTCGAGGTTCAGCCCGGTGGCGTCCTCGAACTTGCGGAGCCGGTAGTACAGCGTTCCCCGATGAATGTGCAGGAAATCGGCCACGAGGTCGGGTTTGCGGCCGTGGTCGAGGTAGTGGTCGACGGTTTCCAGGAGTTCGGTTTCGGAGCGCAACGCGGCGATGCTCTCAAGGACGGAGTCGGCTAGTATATCCGGCTGCTGGAGGGCCATGACCTTGATGGGACCCAGCTGTGACCAGCGGACAATGCCGCCGGGGGTAGGGGAGTCTGCCACGGCTGTGCGGAGGGAGCCCAATGCCTGCTGGTAGGAGCGGGGGAGTTGATGTGGATCCTGAACCGGCGCCCCGGCACCGATCACCAGCACCGGGCAGCAGGGGGTGTGGTCGGCGAGAACATTGGGGTCCATGTCGGAATCCGCGGCCAGCAAGAAGGCGTGGTGGTCTTCGAACTTGTACTCGACGGTGAGCAAATCCGTGGCCCTGCTGCCCCTCGGCGTGGCAGCCGAGATTCGCTTGGCGGGTTCTTCGGGGAACGGGGCGACAGTGGTGCCGACGGCGATCACCCACTCGTGGACCCGAGTGCCGAGCTGCTCCCATAGCTCGTTCACAGCGTCAGCCTGCTCGCGTCCATGACTGGTCAGGGCCCGGCGCAGGCGGTCCTTGGCCAGCCGGGCGGATTCCTCCGAATCCAGCATGATGCGACCGATGTCCATCGCCTGGACGGTCAAGGCTTCGAGCATTTCGGCGTCGCATTTCGCGTCGGGGTCCAGAATGCAGAGGTAGCCGAGGATAAGCCCGCCGGAGTGGACCGGGAGCACCCACCGGGACATTGCAGCCTTCTCCGGTATGCCCGGTACAAAGGTCGGCGAAAGGGAGCTGCCGACTCCTGCTTGCCGAAACCACCGGACCACCCATTCTTCCGTGCCCCGGCTCAGGAGCGACTCGGAGCGCACGGCGTCGATGATGAGCCCGGAATGGGGCGAAAAGACGATGGAATCCAGATCGGCGGTGGTCAGGGAAACCGGTAGTCCCACGTGGCGGGCGAATTCGTTGACCCTTCGTTGGAGATCATCGAACACGGTTGGTCAAGTCCTTGGCCCTAGGCACTCAGAGTGTCTGCAACGGCGGGCTTCTCGGTCAGCAACCGTGCCAGGGCGTCATCCTTGTGGGCGTCCAGTCTCTGCATGAGCAACTCGCGGTCACCGTCGCGGAGGGATTCGGCGATCTGGCGGTGCTCGGCAACGCGGACGGATTCGTCCTGATAGCGTCCCTCCAAGCGGTTCAGGCACATCCGGGTCTCAGTCAGCAGCGTGCCGTGCATTCGTGACAGCCGGGGACTTGAGGCCATGGCTACCAGCTTTTCGTGGAAGGCAATATCGGCCTCTGACATGGCTTCGGAATCGTTGCGGGCCCGGGCCGCCTCCATGTCCTGGACCTTGGACAGCAGCGCCTGGCCAGCTGCCAGAGGGCCGGCGTCGACAAGAAGTCCGGCGGCGGCTTTCTCGACGGCGGTGCGGGCCTCGTAGATGTCGCGGATATCCGCATCGCTGATTTCGGCCACGAAGACGCCCCTGTTTCGGATGCTGACCAGCAGTCCTTCCTGGGTCAACCGTTGGATGGCCTCCCGCACGGGTCCGCGGCTTACGCCCAGTGCGCCTGCGATGTCCATCTCCACGAGCTGGGAGCCCGAGGCCAGGGAACCATCGCTGATATGTGCTCTGAGCTGGGCTGCTATCAGAGTCGGGGTTGACTCTTGGGTGATGGGCTGCAGCCCTTCACGATTTTTCATGGATTCCTCTGTCATCGGATCGGACGTTGATTGTCAACAATCGTACTTCGTTGCTTCCTCTGCGGCTAGAGTCGATACTCATATTGTTGACAATCATACGAGACGTGGACCACAATCCATGTTACCCACGCACCGCCATCCCTAGTGCCCGCAGAAGTGCCTAGGTACGGCCAACCACTACTTCAGGAGCTTTATGTCCAGTCCCGCGCGCCATTCCGTGCTCAGCCGCAAACCCATAGACGATGTCGGCGAGGAAGGCGGCAACGGTTCAGGCCTGATGAAGTCCCTCGGCCTGTGGCAACTGACCGCTATCGGCGTCGGGGGCATCATCGGCGTCGGCATCTTCACCCTCGCCGGCGTCGTCGCCCGAGGTGACGCCGTCAACCCCGCTGTAGGTCCCGCCGTCGTTGTTTCGTTCCTGATCGCAGGCCTAGCCAGCGCCGCTGCCGCACTGTCCTATGCGGAGTTCGCCGGGATGATTCCCCGCGCCGGTTCTGCGTATACATATGGTTATGTTGCCCTCGGCGAAATCGTCGGCTGGTTCATCGGATGGGACCTCCTGCTCGAATACACGGCCATCGTTTCCGTGGTGGCAATCGGGATCTCGGGCTACTTCTCCGCGTTCCTTGGCGGCATAGGCATCGAGCTGCCGGCCGCCCTCGCGTATGCCCATACGCCGGAGACCCCGGACGGCATCATCAACCTTCCTGCCATCCTGACCTGTTTGCTGGTCACCTGGATCCTGAGCCGAGGCTCCAAGAGCTTCGGACGCTTCGAACTGGTGGCTGTCGGACTAAAGATCCTGGTGGTCCTGGCAATCATCGGCATAGGCATCTTCCATATTCATACCGAAAACTTCGTCCCCTTCATGCCCAACGGTTTCGAGCCCGCCATGGCAGGCGCAGCCACGGTCTTTTTTGCCGTATTCGGCTACGACGCCATGAGCACCGCCGCCGAAGAAGCAGTCGATGGCAAGAAGCACATGCCCAAGGCAATCCTGCTGTCGCTGGCCATCGCCATGGCCCTCTATGTCCTGGCGACACTCGTGCTCACCGGCATGCAGAAGTACACCGAAATCAACCCGCAAAGTGCCTTCGCCTCGGCGTTCGATTCCGTGGGCATGCCGACGATCGCAACGATCATTTCGGCCTTCGCCGTCGTCTCCATCCTCACCGTCATGCTGACCTTCATGCTCGGCGTCACTCGCGTCTGGTTCTCCATGAGCCGCGACGGCCTCCTTCCGGCCTGGTTCGCCAAGACAGATCGCAAGCGCGGTGTGCCGCTGCGGGTGACCTGGATTGCCGGCGTCGCCTCTGCACTGCTGGCTGGGGTATTCCCGATCCGCCTGGTCGCCGACCTCACCAACATCGGCATCCTCGCTGCCTTCGTCGTGGTCTGCGCCGCCGTCATCGTCCTGCGCAAGACCCGCCCGGACACGCCCCGGACCTTCCGCATTCCCTTCATGCCCATCGTCCCGATCTTCGGGTTGCTCGCCTCCGGTTTCCTGATGCTCCAGCTCCACTGGGACACCTGGGTCCGCTTCGGCGGCTGGCTTGTCATCGGTCTCATCCTCTACTGGTTCTACGGACGCAAGAACTCACTCCTCAATCCCGCCAGCCCGCGACGGCTCGCCCTGGCCGAACGGCAGAAGGTTGGCTGAGAACCAGCCGGGCCACTGGAGCTGCGGCGGTCTGCGCCGCGGTCCAGTGGCGGTTCCTTCCCCTCCCCACCAGGAACGGACTGGCCGGTGGGGTGCTCCCGCCGTCATCATCACCGCGATACTCTGGGGCACCACGGGCGTGGCCTCCGCCCTCATCCCGCAGGAGAATCCTGTCGCCGTGGGGGCCGCAAGCGTCGGCGTCGGGGGTTTGATTCTCGGACTGATTTCCTTCTCATCGGTCGTGAAATCCTTCAAAACCCCCGGCGCGACCAAGTACTTGCTCTTGGGCTCCCTAGGCCTGATGTTTTACATGCCCTTGTTCTATGTCTCCGTTTCCCTCACCGGCGCCGCTCTGGGGACCATCATTGCCATCGGCTCCGGACCCCTGTTCGCCGGCATCTTCGAGTGGTTGGTGGACGGCAGGCCGGTCACGCGCAGGTGGGCCGCATCAATGCTCACAACGGTTTCCGGGGCGGGGCTGCTACTGGCGGCCCGCGAAGACCACGATTCGGGCGCTGGTGCAGACCTGCTTCCCGGCCTGACCGCCGGCCTCGTGGCTGGACTGACGTACGCCCTCTACGCCTTCGCCATCGGTCGGTTGATCCAACCTTGCCCATCCCGTCCCCACGGAATGGAACACCGGACGGTGGTCGCTGCCATTCAAGGCCTCGCGGCACTTCCCATGCTCACCCTCCTGGGTTTCACCGGAGAGAGCACCTTCGCGGCACCGGTATGGCCCATCCTGCTCTACTTGGCGGTGATTCCTACCGCCTTGGGCCATACGCTGTTCGCCTTCGGACTGGGACGTATGAAAGCCTCGACGGCGACCCTCTACACCGTGCTCGAACCGGTGGTGGCCACCGTCCTGGCAGTCCTGGTTCTCGGGGAAACGTTCCGGCCGGAGGGGTGGACCGGATTCCCGCTGGTGGTCGCGGGGCTCATTCTGGTGAACGTCCGTCCAAAGAGCCGCCGGAAGGCCGAGTCCGGGCGCGAAGTGACTCGGGCGCGCGGCTGAGGCATTGCACTTGGCCGCGCAGCCGGGCCGGACTCATCGCTGGCGGCTTAGTGGTGCAGGGCGGGCCTATAGGTCAGCTCTTGTATTTGATTGTCGAGCGTCAGGTTCTCGACCAGTTCGAGGTCGAAGTCCTGTGCGCCCTGAAAGATCGGGCTCATTCCGGTTTGACCTGTGATCACGGGGAAGATCGTTACCTGGACGCGGTCAACCAGCCCGGCGGCCATCAGCGCCCGGTTCATTGCCAGGCTGCCGTGTGAGCGCAAAGGCACGTCAGACTCCTCTTTGAGGAGTGCGATGACCTCGACGGCGTCGCCGCTCACCAGCGTCGCGTCCGGCCAGTCGAGTGGTCCGCGCAGCGTGGTGGAGACCACCGTTGCCGGTAGGTTGATCATCCGGGTGACCCAAGGGTCACGGACTTCGGACTCCTCGGTGCCGGACGAAAGCATCTCCACGAAGGCCCGGTACGTGTTGGCCCCAAAAACCATTCGCTGCTTCTGGCCGTACTGGGCGTGTCGGTGTTCAAGTAGTTCGGGACCCTGCTTGCCCCAGTAGCCGGTCCAGTTGCCGCTCGCGGCGCCGAAGCCATCGAGACTGGAGAAAATGTCGAAGGTGTAGATCGCTGTCATGGTGCTCTCCCGGACGCCGTTGCTGGTCAGCCTAGTCAGTGCAGAGGCGCGGGTACAGGGGATTCGGACCGGCCCGCTTGGATGTGGTGAGCCATTCCACAAAAAAGTTGTTGACAGGCGTATCAGGTCATCGCACACTTATAGACGTCTAGACCTCTAGACTTCTAAAAGCGGTACCCTTGTCAAAGGAGATCTTGTGTTACCTGCAGCCACTGCCCTTCAGGCCCCGCCACGACCGATGCGTAAGGTCACTGCGGCCACGATCGTGGGAAATACGATCGAGTTTTACGATTTCAACGCCTACGGAACCCTGACGGCCCTCGTGTTCGGCCGCTTGTTCTTTTCGGCCCAGGATCCAGTGCTGGGCACCATCATGGCCTTCGCGACCTTCGGAGTCGGCTTCCTGGCTCGCCCTCTTGGAGGTGTTGTCTTCGGTCACTTCGGAGACAAGTACGGGCGCAAGCCCGTGCTGGTAGCGAGCCTCCTGACGATGGGTTTGGCCACGGCCCTCATGGGATTCCTGCCCACCCTTGCCACCGCCGGAATTCTCGCACCGATCCTCCTTATAGCCCTGCGCTTCGTGCAGGGATTCGGCCTAGGAGGCGAGTGGGGCGGAGCCATCACCCTGATGATGGAAACGGCACCCGAGAAGAAGCGCGGCATCTTTGGCGCGGCGGTCCAAACCGGGAGCGGACTGGGCATCATTCTCGCCACTGCCATGGTGACGGGGTTGGCAGCCATGCTCACACCTGAACAGATGTTCGAGTGGGGTTGGCGCATTCCACTTCTGTTTAGCTTCGTTCTGGTCATTGTTGGCCTGATAATCCGTTCCAAGATCGATGAATCACCAGAATTCATGAATCTCGAAAGGAGCGCGAAGGTCGTCAAAGCTCCACTTTGGGAAACTCTGCGCTACCACTACAAGATGGTCCTGGTAGCCGTAGGCATGTACATCGCCGTCGCAGCGTTTGGCTTTACACAGGGTGTGTTCTTCGTTTCCTACCTGGTGAACACGGTTCACGTCTCGCAGGCAACGGCAACCACAGCCAACCTCATTGCTGCCGTTACTTACCTTCTGTCGACCCTTCTGGGTGGCTGGCTCTCCGACAAACTCTCCAGGACACGCGCCTATGTCATAGGTGCCTGTCTGCTGATCCCCGCCCCGTTCATCATGTTTGCCGCAGGATCGACAGGATCGGTACCTGTCATCTTCGCGGCAATGGCAATCGTGGGTTCACTCGGCGGTGTTGCCTATGGCGCCCAGGCCGCACTATTCTTTGAGCTCTTCCCTGCGCGCGTCAGGTACACCGGCATTTCGCTGGGTTTCCAGTTCGCCGCGGTTCTGGGTGGAGGCCTGACCCCGCTTCTTGCGGCATCCTTGGCCCAAAGCACTGGAAGCACCGTCCCCGTCTCTCTGTACATTGCCGGGCTCGCTGTCTTGATGATCATTTGCACGCTCATAGCGCCCCGGATTCTTCGTCGGCAGCAGCAAGCTGAGGCTGACGCGCACACGCCGGCCGTCCCGACGAGGAACAGTCACCGATGAAACCACGCACCATAGTTCTGTTCATGGTGGACCAACTCGGCGCCAAATGGCTCGAGACCGCAGGAAGCGGGGTGGTGGACCTGCCCAACTTCAACGCCTTGCTCAACGAGTCCACTGAATTCAGAAATGCGTTCAGCACCAACCCGGTCTGCAGTCCCTCGCGTGCCAATATCGCTACCGGATTGTCGGCATCGGCACATGGGGTGCCTGAATGCGGATATGACCTGGACCCGGCGGTTCCTACGTTCATGCAAGCACTGCAACGTTCGGACTGGGTGACTGGGGGTTTCGGCAAACTCCATTTCAAAACCCAGATTCAGCAGATCCGCCCGGATTACCGACCCTATGGATTCGACGTCGTGCACAACACGGAAGATACACGGGCGGGGGAATGGCTCGACTGGGTTCGTAACAAGCACCTTCAACACTACGAAGCCGCCAAGTCGACGGTATGGATGACTATGGTCCCTGAGATGCAGGCGTATGGGCCGGACGCCGTCGATCTTCATGCCGAAATCCTCGAAGCGCAGCGTAAGTATCCGGAATCCACCCAGGAAGCTTATGAGCTTCCTTTCCCCGCAGAGGTTTCCCAGACTGCCTGGATCACGGACCGGGCCTGTGAATTCTTGAAAGCGACGGAAGGCAATCTGTTTGCGCAAATAAGCTATGTTCAGCCGCATAACCCCTTTGCACCGCCGGCCGAGTTTGTTGACCGGGTGAATGTGGCTGCCATCCCGTCCCCGATCGGTGCGGAATGGCAGCAGGACCCGATCCCTTACTACCGCCAGGAACGCTATGCGAAAGCGAGCTACGATACCGCTGACTGGAAGCGCCAGCGACAGTTGTACTTCGCGGATCTCGCTCACCTGGACCATGAACTTGGAAGGGTCCGCGAGGTCCTTAAAGAGGCCGGACGCGACAAGGACACCCTGTTCATCTTTACCTCAGACCATGGCGAGATGCTCCACGATCATGGGCTCCTGGGAAAGTGGGAGCGTCACTACGATGCCTGCATCCGCGTGCCGCTCATCATCTCGGCGCCGGATGCCAGGTCACGCGAGGTCGATGAATTGGTTGAACATTCGGACATAGCCGCAACAATCTATGACTGGGCCGGTATTCCGGCGCCATCTCTTCCATGCCGTCGGCAAGGAAATGACGAGACCATGCCAATGCTGCACGGAAGGTCTCTCTTGCCGATCATGAAAGGGAATACCCCAGCGGACTGGCGACTCGAAGTCTTCATTCAATCGAACAATAACCACGTGGAGGCCAGCCCGAAAAGCTGGGCAAGGACCGTCCGCACCAACCGGTACCGGTTCACTCGGCATCTCGACGGTGGCGGCGAGCAACTCTTCGACCTTCAAATGGACCCTCATGAGCAAAGGAATCTTGCCTACGAGAAGGAATGGCCGGACGTGCGAGCCGGGTTGCTGGAGCGGCTTTCAGAATTGTCCGCGACCGATTCTTACCCCAACTCGCCCCGGCAGCTCTTTCAGATTGGCGCGTGGTGACCAATGGGCAGCGCAATAATGTACCGTATGCCTTCAACGCTCAGCCGCGCCCAAATAGCCCTCGATCACTTACGCAAGCTGATCGCCACAGGTGAACCGGGAGACCGGCTGCCAAGCGAAGCGGAACTGGCAACGCGGATCGGAGTCAGTCGGGTCACGGTGCGAGAGGCTCTGAACAGACTCTGGCATGAAGGAGCCGTTGTTCGGCGCTGGGGTGCGGGAACATACATAGCGGAGCCGCCTGCGGCTGAGGACGAACCAGTTTTCCGTTCGATTTACGTCGACATCAATACCGTTGGATCCCTACCCGACGAAATCGCCAGGACCGGACGGAAGCCTGGTCTGGCAGCATTCTCTGTGTCCCAGGCGCCGGCCCCTGCCTGGATCAAGCGGGAATCAGGATTCTCGGGAGACTTGTGGCGCGTGGGCAGGTGCATTGCCATCGACGGCATCCCTGCCGTGCTGATTGAGGATTTCCTTCCGCTCCAGATTGCAGGAAACACCGTTGATCCCCACAGGCTCTCCGACCTGAGCATGGACATCACTACGTTCATCCGCCAGGCCGGCGTCCGGGTAGTCAAGCATGAAGCAATTCTCGACGCAGTGCTAGCCGACAAGGACACGGGGACGGCCCTGGACGTACCCGAAGGAAGTCCGCTGCTTAGGGCCAAGCAGCGGGCAATCTCCGAATCCGGCGAGACGATTACCTGCACTGAGGTCCGATACCGGGCCGAGATCATTGGTCAGGTACTCATCAGGACTGTGGCCGAATAGTCCCTCGCTTCTTGCTCAGGCCCCTCGCGGAGACGCAAACGAAGAGTGATTCAACGCGGTGCGGGCAGTTCAGTCGGTTCGAGAAGCCTCTGACTGAATGGCCTTGGCGAGGTCGCCGGGACTGCTCCACATAGGCCAATGGCCCGTCGGGAGGTCAATGACGCTGAGGTGTTCAAGGTTCGCCACTTCGGTGAACATGGGATGACCGGTTTGGGCCAGCTCCAGCACCTGCGCACTAGGGATTGAGCAACAGACCAGGGTAGTCCGGACCTTGCGGCGGTCCTCGTTGGTGAGCTCAACGGACTGACGAAGCACGGGGCCGGGCTCAGGGACGGCTTGGGTCCGAAACTGCTCAAGGACCTCCGCGCTCAGGCCTTCGAGGCTCGCCTGCTGTGCGAGGACGTCGAAGGGCGGCAGCGGGAGCTCCTCCAACTCCTCGGGGAGGTCCGGGGCGAAGACACTTCCTGTCGCTACCGGGCCGGAGTCGACCCACACTACCCGGTGGACGAGCTCAGGGTATCGGTCCATGACCAGGCTGACGGGAGCGTTGGCCCCGCTGTGGGCGACAAGAATTGCGGGCTGATTACCGTGTTGAGCAATGACGCCAAGGATTGCTTCCGCCTGGGCATCGAGGGTTCTGGTCGCACGCTCAGGGTCGCGCGCGTCGAGACCGGGCAGCGTCATTGCGACGGCACGAGGGTGGTAAGTAGTCAGATGTTCAAGAACTTCATCCCAGGCCCAAGCCCCCAGCCAATGGCCGGGGATGAGAATGATGGTCGGACTGCTCATAGCGGTTGTCATGTCACAACTCTCGCAGGCCCTTTGGACATTGGTATGTCACTATTTATGTCATGAATTTGCCAGGGTCTGAGCAGTGAAGCGAGCAGAACGGCTCCATGCTCTATCAGAGATGTTGCGGCGCAGCGGTGCGCGGGGAGTCTCCGCCGAACGGTTGGCGAGAGAGTTCGAGGTGTCCGTGCGCACCATCAAGAGAGACCTCGATGCTCTGGAGAACAGCGGTGCGCCTCTATGGTCGCGCCCAGGTCCGGGCGGTGGCTACGGACTTGCTGTCGGCGCGTCCCTGCCACCTGTCAGCCTCTCCCCGGCGCAGGCCGTGGCGCTCATGGCAGCAGTGTCCGCCGCACCTGATGCCCCCTACGCCGATCTGGCAGCAGCAGGTGTCCGGAAGATCATGGACGTCCTCGACCCCAAAACCCGCGCCCGAGCCGACAAGCTGGCCCACCGCGTCTGGGTCAACGCGCTTCCCTCGTCCTCGCGCGCAATCAAGTCGGCGCTGGAGGAGGCGATGGCCGAGCAGCGGGTAGTCCGTATTCGCTACACGTCGAGGGACGAGACCACGACTACCCGCGACGTCGAGCCCGTGCTGTTCGCTTCCACCAACGGCCAGTGGTATCTCATTGGATGGTGCCGAATGCGCGACGCAATGCGATGGTTCACCGTGTCTCGCATCGCGCAGGCCACAGTAACCAAAGCGGCCTGCAGCGGCCACACCATTGATGAGGTCGGAGAACCCCCAGCGAACGCCAGGCCGGTACACAACGGTGGCGAGTGAGCCACTCACGGCTGCAAGGACACGATTGAGGGGCAAAAGCAGAGGAGACGTCGTGAGCCGACGTCTCCTCTGCTTATCGCGATGAACCGCTAGCGGGCACCCAGATCGCTGGTGACGTAGGAGCCGGAACGGTCGTGTGTTCCGCCGCAGGGGCAACCGCCGCTAAGTTCGAGCCGGACCGTAACGGGGTTGCCGGCATCAAGGGTCAGCGAAACGGACTCAGCAGACCCGCTCGTTCCGATGCGGAGGCTGGTTTCCTGGTGCTGTGTTTTTGTCATGGGAGAGGACCTTAGGAGTTTGGCAGGGGTGGTTGCAGCAACGGCATGTCCAGGACAAGGATCACCAGACATGCCGCCGCCGGGTACTACTTTGTGTCTGAGCCAGGGCTATCTGTCTTTGTTAAAGGGATGCTTCCGGTAGGCGTGCCTCCGGGACAGTCGGAGTCTGGACACTGTTCGGCGCAGTCGTGCCTTGTCACGAGGTCGAACTGAACCCCGCGATGTTGTTCAACTCCTGTGCGAATGGCTCGGTCCACAACTGAGGTGGCCAAGCGCTTGTGCAATTGCAGGGGATCCCGGCGGAGGTCCTTGACCAATGCGAAACAGAGCAACAACATGACCAGGATGAACGGTAGCGCCGCCACAATAGTGACTCGTTGCAGCCCGGACAACGCTTCGGATGGTTCGTCGCCGCCTGCAAGGAGCATGACGGCTGCAACTGCGCCGGTGAGGGTTCCCCAGAAGATCACTACTCCCCGGCGCGGGTGCTCGGCGCCGTTGGAGCTCAGCGATCCCATGACGATGGACGCCGCGTCGGCGCCGGTGACGAAGAAGATCGCCACAAGGACCATGGCCAGCACTATGACGGCGGCCGTAAGCCAGCCGGGCATGCCCAGGTTCTTGATCAAATCGAAGAGTGCACCATCGAAGTTAATCGAGGGGGCGCCGTTGACCATGGTCACAAGACCGGGTGTGCCGGCTTTGTCCGCTTCTTGCTGGACGTGGAACGCAGCACCGCCGAAGATACCGAACCAGATGACGCTGACGATGCTTGGCACCAGCAGAACACCGGTGACGAATTGGCGAATGGTTCGGCCCCGGCTGATGCGCGCAATGAACATGCCGACGAAGGGCGTCCAGGAAATCCACCAGGCCCAATAGAAGATGGTCCAACTGGTCATCCAGCTGCGGAGGGCGTCGTCTCCCACTGCTTCGGTGCGGGACGACATTTCAGCAAGGTCCCTGGCGTAGTCGCCCACGGCGGCAGGGATCAGGTTAAGGATGAACAGGGTAGGCCCGGCCACGAACACGATGAGGGCCAGTACTACGGCCAGGACCATATTGATGTTGGACAGCCACTGGATGCCTCGGCTGATGCCGGAGACCGCTGAAGCGACGAAGCAGAAGGTAAGGACGGCCACGATGACCACCAGCACCGGCGTGCCGATTTCACCGAACCAGCCGTTGGACGTCATGCCGCTGCCGATCTGGAGGGCGCCCAGGCCCAGGGAAGCGGCTGTCCCGAAGAGAGTGGCGAAGATGGCCAGGATGTTGATGAACTTCCCCAGCGGACCTTCCACCATTCTGATGCCGAACAGCGACGTGAAAGCGGCGGAGACCAGTTGCTTGCGGCCCAGGCGGTAGGTGCCGTAGGCCATGGCAATGCCGACCACTGCGTACATGGCCCAAGGGTGCAAGGTCCAGTGGAAGATCGAAGTGGCCATGGCTGTCTGGATGGCAGCAGGGGTGCGACCGTCCACGGTCCCTGGCGGGGGAGAGATGTAGTGGTACAACGGTTCGGCCACACCGTAGAACATCAGCCCGATGCCCATGCCGGCGGCGAACATCATAGCTACCCAGGAGATGGTCCGGAATTCCGGCTTCTCGCCATCCTTGCCCAGCGGGATGTTGCCGAACTTGCCGAGGGCAAGCCAGAGGACGAAGACGACGAACAGTGAGGCCAGGACCATGAACAGCCAGCCGGTGTACTCCATGACCCAGTTCAGGGCGCCCTTGGAGGTTTCGGAAAGGCTGTCCCGTCCGACGAAGCCCCAGATCACGAAGGCGACGGCGATGGCGCCCGTGATCCCGAAGGTGACTTTGTCGAGGGTAAGTTTGCGGTTTCGGCGGGCCGAAACGGCCTGCTCGGTCTTGGCGTGGCGCAACTCTTCCATGATCTCTGCGTATTCTTCAGAATCGGGAAGGGGCTCTGCGCCTCCGTCCTCAACGTTGAGGGCTGCCAGGTTGGTTTCATCGGGGGAGACACTGATGCTTTCTTCAGTGATCTCCGCGTGGACGGGGTGGGCTGATGCCGGAGTATCCGCCAGACGGTCTTCGGCAGGTAACTCCTCGGGTGTCAGAGGTTTCGTGTCGCTGTTTATAGCCATGAGCGGGTCCTTTGCTCGGCGAGTCATGGGTTTGTGTTTGTACATGGCCCTGGAGTGTGAGTCCGGGTGGAAGGTCGGGGGGCTTCCGTCGGCTCGAAATCCGTGGCGGTGCGGTGTCGCGGCTCCCCGGGGGAGAGTTCATTGAGGGGGCAGGCCTTATGCATGGTGCACCTCTTGTGGCTCTGAGATGGGCTGGTTGGGCGCTGTGCTCATAGATCCTGGAGAGCGTTCCGCATGAATCAACAACATTCGCGCTAAGCAACAGCGTGGCCCCCGTCACACCCAAAGTCAAGGACTTTTTGCATGTTTGCTGACACCTTGACACTGCGGTGGAGTGGGCCACTCATGTTGCACATAGTGACGACTGTTGCGCAGGAGGCGTTATCTAGACCGTGCCAAGGGGGTGCGCCGTCGACCGTGGAGGCACGCCAATGGGCGGCGCGCCAAGTCCAGCCGCCCGGAATATTACGTCGGGCGGCGTCAATATTGCAGCGGTGCCCGTTCTTCGGGGCCCGGTCTACCGGTGCCTGTAGCCCATTCGCGCGCTGATGGTGAGTCCGGCCTCGCGGAGGCCGTCGATCAGCCCAGCCTGGTCCTCGGGGGAGAAGCGGAACGCGGGGCCGGAGATACTCACGGCAGCAATGACGCTTCCCGTGTGGTTGAAGATGGGCACGGCGACGGCCGTGAGTCCGATTTCGAACTCTTCGTGGACTGTGGCGTACCCGTTGCGGGCTACATCCAGCAGCTGTTTTTCGAGCTCGCCGCGGTTTGTCACGGTGCGTGGCGTTCTCGCGGGCAAGCCCACCGCCTTCAGGACCTGGCTTCTTTCATCGGCGGTCAGTGCAGCAAGGAGTACCTTGCCGCTGGACGTGGCATGGAGCGGAGTCAGGCTGCCCACCCAGTCGTAGGTGGCCAGCGTTGAAGGTCCCATCGCCTGGTCCACGTTGACTGCATAGTTTGACCGCAGCACGGCCAGATTCACGGTTTCCTTGTATTCGGCCGCCAGCGCCTCAAGGACTTCCCGGGCCTCATGCACAACACTGAGCCTGCCGGGAATGGAGGAGGCGAGGCGGAGGATCCCAAAGCCAAGCTGGTACTTTCCGCGTTCACTGTTCTGCCGGACCAGTTCACGGTTCACCAACGAGCCAACCAGCCGGGACACGGTGGATTTGTGGACGCCCATCTCCTCGGCGATTTCGCTCACGCCGGCATCGCCTTCGCGGGCCAGGATTTCCAGGATTTGGAGTGCACGGTCCACTGACTGGACGCCTCCGCCTTGGGCGTCGGCATCCTTGTCGATGTCCGGATTGTTGTGTGCGGCCATGGTGCCTCGTGTCCGTTGTCCAGGCAGGCGGCCCGGGGCTGATAGCCCTGCCCGGCCTGCACCTTCGTCTTGCCTCATCCTAGACGGAGTTTTGCACGGACTCTTTCACACAGGGGGACTCGCGCGATTTACGCGCCGATGGCAGCACGTCCAGCTGGAAGCGGTGAATATGCGGTCCAAGGCAGCGGCAGGACGGGAACTGGCGCGCCGGCTGCTGCACCCTCAGGGGGAACGGCCATGTAGCCGTGTGCCCCGGCGAGCCCGCGCATCATCCCTGGACCCGTGTGGGCGGCGGGAAATGCGAGTTCATGGACGAACGTGCAGGGTATGAGGCGTGTCCGCCCTGGGGCCGGATCGATGTCGGCCCCGGACGTCATGAGGCTGGATCTTCGGAGGGGCCGGGCTCCCAAGGCGGCCAACAGAGGTTCGCCAAGGGTGGTCAGTGCCATCATGGCGGCCAGCGGATTTCCCGGGAGCCCGATGATGAAACGGCCATCGGGAAGTTCCGCCAACACGGCAGGATGACCGGGCCGCATGGCAATCCCGTCCACGAGGAGCCGGCCACCAAGGGCCGCGACCGCGTCGCGGAAGTGGTCCGTCCCCGATTTCCCCGTCCCGCCGGTGGTAATCGTCACGTCGGGGCGATGGCCGTGGTTGGCACGCATCAAGGCCCCCAGCCACTCGTCGTATGAATCGCCGATCCTGCGCTGGCCACCGGACTCCCCGCCCAAGTACGAGATCACGGCATCCAGCTGCGGGCCGAACGCGTCGCGGACCTGTCCCGGCTCCGGCTCGCCAGAGGTCACCACCTCCGACCCGGTAAGTACGACGGCGACAACAGGCTTGCGTTGTACCTGCAGTTCGTCGTGGCCCGCGACGGCAGCGAGGGCGATGTGGGCAGGATTGAGGACCGTTCCGGCCGGTATGAGCACGTCGCCGGCGGATGCTTCCTCTCCGGCGGGGCGGATGTGCCGCCCAGGGAGTGTTTCGCCGGGCTTCGCGTCAGGCGTGAGCGTCAGCTGGGGAAGGTCGCCAGTTCCTCTGGAGACCAGCCCGCTTTCCTTGCGGAGGACGGCGACCGCTCCCGCCGGAATCAATCCTCCCGTGGCAATAACGTTTGCTTCGCCGGGCGACAGCGGCAGCCCCGCCGTCGTCATCTTCCACGGACCGCTGCCGTTGATGGCCCAGCCGTCCATCGCTGACGACGCATAGTGCGGAAGAGGCCAGGACGCCAGGACGTCAGCAGTCAGCGTGCCCCCGATCGCATCCGCGAGGGGAACGTTCAGCGGCGGAAGCGGACGGGCGCAGTCGTAGGCCAACTGCCGGGCCTCGGCCCAAGTGGTGGCGTGCCTTGGCTCGTCCGGGACCGGGGGAGCAGGTGCGTTGGCGACGCGTTCTGGTGCAAGCATGGATGTCCGCTTCCTGACGTGCTGCTGGTGTGGCGCAGATGCCGGGGACTGCACGGCCTTCCCGTAATTCTTGCCGCGCAGTCCCCGGCATCTGCTTGTTGCGTGCTAAGCCTTCACGTAGCCGTTGGGGTTCAGCACGAACTTTGTTGCCGCTCCCGCATCGAACTCGGCGTAGCCGCGCGGAGCGTCCTCGAGCGGGATGGCTTTGGCGTTGACTGCCTTGGCGATCTGTACCTTGTTGTGGAGGATGGCCATCATTAGCTGGCGGTTGTACTTCATGACCGGGCATTGACCGGTGGTGAAGGACAAGGACTTGGCCCAGCCGGTGCCCAGGGAGAGGCTGAGGGAACCGTGTTTGGCTGCCTCATCGATTCCGCCCGGGTCGCCGGTGACGTACAGGCCGGGGATGCCAAGGGAACCGCCTGCGGCCGTGATGTCCATGAGGGAGTTCAGGACCGTGGCCGGAGCCTCGTGCGAAGCGTCCTTCCCATGGCCGCGGGCTTCGAAGCCCACGGCATCCACGCCGCAGTCCACTTCAGGCACTCCGAGGAGCTGTTCAATCTGCAGCTTGGGGTCGCCGTTGGACACATTGACGGTTTCGCAGCCGAACGAGCGCGCCTGTGCCAGCCGGTCTTCGTTCATGTCGCCAACGATGACGACGGCGGCGCCAAGCAACTGTGCGCCCACGGCGGCAGCAAGGCCCACCGGTCCGGCGCCCGCAACGTACACGGTGGAGCCCACGCCAACGCCGGCGGTAACGGCGCCATGGAAGCCAGTGGGGAAAATGTCCGAGAGCATGGTCAGGTCCAGGATCTTTTCCAGGGCTTGGTCGCGGTCCGGGAACCGGAGCAGGTTCCAGTCGGCGTAGGGGACCAGCACGTACTCTGCTTGTCCGCCGACCCAGCCTCCCATGTCCACATACCCGTAGGCGCTGCCGGGGCGGTCAGGGTTGACGTTGAGGCAGATGCCGGTCTTCTGCTCCTTGCAGTTCCGGCAGCGGCCACAGGAGATGTTGAAAGGCACCGACACGATGTCGCCCACCTTGATGAACTCGACGTCGGGCCCCACCTCCACCACTTCGCCGGTGATTTCGTGGCCGAGCACCAGGTCCTGGGGAGCTGTGGTGCGGCCGCGGACCATGTGCTGGTCCGAACCGCAAATGTTGGTGGTCACAGTCCGGAGGATCGCGCCGTGCGGAACCTTCCTGCCGACGTTCGCCGGGTTGACGCCTGGTCCGTCCTTGAGCTCAAACGTTGGGTAGTCAGTGTCGATGATTTCGACGACACCGGGTTCCTTGTAGGCGACTGCTCTGTTTCCTGACATGGTTCTCTCCCTTATCTGTGGCTGTTGCTGAAATGTGCTGCGCAATGTTCCGAAAGCGGTGCTTCGATGAGGAATACCTCCCCAGGTTTCAGGCCACCGAAGCACCATTCACGGACCACTGAACAAATGAACAAAACGGACAAACGGACAACTCTGTGTGGATCTAGGCCCTTTCCAGCCGGACGATGACTGATTTGGACGTCGGGGTGCCGCTGGTGTCCGCTACCGAGTCCAAGGGCACCAAGACGTTGGTTTCGGGGTAGTACGCAGCCGCGCAACCCCTCGGCGTCGAATACGACACGATGCGGAAGTTCTCGGCCCGCCTGTCTGTTCCTTGGAACTCGGAGATCAGGTGGACCATGTCACCGTCGGCAAAGCCGAGGTCGCTGATGTCCTGGGCGTTGACGAGCACTACGCGTCGGCCGCCGTGGATGCCGCGGTATCGATCGTCCTTGCCGTAGATAGTGGTGTTGTACTGGTCATGGGAGCGCAGGGTTTGGAGGACCAGACGGCCAGGTGGGATCTTGATGAACTCCAGCTCATTGCCCGTAAAGTGTGCTTTCCCGGAGGCGGTGTCGAACTTCCTGGCATCGCGTGGCGGGTGGGGCAGCACGAAGCCGCCCGGATGTTGGATCCGCGCCTCGAAGTCCTCAAAGCCATCAAAGACTGCTTCGATGTGCTTCCGGATCAAGGAGTAGTCATCCCGCAGGGAGAGCCAGGACGCCCGGGGCGTGTTGGGAAGGCGGGCGTTGCCATCCGCAAACAGCCTGTGCGCGAGATTGCACACGATGGCCACTTCCGAGTGGAGGTGCTCGCTTGCTGGTTTGAGTCGTCCCCGTGATGCGTGGACGGCGCTCATGGAGTCCTCCACAGTGACCCTTTGGTCGCCCGTAAGTTGCGTGTCCTTCTCAGTGCGTCCGAGGGTTGGCAGGATCAGCGCCCGCCGCCCCGTGGACAGATGCGAGTGATTGAGCTTCGTGGAAATCTGCACGCTCAGGCCCGTGTTGGCCAATGCTTGCTCGGTGACTTCGGAGTCCGGTGCGGCCCGGACAAAGTTGCCGCCCATCCCCATGAAGAAACGGACTTGCCCGTCCCGCATGGCGCGAATGGCGGCCACGGTGTCATAGCCGTGTTCCCGGGGAGAGCGGAACTCGAATTCCTGGTCCAGCCGGTCATGGAACATTGAAGGCATCTTCTCGAAAATGCCCATGGTGCGGTCGCCCTGGACGTTCGAGTGGCCGCGGACCGGACAAACACCGGCACCGGGCTTGCCGATGTTTCCTTGGAGCAGCAGGACGTTGACGACGTCGCGCAGGGTAGGGACGGAATGCTTGTGCTGGGTCAGTCCCATGGCCCAGCACACGATGGTGGCGCTGGAGGCGAGCAGTCGTTCCCCTGTCGAATGAATCTGCTCCAGGGTCAGGCCCGTTGCCTCCACAATGTCATCCCATTCCACTTTCTCCAGGTAGCGGAGATAGTCATCAATGCCCACGGTGTGGCTGCTGATGAAGTGGTGGTCCAGGACCGTGTCCATGCCCGGGGTCTTGCGGCCATCAGCTTCGGCCTCAAGGAGGTACTTGCCCAGGCCTTGGAACAGGGCCTGATCGCCGCCGGCCCGGATCTGCAGGAAGTCGTCCGTGAGTTGGGTTCCTTGAATCATCCCGGCTACATGCTGTGGGTTTTCAAAGTGCAGGAGCCCGGCTTCGGGAAGGGGGTTGACGGACACGATGATCGCGCCGTTCTTCTTCGCCTTCTCCAAGGCACTGAGCATGCGGGGGTGGTTGGTACCGGGGTTCTGTCCTGCGACGAAAATCAGCGAAGCCGTTTCCAAGTCGGTCAGGCTGACGGAACCCTTGCCGATGCCGATGGTTTCCACCAGCGCGGAGCCGGAGGACTCATGGCACATGTTGGAGCAGTCCGGGAGATTGTTGGTGCCAATTCCCCGCACCAGAAGCTGGTACACGAACGCCGCTTCGTTTGAGGTCCGGCCGGAGGTGTAGAAGACCGCTTCATCAGGGTGTTCCATGCCCCGCAGTTCCTCGGCCATGAGGTCATAGGCGTCGTCCCAGTCGATGGGTTTGTAGTGCGTTGCGCCTTCCTCCAGGACCATCGGGTGAGTGAGCCTGCCCTGCTGGCCCAGCCAGAAGTCATCCCGGGTCTTGAGCTCTGCAATGGAGTGCCGGGCAAAGAATTCGGGCGTGACGCGGCGACGGGTGGCTTCCTCGGCCACTGCTTTGGCGCCGTTCTCGCAGAACTCCGCCGCGTTGCGCTTTTCGTGCTCGGGCCAGGCGCAACCCATGCAGTCGAAGCCATCGAGCTGGTTCACTGCCAGCAGGGTCTGGACACTGCGCAGCGGTCCCATCTGTTCCAGCGAAATTTTCAAGGCGTTGGCAACAGCGGGGATGCCCACGGCCTTGGTCTTGGGTTTGGTGACGGTGAGCTTTGACTCGTCAATGTTCTCGCGGGGGGCTTTGGATGCCATGGGAAACCCTTCAGATCCGTGAAGTGGAAGCAGCCAGCAAGCCGCTGCGGGACTGCTGCCGGGCGGCTTCGACGGTGTGCAGCAGCAAAAGCGCGGTGGTCACTGACCCGACGCCGCCTGGAACCGGACTCAGGCCGGCCGCGACGCCGGTGACACTGGCTTCGTCAACGTCACCCACCAGGGAACCGTCGGGCAGGACGTTCGTGCCGACGTCGATCACTACCGTCTCCGGCGAGAGGTGGCTGCCCTTCAGCAGTCCGGTCCGACCAGCGGCAACAATCACGACGTCGGCGGGCCGTGTATAGCGCTCCAGCTCGCCCGACTTGGAATGGCAGACAGTGACGGTCGCGTCCTTTCCGAGGAGCAGTAAGGACAGCGGCTTGCCCACCACTGCGGAACGCCCGACGACGGCCACGCTCCGTCCAGCGACCGGGACCTGGAAGTGGTCCAGCAGGTCAACGACGGCCCGCGCAGTAGCGGGTGCGAAAGCGGGCTGGCCGACAGCCAAGCGGCCAAGGCTGAGGGGGTTGGCGCCGTCGACGTCCTTTTCCGGAGCGATGAGGCCCACCAACCGGTCAGCCGCAACTGCGGCCGGCAGGGGAGTCTGGAGGATGATGCCGTGGACGGAGGGCTCCGCGCTGAGGTCCTCCAGGACGGTGGCCAGTACGTGTTCAGTGGCGTCGTGGCCGAGATCGACGATCCTGCATCCGATCCCCGCGCGTTCGGCTGCGCGCTCGATGGAACGGACATACCAGTGCGTGGACTCGTCGTCGGTTGCGACAACAACGGCCAGCACAGGACGGAGGCCTTCATCGTCGAGGAGTCGCTTTCCCTCGGCGGCCTGCTGCTGGATCAGGGCGGCGAGGCCCTTGCCGGAAAGTACAGAGGTCATGCGAGGATCCTTTCGCGGACGCGCTTCACCAGGGAATCGGCTGCCAGGACTACTTTGTCCTCGAGCCCGTCCGTCTGTTCCGCCAAACGCGAGCGGGCGTCGGTGTCGTTGATGGCCACCACGTTGATGTCGATGTTGACCCTGGCCGTGGTCGCCGCTGCGCGGGCTGCATCTGCTGCCGCAGCGACGTCGCTGATGACGTTGGGATTGGCCACGTCAATGATTTCAGCGGCGAGATCCACCACCTCACCGGCAACCTTGATGAGCTGGGCAGGGGTATGGGCGGCCTGGATCAGGGCCTCCTGGATGGCTGCTGTGCGTGCGGCTTTGAGGTCATCTGTGTCTGAGGGGAGTTTGTAGGAGTCAATGACAGATTGGAAGGCGTGTTCATCGGCATCGGCAAGGCGCAATGCCTCGACGATCAGGTGGTCGGCCGCGCTGGTGATCCTGTTGACGAGTGCGGCGTGCTCCTCATATTTCGCGCCGGTGGTGTACCTGGCCACCATGGCAACCAAGGCAGCACCCTGTGCTGCATGCAGTGCCGCAGCTGCACCGCCACCGGGAGTCGGCTGACGTGACGCAAGCCGGGAGAGGTAGTCATTGATGGTTTCTGAGCTGATCATGTGCAGTCCTGGCTGAAGAGGGGAAAGCAGCGGCCCGGGCCCGCTCGGTTGCGAGGGGAAAGGGTCCGGGCCGCATGCCCTTGATGGTTGCGGTGCGTCCTAGCCGCGGAGCCGGCTCATGGTGGGGTCGTACAGCGGGTCCTCAGTGACGGTCGCTTGGATGCGTCGGCCGAAGTACTCGATTTCCACTGAGTCGCCGAGCGACACTGCGGCGGGCAGGTAGGCGTAGGCGATCGGCTTCCGGACCGAGTAGCCGTAGGCGGCGCTGGTGACGTAACCCACCGCCTGGTCCTTGTAGAACACCGGTTCCTTGCCCAGCACCAGGCTCCTGCCGTCGTCGACTGTCAAGCAGCGCAGGCGGCGGGCGGAGCTGTCCTCGCTGCGGCCTTCCAGGGCCGCCTTGCCGACGAAGTTCTCCTTGGTCATCTTCACGGCGAATCCGAGGCCTGCCTCGTAAGGATCGTGCTCCGTTGTCATGTCGGTGCCCCAGGAGCGGTAGCCCTTCTCCAGTCGCAGTGAGCTGAAGGCGGCACGGCCGGCGGCGATGACGCCGAACGGCTGGCCGGCCTTCCACAGGGCATCCCAGAGGCGCTGCCCGTTGTCGGCGCTGGTGTAGAGCTCCCAGCCGAGTTCGCCCACGTAGGAAAGCCGCATGGCGGTGACGGTGACCCCACCGATGGTGACCTTCTTGGCGCGGAAGTACTTCAGGCCGTCATTGGTGAAATCGTCGTTGCTGACCGTGCTGATGAGGTCACGGGCCAGGGGACCCCACAAGCCGATGCAGCACGTGCCGCCGGTGGTGTCGCGGACCTGGACCCAGTCGCTGGTGGTTCCGTTCTCTGTCTGGTGGCGTGCTGCCCGCTCGAAGTAGGCGGTGTCGATGTTGCCGTTGGCACCCAGTTGGAACGTGTCTTCGCTGAGGCGGGCCACGGTGATGTCGCTTTGGACACCGCCGGCTTCGTCCAGGACCAGGGTGTAGGTCACGGCGCCGGGCTTCTTGGCCAGGTCTCCGGTGGTCAGTTCCTGCAGCAGCTTCAGCGCGCCGGGGCCTGAAACCTCGAGGCGCTTGAGCGGCGTCATGTCGTACATGGCAACCGCGGTGCGGGTCTTCCAGGCCTCGGCTGCGGCGATGGGCGAGCTGAACATTCCGGACCAAGCGTCACGGGCCGGCGGCTGCCAGTCGTCCGGCATCTCCTTGAGGAGTTCAGCATTGGCTTCGAACCAGTACGGGCGCTCCCATCCGGCGCCCTCCAGGAAGTAACCGCCCAACTGCTTCTGGCGGGCATGGAAGGGGCTCACGCGAAGGTTGCGGGGAGAAAGCTTGGGCTGGAGCGGGTGCATCACATCGTAGATTTCCACGAAGTTCTGCTGGGACGTCTCGCTGACGTACTCGGGGGTCAGCTGGACCTCTTCGAAGCGGTGGATGTCGCAGTCACCAAGATCGATCTGGGACTTGCCCGTGGTCAGCAGCTCGGCAACGGCGCGGGCAATGCCGGCGGAGTGGGTGACCCACACGGCCTCGGCTACGAAGAAGCCGTCCACTTCCTTGGACTCGCCCACCAGTGAGCCACCGTCCGGGGTGAAGGAGAAGATGCCGTTGAAGCCATCCTCGATTTCACTTTCCCGCAGGGCCGGCAGGATCTGCTTTGTGGCCTCCCACGCAGGGAGGAAGTCTTCCAGGGTGAAGTCCAGGCGGGAAGGCATGTTGTGTTCGCTGATGCTGCTGGGCTCGTAGCTGCCCAGCTCATCAAGATCCACGGGCATGGGGCGGTGCGCGTAGGAACCAATGCCGTAGCGCTCGCCGTGTTCGCGGTAGTAGAGGTCCTGGTCCTGGTGGCGCAGGATGGGCAGTTGCGCGCCGTTGGGCAGTTCATTTTTGCCCTTCTGCGCGGGGACTGGAGTGGTCTTGACGTACTGGTGGGCCAGCGGCAGGAGCGGGACGGACATTCCGATCAGTTCGCCCACTTTGGCACCCCAGAAGCCGGCGCAGGAAACCACGATGTCCGCTGGGATCACGCCGTCAGCGGTCTCGACGCCGGTGACCCGGCGGTTGGACTGTTCAATTCCGGTGACCTCGGTGTTGCCGATGTACTTGACCCCGGCGGCTTCGGTGCGCTTGATGAGCAGCTGTACCGCGCGGGCAGCCAGAGCCAGGCCGTCGGTGGGGACGTGGAGGCCACCGAGGATGTCCTCCTCATTGATGAGGGGGTAGAGCTCCTTGCACTCTTCGCGGGAGAGGATCTTGCCGTCGATGCCCCACGACTGGGCGTAGCCGAGCTTGCGTTTCAGGTCAGCCAGCCGGGTTTCCGTGGTGGCGACTTCCAGACCGCCCACCTGGTTGAAGCAGCTTTGACCGTCCTCCGTGAGAGACAGCAGCTTCTCCACGGTGTACTTGGCGAACAGTGCCATGGACTTTGAGGGGTTCGTCTGAAAAACCAGTCCCGGCGCGTGGGACGTGGAGCCGCCGGGCATGTTCAGGGGTCCTTGGTCCAGGACCGTGATGTTGTTCCAACCACGGGTGACCAGTTCGTCGGCGAGGTTGGTGCCGACAATTCCGGCGCCGATGATGACAATGCGGGGCGTCGATGCCATGAAATTCTCCTGCTGAAGCTTGTGATTTAGGCTGAGGGCTTTTGTGGTGGGTCTAGCGGAAAACGACTGTGCTGGTCTGGTCCAGGAGTACGCGGTGTTCGCAGTGCCACCTGACAGCCCGGGACAACGCCAGGGCTTCGGCATCCTGGCCAATTGTCGAGAGAGTGGTGGGCCCATAGCTGTGGTCGACGCGAATGACTTCCTGCTCGATGATCGGTCCCTCGTCCAGGTCCGCGGTCACGTAGTGGGCGGTGGCGCCGACGAGCTTTACTCCGCGGTCGTAAGCCTGGTGATAGGGGCGTGCGCCCTTGAAGCCGGGAAGGAATGAGTGGTGGATGTTGATGGCGCGTCCTTCGAGGGCGCGGCACAGGTCATTGGAGAGGACCTGCATGTACCGGGCCAGCACTACGAGGTCCACGTTGTATTCCTCCACCAGGTCCAGCAGCCGCTGCTCGGCGTCTGACTTGGTATCCGGGGTGACGGGAATGTAGACGAAGGGCAGTCCCGCTGCCTCGGCCATGGCGCGGTGGGTTTCGTGGTTGGAGGCAACCGCTACGAGGTCCCCGCCAAGGCTGCCGCCCCGCCAGCGGAAGATGAGATCGTTCAGGCAGTGCCCGAACTTGGAGACCATCACCAGGACCCGCTTCTTGGTTTGGTCGTGGAAGCTGAACTTCATCTCGAAGCGGTCAGCAATCGCGCTGAACTCCTCTTCGAGCCGCTCAGGGGAGTAGGACAGCGGGCCGGAGAAAGCGGTCCGCAGGTGCAGCGTCTGGCGGAGGCCGTCGTCGAACTGTTGGTGCTCTTCGATATTGAACCCGCGCTCGAAGAGGAAGGTGGTGACTGCTTGAACGATCCCGGCGCGTTCGACGCACGACAATGTGAGTACGAATTTCTGTGCCTGCTCTTCGTTGAGCATTTCCTGCTTCGGCTGGGTGCTTACGGGTGAATCTGTCGCCATGAGGGTCATGTCGCCTCCTTAAGATATATTCCTGAGTCCTGAACTGATATATTAGGATTGAGAATCAGCGTATACTGGTGACTCGGGCAGGTCAATAGATTTTTCGGTTTTGAAGAAAGGGCTGACGCTGTGGCTTTTGGAACTCTGGCAATCCCTGGCGATGCCATAAAGAAGTCCCTGGCAGACGTTGCCTATGAGCGCCTTCGCGACCGACTGCTGATGCTTGAGATCAAGCCCGGTGACTTGCTGAATGATGACCAGCTGGCCAAGGATCTCGAGATCGGACGCACACCAGTGCGGGAAGCTCTGAAGAGGCTTGAGCTGGACCGGCTGGTGATCACTTATCCGAGGCGGGGTACGTTTGCCACCCGCGTTGAAGTCACGGACCTGGCCTTCATTTCCGAGATTCGGGCCCAGCTGGAACCCCTGGCAGCCGCCCGTGCAGCGCGGGTTGCTTCTGCGGCAACCAGGGAACATCTGCGCGAAGTGATGCGCGCAGTGGAGGAATTTGATGTCAGCGCCGCATCAGTGGTCGAAACTTTGCGGCTGGACGCCAGCGTTCACCAGGGAATCTACGCGGCGGCCGCCAACCCGCACCTTGAGGATGTGCTGATTCGCTACGACAATCTGGCAACGCGCATCTGGTGCATGGTCCTGGATCGGCTGCCCGATCTTGAGCACCACGTCCGTGAGCACTTGGACCTTCTGAGGGCCGTCATTGACGGAGATGAAGAAAAGGCTGCCGACCTTGCTCGCGTCCACGTCAGTGGCTTCGAGCACGCAGTGCGCCAGGCGCTCTTTGCGGCCTAGGTTTTTGATGCCGTTTGGCGTTGTTGACTCCACGCGCCGGTGATTGCATACTGAACCTTCCAGCTAATATATCACTCGGATATCACAAATGGCCGTTAACTGCCCGGCCGGTGGATCCGGGCGCCAGAGAAGCAATCACAGCCTTCAGCCCTTGGAGTATCACGTGCCTACAAGACCCCTCCTTTTCGAACACATCCCGCTAACGGGCAGCAGCCGCGTTAAGCGGGGCATGGCTGAGATGCTCAAGGGCGGCGTCATCATGGACGTCGTTAACGTCGAGCAGGCCCGCATCGCCGAGGACGCCGGTGCCGTAGCCGTCATGGCGCTCGAGCGTGTCCCGGCCGATATCCGCGCCCAGGGCGGCGTGTCCCGCATGTCAGATCCGGACATGATCGATGCGATCATCTCCGCCGTGTCCATCCCGGTGATGGCCAAGGCCCGCATCGGGCATTTCGTCGAAGCCCAGGTCCTGCAGTCCCTCGGTGTTGACTACATCGACGAGTCCGAGGTCCTGACCCCGGCCGACTACATCAACCACATCGATAAGTGGAACTTCACCGTCCCGTTCGTCTGTGGTGCCACCAACCTGGGTGAGGCTTTGCGCCGCATCAACGAGGGCGCGGCGATGATCCGGTCCAAGGGTGAAGCCGGTACCGGGGATGTTTCCAACGCCACCGGGCACATGCGCCAGATCCGTGCCGAGATCGCCAAGCTCGCCGCCCTCCCGGAGGACGAGCTCTATGTTGCGGCCAAGGAACTGCAGGCCCCGTATGAGCTGGTCAAGGAAATCGCTGCCACGGGCAAGCTCCCGGTGGTGTTGTTCACCGCCGGTGGCATCGCGACCCCGGCTGATGCTGCGATGATGATGCAGCTCGGCGCCGACGGCGTGTTCGTCGGTTCGGGTATCTTCAAGTCCGGCAACCCGGCAGAGCGTGCCGCCGCCGTCGTCAAGGCCACCGCCTATTACGACGATCCCGATGTCATAGCCAAGGTCTCCCGCGGCCTCGGCGAAGCAATGGTCGGCATCAACGTCGACGACATCCCCCAGCCCCACCGCCTCGCAGAACGCGGCTGGTAAGGATGTGCCCGCCCGGCGGGCGCTGACCGTCATCGGTGCTGGGACCACCGGCCGCGCCGCGTCGAGGATGCGGACTTCACAGGTCGTCTTCGGGACGGGCGGTGAGGATTCGATGGGCGCTGCTTTGCAGGATGCCGAGGGACTCCTGGATAAGGGGCGACGCAATGCTGCCCCTGCGCACCGCAGCGACAATTCGGCGCGCGGGCTTCCCTTTGCCGGTAATACGGAGTCGGACCACGTTTTCGGCGCTATGCAGGGGCGCCAGCCGCGGCAGCAAGCCCACGCCCAGCCCGGCACCCACAAAAGCGATTTGGGTTTCCCACTCGACGGCCTCGTGGGCAATCCGCGGTGTCACCCCGACTGCTGTGAACGCCGCGGTGAACAGCGAGTGGTAGGTGGATCCTGCGGCCTCCGTGATCCACGGTTCCGACGCCAGCTCTTCGAGTGTCACCGTTTCCCGCGATGCCAAAGCATGGTTGGCGGGAATGATCACATCCAGCGGATCGTCGAGAAGAACGGTCTGCTCGAAGCGCGGATCGTCCTCACCGTAGGTGTCTGACTGCATGGCGACGATGACCGCGAGGTCGATTCGCTCGGCAACCAACAAGTCGAAGCAGCGGGCCGGGTTGGCCTCAAGTACCTGGACTTCCAGCAGGGGGTGTGTTGAGCGCAGCGTTGCGGCCAGCGGCGCGAGCAGCTGGGCGGCCGCCGTCGAGAATCCGCCGAGGCCAAGGCGGGACTGAACCTGGTCGCCGGCCTCCATGGCTGCGGCTCGGAGGCTTTCCCATTCCGCAATAAGGGTGTCCGAGCCTTCCACGAGAAAGCGGCCTGTGGCCGTCAGCCGCACCCCCCGGCCGTCCTTGGTCAGCAGCTGCATTCCCAGCACGCGCTGGAGCTCGCGCAATTGCGCGGAGACGGCTGACGGGGAATACCCTGTGAGCTCCGCGGTCGCGCCAATGGTCCCGCACCGGGCAAACACTCGAAGTGTGATGAGTCTCGCATCGATCATGCACCTATTGTGCACGGATATCTTCCAAATCTTGCGCTTTTGTTGCGGATCAATGATCCCTAATCTCGTACTACGAAGACTTCGACAACGCAGGTCGCGATGATGCACCTGCGGTCCCCACAAAATGCACACTCACCCAGCCTCCCGGGAGGAAACCCATGACTGCTCCAGTGAACTTGCCCCTCAAATCACGCGGAAAACTCGCTTCATCATTGCCTGCTGAGCAGCTGGCGGAAATCGCGGGGTTGTTCGAATTCCGGCGCACGGGCTATTCCCTCGATGCCCCCTTCTACACGGACGCGACGATTTTCAAGATCGACATGGAAGCCATTTTTGGCGAGCACTGGATTTTTGCCGGAAGCGTCGCCGAGCTCCCGGAGCCGGGAGACTACATCACCGTCGACTACGGGCCCTACTCCCTGATCGTGCTGCGCAACGACGACGGCGGCGTGAACGTCCTGCACAACGTGTGCCGCCACCGCGGCGCCCGCGTCCTGACCGAACCCACCGGGTCCACAGGAAACCTGGTCTGCGGCTACCACTCGTGGACGTACTCTCCGGAGGGGAACCTGATCCATGCTTCGGCTCCGGGGGAGACGAAGTTCGACAAGGGCTGCTTCGGCCTCAAGCGGGCCCACAGCCGCGTGGTCGCCGGACTCATCTTCGTCTGCATTGCGAACGAGCCGCCAAGCGACTTCGACGAAACCTCCAAGATCTTCGAGCCATACCTCGCGCCCCATGATCTGTCGAAGACGAAAGTCGCCTACCAGCAGAACATCATCGAGGAAGGCAACTGGAAGCTCGTCATGGAGAACAACCGTGAGTGCTACCACTGCGACGGACACCCCGAGCTGGCCTGTTCCCTCTTTCCCACCTGGGGACTGACGGAGGGCCTGATCCCGGCCCACCTCGAAGAAGTATGGGACCGCAACAAGGAGGCCCAGTCATCGCTCGAGGAGCGTTGCCGCCGCTATGGACTTCCCTACGAGGTGGTCGAGGAGCTCGACACTCGCATCGCCGGAATTCGAATCTCACGTGAATCGCTGGACGGAGAGGGCGAATCCTTCTCGGCCGACGGGCGCAGGCTCTCCAAGAAGCTGCTGGGCGACTTGCCGGACTTCCGCCTTGGCCGCTGCTCAATGCACCTGCAGCCCAACAGCTGGTTCCACTTCCAGAGCGACCACGTCATCACGTTCGGCGTCTTCCCCGTCAACGAACACCAGACCTTGGTACGCACCACCTGGCTGGTAGCTGACGACGCAGTGGAAGGCGTTGACTACGATCTGGACAAACTCACCTACACCTGGAAGCAGACAAACCTGCAGGACAAGGCGTTCGTGGAGCTGTGCCAGACGGGCGCCGGCAGCCCCGCCTACGAGCCCGGACCGTACATGAAGAGCGAGTACCAGGTAGAGGCGTTCATCAACTGGTACGTACAGCGCGTGCAGGAGCACTTGGCATGATCGAAGTACTCACTGAGACGGCAATCCAGGAGCCGCAGCGTATTCGCGGCCTCGAGATGCCGTGGAACAGGGTCATGGGCAGTACCGAGGCACCCGCCCGTGCTGCCCGTGCACTGGGTCCCTGGCATCCGCAGGAGTTCATGGCCGAATGTGTGGAGACGGTTCCCGAGGCGGGCGGCCTCATGACCTTCGTGTTCCGCCGCTGCGACGGTGCGCCCCTGGCGTTCCGTGCGGGCCAGTACGTGAACATCGCTTTTCCAGTGAACGGCGAGGACCAGGACCCGGTGGACCGCAGTTATTCGCTGTCCAGTTCCCCGACTGAGCCTTGGACGTTCAACATCAGCGTCAAACGCGATGCCACCGGACTGGTGTCGCCTTGGGTGCACGAGAATGTCAAACCAGGCACTGTGCTGGAGATGCTCGGACCGGTCGGCGCATTCCACTTGCCGGATGCCGACCGGCGGGCGCGGTATCTCCTGCTTGCCGCCGGCGCAGGCATCACCCCCATCATGTCCATGGTGCGGACCATCCACTCCCTGCCCGGACAGGCCGATGTTGTGGTGCTCTACCACGGCGCAGAGGCCGGAGGCTTTGCCTTCCATCAGGAGCTGGCTTACATCGAATCCGTGGACTCGCGAGTCAAAGTCTTCTACTCGCTGGGCGACCGCAACAAACCCGAGGGGTGGGAAGGGCTCAGCGGAAGACTGACGGCAGCCATGCTGGACGAGGTGGCCCCCGATGCCAACGGCCGCCAGGTTTATGCCTGCGGCCCCGAGGGTTACTTGAATACCGCTACCGAGCTCCTGGGGAAGGTCGGCGTCGACGACACCTCCATTTACATGGAGTTCTTCTCCGGAGATCGTCAGACCCTTCTTGAATACCAGGCAGAACTCGCGCTGGCTGTGGATATTGCCGAAGAAATCGCCGAGGAGATCGCCGATTCCGCCGAGGACTACTACGAGAGCCAGCCCGCCGCATTCGGGCTCTACGAACCCGGCTACGACGCCGAGGGAACGCTGAAGGCCACGGGGTTGCCGCTGGAAACCGTCGACCCGGACGCGTCCGAAGCCTCCGACGGCGGTTCGGCTGCGGGAGCGGAAGCCGCGCCGCCCGATGCGTCGAGCTTCGACACGGTGGGAACGGGAAGCCTCACTCTGTCCTTCATGCGCACCGGCATCAATGTGCGCATCGAGCCCGACGAGCACATCCTGGGTCCGGCCCAGCGTGCGGGCGTCAGGATCGGCGCGAACTGCAAGGAGGGCATGTGCGGCTCCTGCAAGGTGGTCAAGCTGTCCGGGGAGGTGGAGATGAACCACCAAGGCGGGATCCGTGCACGGGAAATCGATGCGGGCAAGTTCCTGCCTTGCTGCTCCACCGCGCGGACTGACATGGTGATCGATGCCTAGCCGGGAGTGGTGCCTGCCGGGTGTTGGACGTGCCGGGACGCCGTCCGCGCCGCGGTAAAGCGAAGAT
Source organism: Paenarthrobacter sp. NPDC056912 (assembly GCF_042786555.1). NCBI lineage: Bacteria > Bacillati > Actinomycetota > Actinomycetes > Micrococcales > Micrococcaceae > Paenarthrobacter > Paenarthrobacter sp. NPDC056912. Next base: position 52,766 of record NZ_JBHUCD010000010.1, read on the forward strand.
TGCTCGCGTGCTACTTGAGGTTGGGTCCTCCGGTGCGAAGGTCTTCAAGGAACAGGACCACGGTGGCGGCGACGCTTCGGTGGGAGACGTCATTGAAGGCGTCCCTCAGCCCGCCGGTTGTCTCCACAAATCGCCCCCGAGGCAGCCTGGCTGCCCAGCGGGCGGCGTCGGCGGCTGGCACGACGGGGTCGGCTTCTCCATGAAAGACCAATACCGGTGGGGCGACTGTTTCGGGTACCGGGAGGTCAAGGTGGCCAAGAGGCGCGGCCAGGGCTCCGGGGTTCAGGTTTGCTGTGTCTGAGAACAGCCCGCGATGCACCGGGCAGGCGCTCCGTGCCTCGGCGTCCGGCAGCGCTGTTACCGCGGTTCCGAGGGGGAGCGCGGCGACGATGATCGCGTCGGGGCGGGCCTTGCCTTTCGGGCCCGGTGCGCCCGCTGCCAAAGCGGCGGCCGCACCGGTATCCGATCCGACGATGACGCGAGGCGTGCGCGGGTCCGATGAGGCCAACAGCTCTGCGGTCCGTTCGCGTCCTTGGCCTGAACTGCCGGTCTCGACGACGTGTACACGGTATCCGTCGCTGGAGAGACGTCGGCCGAGCCGCGCATAGATGCCCGAGTGTTCCCCGCGGCCGGTCAGCACTATCAGTGTGCCGCGAGGGTTCACTCCGGCAGGGGTTTCCCAGAATGCCGAGCCGATTGCCGGCTCTGTGTCATGGGTGGTGACGGCTGTCATGAGTGGACCTTCCTAGGAGACTGCAGCTGCGGTGCGGGCCGGGTTTCCAACCAGCGGGAACAGCTGCTCGGCGATTCGTTCCAGCTCGGAGTGCAGCGGCGAGGATTGGATAAGCAGGAGGCTCACTCCGGCGTCTTGGAAAGCGTTGATCTTCTCGGCCACCTGCTCCGCTGTGCCGACGAGATTGGGGCGCAGGCCCCGGGTGCCTACGGAGTATTCGCGTTTGGACAACTCGATGTCCAGATTGGAGTGCGCCACAAATTCTTCGAAGGAGGCGTAGCCGGGGGAGGAAGGGTCCACTGTGGTGATCCGATCCAGTTCGGCCTGGGCCTCGGCTTCTGTGTCCCGGATGATGACGTAGGCGCTCATTCCTATTTGTTCGAAGTCAGCGCCTTGAAGGCGACGGCGGCGGGCGTTCAGGTCGGAAGTCTTGGTACGCAGCTCCTCCACGGTTCCTCCGTGCGTGACATAGGAGTCGGCGAACGCGGCGATGGCTTCACGACCGCCTTCCGATTCTCCGCCGGCGTAGATGTGCGGCCTGTGGCTAGGTTTGGGGGAGAGTACGACGTCGGCGAGGTCGTAGTATTCGCCGGACTGGCTGAAAGGGGTGGTGCTCCACAGGCCCCGCAAGGCATCGACGAACTCTGTGGACTGCACGTACCTTGCGTCGTGTTCGGCGAATTGGCCGCCATACTGGCGTGCTTCTTCGGCCCACCAGGCAGACACGACATTGAGTGAGAGCCGGCCGTTGCTGATGTCCTGAAGAGTCGAGACGGTCTTGGCGGTCACCGCGGGGTTGTGGAAGCCGGGACGGATGGCCGTCATGACCTCCAGATTTTCGGTGACGGCGGCGATGGAGGCCGCCAACGACCACGCCTCCAGGCTGGGCGCGTCAGTGCCTTTGCGGTCGTTGAGGTACAGCTCGGGTACCAGTGTCAGCTCGTAGCCAAGCCGGTCGGCGCGGAGGCTGACGTCTTTGACGTACTTCCAGGTGGCGGACATGTCTTCTTGCTCCACATTGCGCAGGAAACCGCCGTAGACGGGCGTCCAGTATCCGAACTTCATGCTTTCTCCTTGGGATTGCGGGCGGTGCCTGATGTCTCGAAGGCGGCGACGGCGTCGAGGGCGCCTCGGAGATCGGCGATCAGGTCTCCGACGGCCTCGAGGCCTATCGAAAGGCGGATGGTGGTGGGGCCGATTCCCGCGGCAGCGAATTGTCCTGCCGTGAAGCGGCTATGGGTAGTGGTGGCCGGGTGAATGACCAGCGAGCGGGCATCCCCGATATTGGCGACCAGCCGGAAGATCTCCAGGCTGTCGATGAACGGGCCCACGTGGGCCGGTTCGGCGGCAAGGTCAAAGGAGAACACTGAGCCGATGCCGTCGGGGAAGAGCCGTCCCGCGTCGCCGTGTTGCGGGTGTCCTGGAAGGCCGGGGTGGTGGACACGGGTGACAGCCGGGTGGGCGTCGAGGAAGCGGGCTACCTGCAATGCTGAGTCGGTGTGGCGGCTGATCCTCAGGTCCAGGGTTTCCAGGCCCTGGAGGATCTGGAAAGCGTTGAAAGGTGACAAGGATGGTCCTAGGTCGTGGACGACGCGCGCCCTGGCCAGTGTCAGGAACGGTGTCCGCGCTCCGGTGAAGGCGTCGTTGAATACGATGCCGCCAAAGCGTTCGTACGGTTGGGTATAGAGGGCCCAGCGTTCGGGGCGGGCTCCGAAGTCGAAGTTCCCGGAGTCAACGATCAGTCCTGCCAGGGACGTGCCGTGGCCGCCAAGGAACTTGGTCGCCGAATAGACCACTACGTCTGCGCCATGCTCGATGGGTCGCAGCAGTACCGGGGTGGGGACGGTGTTGTCCACAACCAACGGGATGTTGTTCGCGTGTGCCGTCTCCGCCAGAACCCGCAGGTCCGGCAATGAAGCCACCGGATTGCTGACGGATTCAACGAAGAAGGCCCGCGTGTCCTCACGTACGGCCAACTGCCAGGCATCGGGATCCAGCGGATCAACCAAAGTGACATCGATCCCGAAGTCAGGGAACGTGTCGGTGAGGAGATCCACGGTGCCGCCGTAAAGGCTGCTGGAGGCCACTATGTGCTGGCCGTTGCGGACCAACGCAAGAAGCGCGACGGCGACTGCAGACTGTCCAGAGCCCGTCGCCAAAGCGCCGGCACCGCCGTCGAGGTCTGCTATCCGCTGTTCCAGCACGGCGGCTGTCGGGTTGCCCGCCCTGCCGTACAAATTGCCGGTGCGGCGCAGCGCGAAGATCTCCTTGGCGGCCTCGAAGTTCTCGAACTCGAACGCGGCCGACTGGTAGATCGGAACCACCGCAGTGTTCTGGACAGTCCCTGGCACATACCCCGCGTGGATCTGGCGGGTGGCCAGGCTGAGGGCCTCATCTGAGGTTGTCACGGAGTTCCTTTCAAGGGGCTGGCGAAACTTTGTTTGCGGTTTCGAGTATTTGTTTGCCGAAACAAAAAGGCCAATGTTTTGTCTTCGTGCGACTTTTCAAGTCGTTCTGTTTCCCCTTGCGTCGCCGGAATATCGCCTTTGTTCACGGGAATTCATCACTGTTCACAAAGGTTGCCGAGGCTTCTTTCATGGCCGAACAATTGCCCTCAAGATCGTTTCGTTTCCGGTTGTGGGCCGCCATGTAGCGCCAAACCCAATTTTGTTTGGAGGATTGTTATGACTGAACGTCAGCTCAAACTCGGTGCCGTACTGATGGGTGTCGGCGGCCCGGGGGACCAATGGTCCTGGCGGAGTCCGGAGATCCCCGGCGATGCCAGCGTGAACATCGACTGGTACACCGCCCTGGCCCGCCAGGCCGAAGCAGCCAAGTTCGACCTTCTGTTCATTGTGGACAGCCAATACATCACCGACCGTTCCCCGAACCACTACCTCAACCGCTTCGAACCGCTGACGCTGCTCTCGGCACTGGCCCTGGTAACACGGAACATCGGCCTGGTTGCCACCATCAGCACCTCCTACAACGAGCCATTCAACGTGGCACGCCGGCTCGCCTCGCTGGACTTGATCAGCAAAGGCCGGGCCGGATGGAACGTCGTGGCCACCGGGGACGGCGGAACTGCCCGCAACTTCAGCCGGGATGAACACTACGACTACGAACACCGCTACGGCCGCGCACTGGAGCACGTGCAGGTCGCCCAGGGCTTGTGGAACTCCTACGAGGAGGGCGCCTTCCCCCGTGACAAGGAAGCCGGCGTGTTCTTCGATCCGGCCAAGCAGCACAAGCTCGACCACGCCGGCCGGTACTTCCAGGTGGAGGGTCCACTGAACCTGGACCGCTCACCGCAGGGACAGCCGGTGATTTTCCAAGCCGGCGACTCGGAAGAAGGACGGCAGCTCGGGGCCGGCATCGCGGACGCCATCTTCACCCATGCAGCCACTGCGGCAGAGGGAAACGCGTTCCGCGACGACATCCGCCGCCGCGTCGCGGACGCCGGACGGGACGCCGACCAGGTCCTCATCATGCCCGGGGTCAGCCCCATCATCAGGGACACTGTGGAGGAAGCCCGCGCCCATGAAGAGAGCCGCCGCGAGACCTCCACCCTGGAGCAAAAGATCGCCCTGCTCGGCAGGCCCTTCGGCTGGCACGACTTCAGCCAGTACGACCTTGATGCCCCCTTCCCTGAACTCGGGGACCTGGGCAACGACAGCTTCAAGACCCACGCTGACAGCATCAAACGCACCGCCAAGGAGAATTCCCTGACCTTGCGTGAAACCGTCGAGCACCTCTTCGGCTACAAGCCGGGCCCCTTCGTGGGGACAGCCCGGTCGGTAGCGGCCGAGATCGAGGAGTGGTTCCTTGCCGGTGCCTTCGATGGGCTGAACATCCACATCACCGCTCCGAGCGAATTCGCCCGTTTCAATGACGAAGTCCTCCCGATCCTGCGTGAACGCGGGATCGTGCCGGAGGACTACCGGGGCACCACGCTCAGGGAGAACCTCGGCCTGCCCATCCCCGCCAACGTCCATACCCAGGCGGCGGCACCCGTCCTCGCAGGCACCCCCAGCTAACCCATCGCACCATCACAGGCCGAAGCATCCGGCCCGGAAAACACCCAACAGGAGCACACTCGTGAAACTAGGAAATCAGCGGCTCATCCGCGCACTGGCGGCCGGAATGGCAATAGCTGTTCTCGCCACCGGCTGCGGTGGTAACGCCGAATCAGCGGAAGGGAGCAAAGAACCCGCTGTCGTTAAATGGGCGTTCAGCCTGCCGACGTCATGGGACCCGGTCACCAGCCGTACCGGCAACGACATCAACACCATCAGCCTCGCCTACGCGTCGCTGACCAAGCTCGACGCTGAAGGCAACGTCCAGCCTGCCCTCGCCGAAAGCTGGAAGTACAACGCCACCGGAACCGCGGTCACGTTCAAACTCCGCGACGGCCTCACGTTCACCGATGACACCAAACTCGACGCCGACGCCGTCAAGAAGTTCTACGACCGCGGCAAGACGCAGAAGGACTCCTTCCTCCGGGACCAGCTGGCCACCGTGAAGGACATCACCGTGGACAGCGCCCTCGAGGTCACCCTGCACCTGGCGGCACCGGACTACCAGATCCCTTACTTGGTGGCAGGACGCACGGGGGCCATCTCCAGTCCGACGGCAGCCGCGACGGACACGGCCAAGTTGAGCCTCTGGCCTGTAGGTGCGGGTCCGTTCGAGATAGTCGACTTCGTTCCTGAATCCCACGCCTACTTCAAGAAGAACGAAGACTACTGGGACGCGGCGAACATCCACATCGACCGGTTCGAACTTTCCCTCGCTCCGGACGCGGCAACCTTGGTGGCGGGCGTCCAGTCCGGATCCATCGACGTCGCCACCCTCCCGGCACGCAAGGTGGACGAGGCGAAAGCCGCTGGCCTGTCGGTCGACATCAAGCCCTCGCTGGCCGCCAGCGATGTCTCCATCAACCTGAACAAGGAACCCTTCAACAACCCCAAGGTGGTTGAGGCGTTCCGGTATGCGTTCGACCGGCAGGAATTCGTCAACGTCCTCACCGCCGGCCACGGCAGCGTCACCCACCAGCCGTTCCCTGACGGGTACGTCGCTTTTGCACCCGAGGCCGAAAAGCTGTGGGATTACGACGCCGACCGCGCGGCAAAGCTTCTCGACGAAGCCGGGTATGGCCCCGGAAAGCTTTCGCTGACCATCACAGCGGGCGCATTCAGCGAAGCAGCTGCCGAGGTTGTCCAGGCACAGTTGAAGAAGATCGGCGTGACCTCGGACATCAAACTGGTACCGGCAGGATCATCCACCTGGCAGAACGAGGTCTACATCGCCAAGAACCCGGTCCTTGCCGTGGATGGAACCATCGGCCGGGAATCCCCGGTGCAGAACCTGCTGGCCACCTACGGGCCGGAAGGAATCATGAACCTGAGTGGTCCGCATGCTGATTCGGCATTCCTCAAAGCCCTCGACGTCGTGCGGAACACACCCCTGGACTCAGCGGAGTACAAGGACGTCCTGCACGCAGCCGTCGTCGAAGGCGTGAAGCAGTCACCCACGAACTACCTGTACAGCAACCCGTGGGTAGTCGTTTCCAACCCGAACCTGGCCAACCTGCAGATCCTCCCATCACAGATCCGCTGGGAAGGCGTCACCGTCAAGTAACCCCTGGTGGTGCGGGAGCCGGTTCCTCCCGCACCACAACGGCCCTCCCGATCCCCGTCCCGGAAGTGAACGCATGAGCACCCTCACCACAACCCAACGCTGGTCCCCGGCGCCAAGACCGCAACCCCGGTCCGCGTCCGCGGTGCGTCGCGCCCATGCGGCCACGGCAGTTCGCTGGTTGCTGTCCACAGTGGCGATCGTTGTCCCGGTCTTCGTGTTCTCAACGCTCATCACGTTCCTGCTGGGCGCAGCCAGCGGGCTAAACCCCGCGGCAGGGATCGCCGGGGACGAAGCAAGCCCCGAAACCATCGCCCGCATCAACGCCGAATTCGGATTGGACCTTCCTGTCTGGCAGCAGTATGCGAACTGGATGGCAGGGATCTTCACCGGGGACCTCGGCATTTCCTGGTTCAACAAGGTCCCGGTCAGCGAACTCATCGGACAACGGCTCGCTGTCAGCGCATCCGTGGCCGGGCTCGCCCTGGTCATCGGAATCGTTCTCGGGGTCCTCCTGGGGTTGCTCGCGGCCCTGAAGCAAGGCACGTGGATTGACCGCACAGTCACGGCCTTCACCTCCATCGTCTCCACCCTGCCACCGTTCGTCCTGTCCATCGGACTCATCATCGTCTTCAGCCTCTGGCTGCGTATCCTTCCCTCCGCCGGTTACGTTCCGCCATCGGAAAACCTTGGGCGCTGGTTCTCGCTGATCATCATGCCGGCCCTCGCCCTCAGCGTGGACGTTGTGGCCGACATTGCCCGGCAACTGCGCACAGGCATGGTGGAGGCGCTGCAACAGAACTACATCACCGGAGCCGTGGTCCGCGGACTCAGCCGGCCCCGCATCCTCTTCGTCCATGCCCTGCGCAACGGAAGCTCACCCGCGCTGGCAATTCTCGGCATGAAAATTCCAGCCCTGATCGGCGGTGCAGTCGTCACCGAAACGATCTTCACCATGCCCGGCTTCGGCACACTGTCAGCAACGTCCGCCCTCCGCGGGGACGTCCCGATCGTGCAGGGCACACTGGTGGTCGCGATCATCTTCGTGCTGATCTCCAGCGTCCTCATCAACATCGTCCAAGGCGGGCTGCAACCAGCCTCCCGGAGGAGAAACCAGCCATGACCGCCACCTTCCTCCGCTACCGAAGCGCCCGCGTCGCCCTCATGGTGCTGGCCGCCGTCGCGATCCTTGCCATCTTCGGACCGCTGCTGGCCCCGCAGGACCCGTTGGCACAAAACTCTGCACAGATCCTCAAGGGAACCAGCGCCGAGCATTGGCTGGGGACGGACGCCCTGGGCCGGGACGTCTTCAGCCGCCTGCTCGCCGGATCCACCGTCTCGGTTCTTGCCGCTTTGGAGGCTGTCGCCGTCGGATTGGTCCTCGGCGTCGTACCGGGACTGTTCTCCGTCTACTTCGGACGGTCCTTTGAATGGTTGTCGCTGCGGTTCATGGATGCCCTGATCACGCTGCCGTTCCTCGTTTTCGCCATCGCGATGACCGCCCTGCTCGGCAACGGCCTCGTCCAGGCGATGTTCGCCGTCGGAATCCTCATAGCCCCCGGTTTCTACCGGGTGGCCAGGGCCTCCGCCCTGAACGTCGCCAACTCCCAATATGTTGAAGCTGCCCGGCTCTTCGGCGCCTCGACCCGGTGGGTCGTCGCCAGGCACGTCCTGCGCAAGGTCCTGCCGGCGGTCGCCGTGACCACTGCGTCCATGACAGGCGTGAGCCTGGTCATCGTTTCTTCCCTGACGTTTTTGGGCATCGGGATCGTTCCACCGGAACCAACGTGGGGCGGCCTGCTCGCAACAGACCTGCAAAACCTCTACCAGCGCCCCTACGGACCGCTTGCACCGGCCGCTGTCATCATCGCCACCGTCTGGGCACTGAACGCCCTCTCGGACGCACTCCGGGACGCCACCGGGCAACCAGCACGGCAAGCTCCCGCAGCTTCCCCCGCACCGCGACGAAAGGCAGTGACGCAACATGCCAACTGACCACACCACCAACGGTGGGCCCGTGCTGGAAGTTTCCGGCCTCCGCCTCAGCACCGAAGACGGAACTGAACTGGTCAAGGGTGTCTCCTTCACCGTCCACCACGGCCAGACCCTGGGCATCGTCGGTGAATCCGGCAGCGGAAAATCCCTGACGTGCCGCGCCATCCTCGGAATCCTGCCTGACGGGCTCGCTGTCACTTCCGGTTCCATCCGCTTCGGCAGGCACGAGCTCACCGCGTTCGAACCCAAGGACTGGAGGCCGCTCCGCGGATCCAGGATTTCAGCGGTCTTCCAGGACCCCGCCTCCTACCTCAACCCCTCGCTGACCGTCGGGAACCAACTGTCTGAAGCGCTCCGCGCAACCCTGGGGATGTCCCGAAAAGCCGCCAAAACACGGGGACTGGAGTTGCTCCGCCACCTCGGGCTGCACGACGCAGACGCCGTCTACCGGCAGTACCCCTTTGAACTCTCCGGCGGGATGCTTCAACGCGTTCTCATTGCGATCGCGGTCTCGGCCAGTCCCGAACTGCTGATCGCCGACGAAGCCACCACCGCACTGGATGTCACCGTGCAGGCCGAAGTGCTCGACCTCCTGGAAGACCTGCAGACCGAACTGGGCCTGGCCCTCGTCCTGGTGTCCCATGACCTCGCGGTGGTCGCCCAGGCCTGCGACCACATCATCGTCATGCGGGACGGTCACATCGTGGAGGCCGGTCCAACAGCGCAGGTCCTGACTCAACCATCCCACCCGTACACCCGGCTGCTCGTCGAGAACCACCACCGTTTCGGCATCGAGCGCTTCCTGACCAAGGAGGAGAGCCTTGCCTGAGACAAGTGTTCGCGAACCCCTGCCCATACGGCCGCTTCTTGAGGTGGCCGGCGTTGAGGTTGCGCTCGGCCACGGACACAAGCGCAAGCGCATCCTGCACGGCGTCGACCTGACCATCGACCCCGGGGAAGTGGTGGGCCTCGTCGGCGAGAGCGGCTCCGGCAAGACCACGCTTGCCCGGGCCATCCTGGGCCTGCTCCCCGTCACCGGGGGCACCATCCGCTTCCAAGGCACCGACATCAGCGCCCTCAAGGGTCGCCAACAGCGCGAATTCCGGCGCCGCCGATCCCTGCAGTACGTCTTTCAAGACCCCCTCCTCAGCCTGGACCCGGAAATCAGCATCGGTGAATCGATAGCCGAGGGACTCTTGGTCCGTGGCGGGCTGAGTCCGTTCGAGCTCAAGGCCAAGGTGGCCGAGAGCCTGCTGTCCGTGGCGTTGGACCCGGACCTGGCCGAACGCCGCCCGCATGAACTCTCCGGAGGTCAACGTCAACGGGTCACCATCGCCCGGGCACTGGTGCTGGAACCCGGCCTTCTGCTTCTGGACGAACCGGTCAGCGCCCTGGACTCGGCAAACCGCATCCAGGTCCTGGAACTGCTCCTGGGGCTCCGGGAATCCAAAGGTTTCGCCCAGCTCTTCATCTCGCACGACCTTGGCTCGGTCGCCGGGCTCGCTGACCGGGTGGTGGTCATGTACAGGGGAAACGTCGTCGAACACGGGCCCACCCACGAAATCCTGAACGACCCACAACACCCCTACACACAGCTCCTGGTCGGGTCCGCCCCGACGCTGACCACCGGCGCGGTCTCACGGCAACGCCGGCGCGAACTGCGTGAAGCCCTCACCCTGGAAGCAGCACGATGAGAATCAACAATGACCAGACTGCACCCCCGGCTGTGGACGGGCGGCGGGCACTCAAGCTCGGGGCCGTCCTGCACGGCGTCGGAGGCGCCGAAGACTCGGAGTTATGGCGCCACCCCGAGATCTCCACGACCGCCAGCGTCAGCATCGACTGGTACGTTCGGCAAGCCCGGCAGGCCGAGGATGCACACTTTGACTTTGTCTTCATCGTCGACAGCCAGTACATAGACCCCGGCTATCCCAACCATCACCTGAACCGGCTGGAACCGACAACCCTGCTTGCCGCCGTCGCGGTCAACACCGAGCGCATCGGCCTGGTGGCCACGGTCAGCACCACCTACTCCGAACCGTGGGACATCGCCCGACGTTTGGCGTCCCTGGACCTGATCAGCGATGGCAGGGCTGCCTGGAACATCGTGACCAGTTTCGACCCGGGTACCGCAGGCAACTTCAGCCGCGACAGCCATGGCGACTATGCCACCCGATACCGGCGGGCTACAGAAAGCATCGACGTCGTGACCGGGCTGTGGGACTCGTACGAAGACGACGCGTTCGCCACCGACAAGTCATCCCAGCGATTCCTTGACCCCTCGAAGCTCCACCGGCTGGAGCATGTTGGCGAATTCTTCTCCGTCACGGGGCCGCTGAATGTCAGCAGATCGCGGCAAGGACAGCCGGTCCTTGTCCAGGCAGGGACCTCCGAGCAAGGCCGCGAGCTGAGCGCCACCAAGGGTGAAGTCATCTTCAGTTTCGCCAAGACGAGCGACTGGGCGTTGGACTTTGCCGCCGATGTCCGGGAACGGGCCGCAGCGGCCGGCCGAAACCCGCAGGACCTGCTTTTCATTCCAGCCCTGGGCGTGACCATCCGCGACACCGACGACCAAGCCCGACGGGAAGCTGACCGACGCCGGGAGGACGTGCCCTTGGAGCGCCGCCTTGCAACACTCAGCCGATTCTTCGGCGGCCACGACTTCACCGTGTATGACCCTGATCAGCCGTTCCCGGACCTCGCCGCCGCCGTCGTCTCCTCCACCACAGCTGAAGTGATCACGCACGCCCGCGAAGCGGGCCTGACGCTACGCGAAACCATCCTGCTGCACCAAGATACCTACGCCCACTTCTCCGGCACGGCGGAGACTGTCGCCGCCGAGATCGAACGCTGGTACCGCCTCGGCGCGGCCGACGGGTTCAACCTCTTTGTCAGCGACCCCGAAGACTTCCGGCGCTTCCGGCAAGACGTTGTTCCGTCCCTGGTACGGCGGGGAATCTTCCGTGAAAACTACGAATCCGACACCTTGCGGGGCAACCTTGAACTCGCCGTGCCGTTGAACAGGCACGCCAAAGCCGTGCCTGCGGAGCCCGTCCGGGTTTGAGCCCAGGCTGCGGTACCGTTCACATAACATTTCGGAAGGACATTCACACGTGGTCGTGCAAACCCTGCAGAGCGGCGGAGCAACAGAACGGATCGCGCAACGGATCACCGGCCAAACGGCTGAAGCCATCGCGTCCTCGCTTGCCGGAATGATCCTTGATGGAGAGCTGAAACCGGGTAAGCAACTTCCGACGCTCCGGTCCTTGTCAAAGACCGCAAAGGTACCCCTGCACTTCCTCGCGGACGCTTGGTCAGTGCTCAGGGACCGCGGCCTCATCGTCACCCGCGGCCGGGGAGGCAGCTTTGTGGCGGACCCGCACCATCCGAAAACGCCCGACGGCGGCATCCTCACGGCAGCGGCTCCACGGTTCCCAGGTTGGCAGCAGACGGACTTGGTGAGCGGTCAGGCCGACCTCAGCCTGCAACTGGACCTGAGGGACGCCCTCCTGGCCGGACTTGATACCGATAACCTTCACGACATCCGCCGCGACCAGGTCACAGTGCCCTTGAGGGAAGCCCTGGAGCGCACGTGGCCGTTTCCCGCCCAGGAATTTTCTACCGCCGGGGGTGGAACCGAGGCCGTCCTGTTGTCCATCGAAGCGGCCGCCCCTCCGGGCTCCGTGGTGGCGATCGATGAACCTGTCATCCCCGGCATCGCGGACACGATGCGAGACCTTGGCATCACCCCGATCGGCGTCGCCTGCGATACGGAGGGCCCCATCCCGGCCAGCCTGCTTGCGGCACTTGAACAACACCCCACAGCCTTCGTTTACCAGCCCAGCGGACCGTTCGGACGAAACCACGCGGTCACCCAGCGACGCGCCAACGAGCTTGCAGCCCTCCTCGCGGAAACAGAAACGTGGATCATCGAGGACGACTCCCTTGGCCCCCTGGCGGAGGACGATTCTGTCAGCATGGGCGCGCTCCTGCCCGATCGGGTCTTGCGTGTCAGGTCCTACTGCAAGGCCTACGGCATCGACCTGCGCACCTCAGCGCTGGGTGGCAGTGCCGAACTCATCAAACGGGCCCGCGCCGCACGCAGCCACGGCATAGCGGTCAACAGCCGGATACTCCAGAACGCCCTCGCTTACCTGATCGACGGCGAAGCGACCACCCTCGCCATCCAAGCGGCCCGCCGGGCCTACTCGCGCCGCCGTCGAAATCTCTTGGAAGCCCTGGACGCTGAAGGACTGACGGCCGAGGCGTCGCCGGAGGGCCTCATGGTGTGGGTCGAAGTGGCCGATGAAACCCGTGCCCTGCTGGACCTGGCAGCCCACGGCATAGTGCTGGGGGAGGGCCGGCGTGCTTTCCTCGAAGGCACCACCCGCGGCTATCTGCGCATCGCCGTCACGCACCTGCCCGACGATTCCCGCCTTATTGCGGAGCTTGCCGGGACCATTCGGCAAGCTGCTGCCGGCGAGCTCCGCGCATATCTCAACTAGGTCTCCTGTCTGGACGGGACGCCTGCCTTGGATGACGTTTCTTGTCTCCACATGAAGCCGCACGTCGATGCGTTAATGCGCGCGTCCCCTCGTTACCGGTGATGTCACGTCCCGTTGTCACGATGCAGCGGCGTACGTAATCTCAATCCATGCATCGGCTCTGAAGAAGAGCAACAGTCCGCCGCAAGAGGATCCCGAAGAGGACGGTCAGGCTTACCCGCCGCCGTCCCTCCGGGTGTCGGCGGATCATCCCCTGCATCCTCATCACATCTCCGTTCCAAGGCCTGGAGCTTTTGCAGGCCTGCACTCTTCCCGAAGGAATACCTCCGTGTCATCACCCCAGGACAGCTCGTCCACTCGCATCGTCGCCGGTCAAACCCCGGCCAAGCCCAAAGGTCGTCGAAGCCTCCAGATCGGTTTGGCGGTGGGCATCGTCTTGCTGATCGGTGCCGGCGCTGCAGTGGCTTCGGCTGTGTCGCAGAACAATAACCAGGCCGCTCCGGTTCCGGCGACGACGCCGGCTGCTGAGTTGAAGCTTGGCTATTTCAGCAACGTCACCCACGGCCCGGCGTTGGTTGGCACCAGCAAGGGCTTCATCGCCAAGGAACTGGGCCAGACCAAGCTCAGCACGCAGATCTTCAATGCCGGTCCGGCCGCGATCGAGGCCCTGAATGCCGGCGCGATCGATGCCACGTACATCGGCCCGAACCCGGCCATCAACTCGTTCGTCAAGAGCAACGGCGAGTCCATCAGCATCATTGCCGGTGCGGCCTCGGGCGGGGCGCAGTTGGTGGTCAAGCCGGAGATCAACTCCGCGGCGGACCTCAAGGGCAAGGTGCTGGCCACGCCGCAGCTTGGCGGTACCCAGGACGTGGCCCTGCGCGCGTGGCTGGGGGATCAGGGGTTCAAGACCAACACCGATGGCAGTGGTGACGTCAACATCAACCCGACCGAGAACGCGCAGTCCTTGAAGTTGTTCCAGGACGGCAAGCTCGACGGCGCGTGGTTGCCGGAGCCGTGGGCCTCGCGTTTGGTCCTCGAGGCCGGGGCCAAGGTCCTGGTGGACGAGAAGGACCTCTGGGAGAAGGGTGAGTTCACCACCACCATCTTGATCGTGAACAAGAAGTTCGCTGCCGAACACCCCGAAACGGTGAAGGCGCTCCTGAAGGGCCACGTGGAATCGGTGAACTGGCTGAACACGGCCTCGGCCGAGGAGAAGGCGAGCACCATCAACGCTGTCTTGAAGGACACCGCGGGCAAGCCCCTCCCGGCGAACGTGATCGACCGGGCGTTGAAGAACATCACCTTCACCACGGATCCGCTCGCCGGAACGTACAAGAAGCTGCTGCAGGACGGTGTTGACGCCGGCACCACCAAAACCGCCGACATCAACGGCATCTTCGACCTCCGCGCCCTGAACGAGGTGGAAGGCAAAAAGACCTCCGCCGCAGGACTCGGACAAGAGTAGGCTCGGACGCCCAAGCTGCAGACCCGCCTAAGAGGTGCCCGGGAGAATTCTTCCCGGGCACCTCTTGGCTTAATGCTTGAATTCCCCGGATGCGACGTCGGCGACGTTCAACACCGCGGTGATGCCCCGGGCCGCGAGGTGATCGTGGTCCTGCGCCTTGCCAGCGAGCACAACGGCAGGTCGCTCGCCGGCCATCGCCAGTGACATCCAGGCCTCGAAGAACATTCCACCGGGGGCGCATTGGGCGCGGTCCGGAGCGGTGCTTTCATTCCCGACGTCGAGCACAAGCGCTGCGGATCGCGGCCTGGCGGTGACGGGCTGTTCCCTGTTCTGGCGGGCGAACTCGGAGACTGCTGTTCCCTGGGGCTTGACCTCCTGGTTGTTGGCCAGCAGGCCCAAGCTGTATTCGAGTTCCGGGAAGTCCAGCAAGGCGCGGTCTACATCGTGGGAACACCACCAAGTGACGCCCCAGAGGTTCTCGCAGTCCAGTGCGTACTCGAGCGTGCGGCGGGAGAATTCGGCGGCGTCGGAGGCTGCAACATGCGGGCTGGGCGCCCCGACTTCCTGCAGCCAAATCTGCCCGGCGGGGTCCGGAGCCCAGCTGCGGGCCAGCTCGATCAGGTACTCGGCCAAGCGGAGGCTCTGTTCGCTCATGCCGCCATAGGTCTGGGCGGTGTTGTTGAATACCCAGGAGTGCACGGTGGGCATGGAGCCGTATTGCAGGGCGGTGCCGGGGTTGAAGCCGTGCCGGCCGTCGAAGAAGGCGGCGTCGTACTCGGAATGGTGGTGCCGGGCGTTGGGGGCTCCGGCGGCGCAGGCTGCCAGCATGGTGGCCACCCAATGTTCGGCTTCCTCCGGCGTGGCTTTGCTCTGCTGTGGATGCACTGCAGAACTGAACTGGCTGAATTCATTGCCCAGGCTCATTCCCAGGAAGTTGGGGCGGTCCGCCACTGCACCGGCCAGCGCCGTCAGGTAGGCAGCCTGGCCGTCCAGGATTTTGGGGTCTGTGAACAGGTTCTTTGCGTGCCACGTCTGGGTCCAGGCCGGCAGGAAGTCAAAGCTCGACAGGTGCCCTTGGAGGCCGTCCACGGAAACGTCGAGGCCCCGTTCGGCGGCCGCGTCCACCATGGCGCGGAGGTCTTCCAGTGACTGGCCCCTGATCAGCGAGCGGTTCGGGTGGAAGTGCGGCCACAGGGCAAACACCCGCACATGGTCCAGCCCCAGCCCGGCGATGGAGTCGAGGTCGTACCTGATTTCGTCGATATTGAAGTCCAGCCAGTGGTGGAACCATCCCCGCGATGGCGTGTAGTTGGCCCCAAACCGCGTTTGCTTCTTATACATGCCTGCCTCGTTCGTTATTCCAATCCGCCCGCTGGGCGGAGGAAGGTGTGCTGGGCAACATCATTTCAGGTCTCTTCGCGTCCCTGCTGGAAGGCATCCGCACCGTGGTTTAAGCTGTGGTGTCAAAGGGGGAAGCAGTGCTGGATGCGGTCAGTCTGAAACTGGCTTTGGGCGTAGTGACGTTCACGCTGTGTTTGCTGTTTTTGGGGTCGTTCAGGCGGACCCGGTCTCCGTACACCGGTTGGTGGTGTCTGGCGCTCGGATTCTGGCTGGTGGGAAACGCATCGTTCCTCCTGACGGGAACCCCACATCAATGGTGGGCCAACCCGTTAGGCAATTCCCTGCTGGTTGGGGGTGCGTTCTGTGTGTGGGCCAGCACGCGTTCCCTGCGGTTGCTTGGCACGCCGTGGTGGCAGTTGGCCTCCGGCCCGACCGTCACCGCCATGGCATCCATGGTGGGCAACCCGGCAGAAAATGCGTGGTCGGGCGGCGTGGTCTATTTGGCCATGATGGGAACCGGCATGGCCTTGGCCGCCCGGGAACTGGCACTCCTTCGCGGGGAGAGGGCCACAGCCCGGCAACCGTTGATGGTGGCAGCGGTCGCGGTGGTGGCCTACTTCCTGGCCCGCAGCGTTGCCTACTTGGCCGACGGACCGCACGGACAGTTCTTCCAGAGCTATTTCAGCCCCGCCGTAACCTGCGTTGTCCTTATCACGCTGTTGATCATCGTGTCGTTCAGCATGAACGAGCTCAGCAACAAACAGTTGATCGGCCTGCTCACGGAGCGTGCCACCAAGGACGGACTTACCGGCATTCTGAACAGGGAGGGCTTCACTGAGCTCGCCGGGCGTGAGCTGGGTCGACTACGCGGTGACGGGTCAATCGTCACCATCATCGTGGCTGACCTGGACAACTTCAAGACCGTCAACGACACCTACGGCCACGCTGCCGGGGACGAGGTCATCGTTGCCTTCGCCCAAGCCAGCCTCGCGTCCGTCCGTAGCACTGACTTGGTCTGCCGGTACGGCGGCGAAGAATTCATCATCATGCTTCCCGGTGCCGACCAGGATCGGGCGCGCCGGGTTACCACCGAAATCAGCCGAAGGTTGGCTGCGTCAATCCCCGACTACGGACCCGGATTCCCCACGGCCAGCTATGGCATTGCTTCGAGTGCGGGCACGAATGCGGAGCTGGCGGGCATGATCGGCATTGCCGACGCTGCCCTCTATGAGGCGAAAGCCACGGGACGCAACAGGGCTGTCATTGCCGCCGGACAAGACCGGAGTGAAGAAGTATCCACAGGCGATCTCCGCATCGATGCAGGTCATCCATAACCGAGTGCTCTGTTAATGGTGTTCCACCCAGCAAGCCAGGATGGTGGTGGAGAGCTGGTATGCCAGGGCGTTCCTGGTGATGTTGTCTGGTCCGATCGTGGCGGGAAGATGCGATGCATCCACTTTCAGGACAAAACTGTCTTTTTGGAAGACCGATGACCCATCGGCGGTTTCGTAGGCGGGGAAGCCGAGATTGGCCAAGCCCTCGATTGCTTTGGCGTCTTTGGCCAGCGCCTGTTCGACGTCGAAGTAGGTCAGTGCCGATGCTTGGTCTGCTGCTTCCTTGACCGAGATTATTAGTGCGCCTTGCTCCAGATGGTAGGTGCAGGTGAAGGTGCTGTTCGCCCAGTCATTGACCGTGTGAGGGGCTGTTTCCAGGTCCAGGATGGCTTTAAGCCGGTCCTTGGGCTGGTCACCGCAAACCATCAAGGACGCCTCGCTGGGACCGGCTGAAGCTGTGGGTGTCGCTGTTAGGGAAGGCTGAGAATTGCCCACGCCAGGGTTGGCGGCAGCTGCGCAACCGGTGAGCAGAAGGGAAACAATGCCGAGGGTGACCAGTGTGTACTTTCGGTTTTTCATGTCGTGTCCATCCTTTTCCGTTCTGCCTTGGGCGACAGCCGGGCGGCCGGTCAGATGCTGAGTTTGGCGAAAATGACGTAGTTGTCGTCGAACAATCCGGTGGCGGGGTCGTAGCCGTCACAGGTGATCAGGCGCAGTTCGGATCCCTCGGTGTTCCCGTAGACCTCCACAGTGGGGAAGGACTCCTTGGAGTAAAGGGCTGAACGGTACACGGTGAAGGCAGCCGTGCTGCCGTCGGCCCGGGTCACGGTGATCTCGTCATCGGCCCTGAGTTTCTGCAGGTCCGCAAAGACTCCCGCGTGTCCGCCCAAAGCGTTCACATGGCCGAGCATCACGGACGGTCCGCGTTCGCCCGGGGTGGGGGAGCCCTTGTACCAGCCTGCGGGCGCTCCGTCGCCTGTGTCTTGGGGTACTTCCAGGGAACCGTTGTCCCGCAAGCCCAGTTCCAGCAACTCGGTGCGCACCCCGATTGCGGGGATTGCCAAGGTGGCTGGACGAGAGGTGGTCATTACTGCGGGAAGCGGTTCTCCCGGAACTGCCTGGACCGTGGGCGGCGAAAGCGATGCTGGCGGGGTCGCCGGAGCCGTGGATGGTGCGGGGGCGGACGTGGCTTCGGCACCAGGGGCGTTGGCAGATTCGGTTTGTGATGGTGCGCAGCCGGTGAGGAGTAGAAAACCGACCACCGCGGACACCAGCAGGCCTCTGCGGTAGTCGGTTTTCGTGGTTGTCACAGTAATGTTCCGGTCAGCCTGTGCTTAGGCAACCGATCCGGTGTTACGGCGCCGGACCACGTAGGCGCCGCCTGCGATTGCTGCCAGTACCAGGCCGCCACCCAGGGCGATTGCTCCGGCATCGTTACCTGCCTGTTGGGTGATGCCAGTGTCCGCGCCACCTGTGGGCATCTTCATTTGCCCGGCCTTCAAGGTCCCGCAGAGGGCAGGCGAAGTGGCCGCCAGTGGAAGGGTCGGCGCGAGGTCGGACTTCGCGGCCTGCCCTGCCGCGCTCAACGTGGCGGGGTCAAGACCATGGACGACCACGACGGCGGTGCCCGCTTCCAAGGCGGCCTTGGTATCGGCGTTCAGCTCGAATGTTCGGTCAACCGTGTACGCGGCGCCTTGGCCGCCGACCTTAAGGTCCAGCCCTGCGGCCGGGCTGGTATCACCGCTGGTGGAAAGCGTGGTGACGATTCCGCCGTAGGACGGGGCGCCCTCGGTAGTGGAGATGACGCCGTCGCCGTCCTTGTCGGCAGAAGGCGCCGGGCAGACGCCTTGGGCTCCTCCATGGATGTGCTGGACGTGTGGGTACGGGGCGTCCATGAAGGTGGCTGGCATGCCCGAGACGTTTAGTACGACATGTGCCTGGTTGCCTGTGACATCGACGGTGATGCTGCCGGCGCCGGTGCTGCCGTTGAGTTGGCCGAGGGTGGCCTGATAGGAAGAACTGTCTGCGGCCATCGCCGCGGTCCCGGAAAGGGCCAGTGCGCCCAAAGCCAGGGTCGGAACTGCCATGAGGCGAAGTGTCTTGTTCATTGGAAAATCTCCTCTAACGGGAGGGCGGTGTTCCATCCCAAGATTAGGGACACCAGTAATTCGACGCTGCCCATGAAAAGGATGGGTATGGATGTGGCTCGCGCCACAGATGTGGCTTGGGGAGGCGTGAGGGGCGAAGGAACAACCCGCGTGATCTGGGCTACCGCGGGTTCGGCGCGCGGCCGCCGTCGTCGTGCTTGTTGCCACCGGAAGCGGCATCCAGCCGCACCGCCGCGTCCTGCTGAATCCGCGCGGCTTTGGCCGAAAAGTCCGCAATGACACGCAATTCGTCGTCGCTGTACCCCTCCAGCAGGCCGGCCAAGCCGCCCATGAAGTCGACAAAGTAGGGCATTGCTGCGGCCACCTGGTCACCGACCAGCTCGATCAAGACCTTCCGTTTATCGCCGTCGTGCCGGACCCGGCGAGCCACGCCCTTGCTCTCGAGCCGTTGCATCAAGCCCGTGACCGAGGCTGGGGCCAGCCCGGAGTGTTCGCCGAATTCCCCCGCGGTCATTGGTCCGAAGCGCAGGAGGATGTCGATTGCCTTACCCTCGGTTGCGGACAGTCCGCGCAGCTCGGACAACTTTGCATGGAACATGACCGCCGCTGTCGACAGCTCCCGCCCCGAGGAATAGACGGCCTCGAGCAATTCTTGGCGCTTGGGGTTGTCGCCCGGTTTTTTCTCCACCCTTCGAGGCTAGCAAATTATTTCGTTTCGCCGAAAGGATTGACGACGCTTGGGCTCGGACATATATTTCTTTTAACCGAACGAAATAAATTGTGGAGCCCATCATGCTGAACTGCCTAGTCATCGGATCCGGAATAGCCGGGCTCGCAGCCGCCATCTCGTTGCAGAAGGCGGGCCACCACGCCACTGTCTTCGAGGCCTACAGCGAGCCGTCGGACGGCATTGGCGGATTCCTCACCGTGGCCGTCAACGGCTTCGATGCCCTGGAGACACTCGAACTCAAGGACGCCGCCGCCGCCCTGGGCTTCAGCACCCCGCAGATGTCCATGTATCTGGGCAGCACGGGAAAGCACCTCATCGACTTTGACTACGGCGGATCGCTCCCGGACGGCACCACCGCGCGCACCATGACTCGCTCCGAGCTGTACGGCATGTTCCGCGACGCTGCCAGCCGCCGCGGGATCCACATCGAGTACGGCAAGCGGCTCGCTGGGGTGAAGGAAGCGCCCGACGGCGTCACGGCCGTTTTCGCGGACGGCACCTCCGCGCGCGGAGACCTTGTTGTGGGCGCCGACGGCCTCCACTCGGCCGTGCGGCCGGTCATCGACCCCTCATCCCCGGCTCCACGGAACATCCCCCTGCTTAACACCGGAGGAATCGTTGAGTCCGGGGTGCTTCCGGCGGAGCTTGTGGACATCGAACCAGGCCGCATGAAGATGGTCTTCGGCAAGCGCTGCTTCTATTGCTATATGCAGGATCCGGAGGGCAGGATCTGGTGGTTTGCCAACCCGCTTCAGCGGTCTTCGGAGGATCCGGCCGCCTTGGACCACGGCGCCCGCAAGTCCTGGCTGACGCATCTCGTGGCCGGGGACCACACGCCAATGGCCAAGATCATCGCCGCCACTGACGGAATCATCCGGCCGTACACCACCTCCGACTTTCCCGGCATTCCCAGCTGGCACCGCGGCGCACTGGTGCTGGTGGGAGATGCCGCCCATGCGGCATCGCCATCGTCCGGGCAGGGTGCGTCCATGGCAATCGAGGACGCTGTGGTTCTCGGGCGATCGTTGCGCGGCGTCGAGGCCGGCGACATTCCCGGCGCTTTGTCACGCTATGAGGACGAACGCCGGAGCCGGGCGGAACTGGTGGTGGAATGGGGACGCCGGAACGCCGCCCCCAAGATCCGCGGCCAATTCAAGAGAGTGTTCGAAGACCTCGTGCTGAAGCTCGTTTTCCGCTCACTTGCCCGCAAAGCGGCCGACAACTTCGATTGGGTCTATCGCCACCACATCGACTGGGATGCGCCGATGGTCCGCAGCGAGTCCGCGGCTCCGTGAAATACCTCAGCGGCGTCTCGCAGTTCCGGCGCTCCCCCTGCCTTCGAGGAAACGGCGGATGGTGACCGCGCGAATTTCCCGCCGGAGCTCAAAACCACTGATCCGCGGCCAACGCCGAGGCTTTCATCCGTCTCATCCGTAAAGGATGAAATCCCGGTGATGGCAGTCCGGGGCGGTTCACCACGCCCACACGCGGCGCTACACTGACCGCATCGCGGCGAGCTGGCAACTATTTTTCCGTCCCGGGAGGGGCCGATTGTGCCCGTCGGCTATGGATCGCAAGGGGGTCACGTGGCCGTCGTGAGATGAGGGGGATGCGCCGGAGCCGCCGATCTGGAAGACCCTACTAGCCAAGGAGATGCCCGTGGAAGCCGTATTCGTCATCCTGCAGGCCTGCGTCGTGATTGGGGCGATCGTGCTCGGCGTGAGGACCGGCGGTGTCGGTCTGGGGCTCTGGGGTGTCGCCGGCACTCTGATGCTGGTTTTCGTGTTCCGTCTGGCTCCTGGTTCGCCTCCGGTCGATGCGTTCTTCATCATCATCGCCGTCATCACAGCCTCCGCGGCAATGCAGGCTGCAGGGGGCATTGACTACCTCGTTGCCATCGCCTCGAAGATCATCCAACGGAACCCGCGACGCCTCACCTACGTGGCCCCGCTCGTCTCGTTCCTCTTCACCGTTCTTGCAGGAACAGGCAACATCTACTTCGCCCTGATCCCCGTGATCTACGAGACCGCGTACCGCAATGGGCAGCGGCCCGAGCGGGCTCTGGCGGCCTCAACCGTGACCTCGGCGCTGGGAATCACGGCGAGTCCCGTGTCTGCGGCAATGGCGGCCTACCTGGTCTTGATGGAACCGAGCGGGTTCTCCCTTATCAAGATCCTCGCGATCACCATCCCGTCTGCGGTGGTTGCGTGCCTCGTCACATCATTGGTCCAACAGCGTGTGGGCAAGGAGCTCTTGGATGACCCCGTGTTCCTCAAGCGTGTTGAGGAGGGGAGGGTCGAGGTCCCGGCCGTGCTCGAAGCCAAGGGGGGCACGGGAACGGATCCGGCAACCGGCAGTGGTGAAGGCACCTTGGAGCAGCCCACCGTATCAGCCGCGAGGTCCGCCACGGCGACGGTCACGCACGTTGTCCCCAAGGGCGGAGCTACGGCGGCGTGGATCTTCCTGAGCGCAACCTTTCTTGTCGTCTTGCTCGGGCTCCTCCCGGCATTGCGCCCATCGTTCCCGACAGGAACCGACGGTGCTTTGGAGCCGATCGGCATGTCGCCTGTGATCGAGATGGTCATGTTCACGGCCGCACTGGTCATCATCCTGGTGCGCCGTGTGAAGCCCGCGGTCATCGTCGATCAGTCGCTCCTGAAATCCGGCTTCGTTGCAGCGATCGCGCTCTTCGGTATCGCCTGGATGGCTGACACCTTCATCAGCTCCAACCAAGAGACGATCATCAAGCCGCTGGGAGCCTTGATCGATGTGGCGCCACTGCTGCTTGCGGTGGTCCTTTTCCTGGTGGCCGGCCTGACCACGAGCCAATCGGCGACGACGAATACGATCATCCCGATCGCTCTCGCCGCCGGGCTCAGCCCGGGCGTCAGCACGGCTATGTGGCCGTCCTTGGTGGGCGTGTGGCTTTTCCCCGCCAACGGTTCCCAGATCGCTGTGGTCGAAACCGACCTCACAGGTTCCACCCGGCTATCCCAAGTTCCTGTGTGGCATTCATTCACCATCCCCATGGTGGTGGCCTGGGTGTCCACAGTCGTCGCAGGGCTCCTGATCCAGCTTTTCGTGCACTGATTGCCCCGAGAGGAAGTATCCGAATGAATGACACCGACCAGATCACCGCTGCGGCCGCGGCGATCATGCCCAAGGTACTGGAACGCCACGCCGAGCTGGTGCGCATTCCATCGGTCGCCTTCCCGGGCTTCGATCCTGTGCCCGTGCACCGGATGGGCCAGGCAGTGGTGGACCTGTTCAAGGAGGCAGGCGCCGAGGACGTCGAGCTGCTGGATGTCCCTGGCGGCTATCCGTGTGTCTACGCCGACCTGCCAGGCCCGGATGGCACTCCCACTGTCCTTCTCTACGCACACTACGATGTCCAACCGGCCCCGGCCGAACAAGGGTGGGACACAGATCCCTTCGAGCCCACCACAAAAGAGAACGGCCGCATTTATGGCCGCGGTTCCGCCGACGACAAGTCGGGCCTCGCGATCCATTTCGGTACGCTCCTGCTCCTGGCCGACCGGTTGCCGTGCCACCTGAAGCTCCTCATTGAGGGTGAAGAGGAAACCATCTCGCACCTTGAGGACTTCGTGGAGGCCAACCCGGAGCGCTTCGCCTGCGACGTCGCCGTGATTGCCGACATGGGTCCGCAGTCCGTGGGACGCCCCACCCTCACAACAGCCCTGCGCGGGGATGTCGCATGCACGGTCACGGTCCGCACACTCGGCAGCCCCGTCCACTCCGGACTGTTCGGCGGTGCTGCTCCCGATGCCATGACGGCGATGATCCGCATCCTTGACGGCTTGCACGACGAGAACGGCGATACCGTCATCAAAGGCGTCGACGCCGGCACATGGCCAGGTGCCGGGATGGACGCCGACGTCTACCACTCGGCGTCGACGATCCTCGAAGGAGTCGATTATCTCGGCACGGGGTCGCTATCAGACCGCATATGGGCCAAGCCGTCAGTCACCGTGCTCGGAATGGACCTGCCGAACACTGCCGAGGCATCAAACGTGCTCCTGCCTTCAGTGAAGGCGAAACTCTCCATGCGCGTCATTCCCGGCGCTGATGCCGAAGCCCAGCTTGATGCCCTCATGAGCCACCTGAGGGCGCAGCGGCCGTGGAACTGCGTCGTTGAAGTGGAGAAGGTCAAGACCGGTCATCCATTTGCGGTGGACATGTCCGCCCCATCCATAGCGGCGGCCGAACAGGCCCTTGAGGACGTGTACGGCGCCCCCGTCGAGTCGATCGGCTCGGGAGGGTCGATCCCGCTTATCGCTTCCCTGCAGAAGGCCGCTCCGGACGCGGCGATAGTTTTGTGGGGTGCTGAGGACACGGCAGAAGCGAACATTCATGCCTCGAACGAGTCCGTTGACCCCGGCGAGATTGAGAGGATGATCGCGGCCCAGACGCTCCTGCTCTTGCGGTTGGGGGCTGTATGAACTCCGGGCCGTCCGCGGGGAAGGTTGCCCTCGGCGTACTCATCGTCACGTGCGTCTCGGCCATCGTCGTCAACGCGAACACGTCCGCGGTCACGATCCTCCTCCCGGCGATCTCGGCTGACACCGGCACGCCCGTGGACACCCTCCAGTGGGCTGTTACGGGCTACTCGCTGGTGGGTGCGGCCACCATCGTCACATCGGGCGCGCTCGGCGATGTCTTCGGACGGCGTCTTGTCTTCGTCCTGGGGCTCGTGTTGTTCATCGCCTCGTGCGTCATGATTGCCCTCGCCCAGGATGGTGGCCTTGTCATCGCCGGGCGATGCATCCAGGGTGCCGCGGGAGCGACCATCCTCGCCTGCGGGATGAGCCTCATCGCAGCGAACAACACGGGCTCGCAGCAATTGCGGGCCGTCACGTTGTGGGGTGCGGCATCCGCTATCGGCGCTGCCGCAGGTCCTCTCATCGGCGGGCTCCTTGCTTCAACCACCGGGTGGCAGGGACTGTTCTGGATCGACGCCGCCATCGCCGCAGTCTGCATCCCCATTACCCTTCGTTCCGTGCAGGAATCACGTGATCCGAACCGTATCCGTTCGATCGACCTCGCCGGCACTATCCTGATCGCCGTCATCCTGGCGCCCATCATCTTCGCCCTGACCAATGGCTCTGCCTGGGGGTGGGCATCCTTGGCGACGATCGGATGCTTCGCACTGTCCGTCGCGGCCACTGTGGCCTTCGTATTCGTTGAGAAGCATGTGAAGGCGCCGCTTCTCGACCTTGCCCTGCTCCGCAACACCGCGCTTGTGGGAGCAACCATCGCCATCCTCCTGGGCTCGGGCACGATCAACGCCATCATGTACGTCGTCAGCCTCTATTTCCAGGACCCGGCGACCCTGGGCCTGCCTCCGCTGGAAGCAGGCCTCGCAACGCTTCCGGTGGCAGCCGTGGCCGTGGTTCTCGCACCGATGATCACACCAGTTGTGGCCCGGATCGGAGCGAGAATCACCATCGCGGTGGGCTTCATCATCATGACGGCATCGTTCGTGCTCCTCACAGCCGTGGATGCCTCCTGGGGCTACGCGCTCTTCGTGCTGCCGCTCTTGGGAGTCGCAGCGGGGATGAGCTTGCAGAACGGGCCGGCGTCGTCCATCTCCACATCGAGCGTTCCGCCGAACGAGGTAGGTGCTGCGTCCGGTATCTCGAACATGGCGCGGTACGTCGGTGCCGCAGTCATGACAGCGATCGTCGCGTCGATATATTCGTCGGTCAGCACCAACCGCGTTGCGGCCGGTAGTGATACGGCCGACGCCCTGGCCTCAGCCCTGTCCTTCTCGGCTCTCGCAATGGGCATCTGGTGTGCCCTGGGTATCGCGCTCGCGTTCCTCATGGGCCGGCACCGCATAGCGAAGCCCACTCTGATCGACTACGCGGCTGCGGCGGCGAGCACCGCCCACACCCTCACTCCGCCGGCGGTGAAGTCCGCCGCAGCTGGCTGAACTCCTCCCTAATGCTGATCTGCTCCGGCGACCAACTCCGGCCCCGATCTCGTAGGGGCGTCGTTGCTGGTTTCGCTGCCATGGGTATCTGACCGGCCGTTTCGGGGGAACAGGAAGGAGAGTGCGAAGAAGCCGAGGAGCAGCCCGGCCTGGATGAGCAAGGTGCTGCGGAAAGCATCGGCCGGCGAACCGGAGGCAATGGCGGAGAAGAAGGTCGAACCGAACACGGCCACTCCAATCGAGCTCGCGACCAGGCCCGATCCTATGCCAGCTACGGCAATACCCGGGACGATCTGCCAGATATCAAAGATGGAGCCATTGCCGAGTTCAACCCAGAGGATTGCAGCTCCGAGAAGCTGCACGGCAGCGCCGATCTGGAGCACTGCGCGTCCGAGTCGCTCGGCGAGGAACGCCCCGCTGAGCGCCCCGCCGATCGCGGTGCCGAGAGCGACGGGCAGGTTTCCCAATCCGGCCTCGCCAGCGGTGAAGCCCTGGCCGATCTGCAGGAACAGGGTCAAGACCAATTGCGTGCCAATGAGGGCGCTGAAGTACAGGGCGATGCCGGCCAGGCCCAGGGTATAGGCCCGGCGGGAGAAGATCCCGGGAACCACCAGCGGCGTGCGTCCGCGCCCGGACGCGGCTCGCTGCTGCCTCGCGAAGGCAACGAAACCAATGAGGCCCGCGACGATGCTCACCCATGTCCACAGCGGCCAATCCTGTTCTTGCCCGAAGTTCAGTGGCAGCACCAGCAGGGCAGAAGAAGCGACGATGAGGGTCGCGCCCATGGCGTCGACACCAACTGTCTTATCGCCGGCCCGGCGGGGGAGGATCCGCCAGGCCACCACAAGGGCAGCAAGCCCGATGGGCACGTTGACGAGGAACACCGTGCGCCAACCGAGCCCGAACAGGTTGGCCTCGATGAGGCCGCCACCGATGAGCGGACCCAAAATACCACCCAGGCCAAGTACAGGACCGAAGATACCGAACACTTTTGCCAGTTCCTTGCCGGCGAAGTTCTCCCGCAGGAGGCCTAGACCCTGCGGCAACAGCATGGCACCGGCGACGCCTTGCACCAGCCGGGCAGTGATGAGCCATTCGATGCCAGGCGCCAGGGCACAGAGCATTGAAACGATGGTGAAGGCCGCAAGGCTGGCCAGGAACATGGGGCGGCGACCAAACCGGTCCCCGAGTCGGCCGCCCAGGATCAGTCCGGCACCGAGCGTCAGGGCGTATCCGCCGATGACCCACTGAAGTCCGAGCGCCGACGCCCCGAGGGATCGTTCCAGGTCCGGTCCAGCGACGTTGACGATTGTCGAATCGAGGAGATCCATGACCTCGCGCGCGGGTGCAGCAACTGGCTGTAAGGCAGCAGCGATTCGAGCGGTATCTGGCCTCAGAGCTGGGTGTTGATGCTGCCGGACTTGAAGCTATGGACCACCTCATCGCCACCGGACCGGCCACCCCACCGAACTCGCCAGGCGTCTGAGGATTTCGACGGCGGCTACCACACTGGTGCTCAACCGGCTCGAAGACGCGGGCCACATCAGACGCGAACGGCACCCCTCTGACGGGCGGAAGCTGGTTGTCACGGCAGCCCAAAGCTCAGCGGACCAGGCCTTCGAACGCGTCCTCCCGATGATCGAAGGCGTCGAGGACCTGGTCTCTGGATTGTCAGCCCCGGAACGCGCCACAGTGCAGGCGTTCCTTGACCGGCTCGTGGCGATCTACGACGACGCCACCGGGTCCCCGCCGGACAGCTGAGGAGCACGTGGTGATCAGGTCAAATGATCGTAGTCCCCACGTGCCCAGGAAGCGTGTCTGTGGGCCGATTCTTGCAGCACGGCCTTCGCATCGGAGGCGATGACGTTGTTGAAGTTGCCGTAGATCCGGTCGAACGCCAGCTCGTCCAGTTTCGCGGCAATTCGTAATGCCACGGAGCCTGATAGCGGCAGGTGATTAGGGTAGCTGCGCATGAACGCGATGGAGCGGCGGTCCGGATTAGGAAAAACGCTGTCACCGCTCAACACAACACCCTTGCCGCCGGCTCCTGCGGGCCAGTGCACTACCGCGCTTCCCGGGAAATGCCCGCCGGTCTGGTAGAGGGTCAACGCACTTGCAATGGACTTGCTCTCGGACCAGTAGACGATGTTCGGATCAGCGCGCCCGAGCCATCGCCGGTCGGGTTCCGCGACGAGCACCGGAACGCCACCGAGCCGACGCGACCATTCAACCTGCACCCCAAACATGTGTGGATGGCTGGCCGCGATCGCCAGCACCGGGCCCAGCTCCAGGACTCTTTTCACAGCAGTGTCATCGACGAATCCCACCGGATCCCAAAGCAGCGATCCCTCGGGTGTCACCACAAGCTGGGCGATCTGGCCGATTCCGACTTTGGGCTCGGTCCTCATCCCGATGAGCCCCGGCTCATTGTCCGTGAACAAGATCTCCTGTCCAGCGTCCGTGAGTTTGTCCAGTGTGATCCACTGTTGACCCTCCTCGGGCACATACTGCCGCTCGTCGTCGCAAATCGGGCAGACCTCGGGGGCAGGTTCGTCGCGTTCCACTGCGCAGGTTGCGCAGATCAGCACGCCCGTCACGCTTCTGTTTCCGATTGCCCTGCGATGCGCATGACGTCGCTGAGCGCCCATTGCTTCGTCATGACCTCCTGGCCCACACCGTAGAAACGGAACATGAGCTCAAACCGCTCGGAGTCTCCGGTCTCGATGGTGTTTGCCTCCTGGCCGGGTTCGGCATGGCGGCCGAAGTAGATGTCCACGGTGCCGTCGTCGTTGGAGGTCAGGCCGGGAGTCTGCGAGGAGACGGAGTACTTGCTGTTGCCGCGGATGAAGGCGTGGGTGTCGGCGTCGTACATCGTTACTGACCAGAACTGTGACACCGGCACGTTGGCGGGCACGCGCATTCGATACTTTCGATCGGACAGAAAGGTTTCGCCATCGCCGTCACGGAGGTCGACGAGGTAGAACTGGCCGATGCCAAGGCGCCTGATACCGATGAAAGCCATGTGATAAACCACGCCGCGGTTGAGGTACGGGTAGGCCTCGGGATGGGCGTCGAAGCCGTCCCGTTGTCCGTCCGTGAAGTCCCGCCCTGCCGGGAAGAACCACTGGCTGCCCGGGAAGAACTGCTCGAACCCTTCCTCGTAGCTTGCTTTCAGCCAGGCATGGGCCTCAGTGATGGCTTCTTGAAGCAACACGGCATCTTCGGGAGAGGGATCGAAACTTTCCCCCTTGCGAATGCCGATGCTGTTGAGCATTTCGGCGAAAGGCCGGTCGCGGGCCAGCAGGGGTTCGTCCTGGATGACGCGATGCAGGAGTTCGTAGAAGCGCAGGTCGTAGGGGATGGTGGTATCTACGATGGTGCCCTGCAGGTCGCGGGCGTGGGTTTCAGGGGGATTATCGGCCTCACTGAGCTGGTAAACCCGTATCCGGCGACACAACTCAAGACCCTTGTCCAGCGCTTCTTGGGTGCCTTCGGCCAGGACTGAGCGCAGCAGGGCGTAGCTCCGGTACGTCTCGCAGGGCAGGACGGTGTAGCCCTCTGGCACGGCTTGGTCCCATTCCGGCGGGAGGATCAGATACTTCCCGCCGCGCCCTTGGTCGACACCGAAATGGCCAACATCCTCCAGCGGAACCTGCCACAGGCTGCAGATCGAACCATTCAGGGCCTGGCCCTCGCTCTCGGCCGGGATCTCGACCACAACCGGCCCTTCGTGGGTGTCGAAGAAGGCCAGATAGTAGATGAGGTCGGGGTTCGGGGTGAGGGTCTGGTTGCGCCAATCAAGCAGCTGCGACCAGAAGACGAACTCGTTGCTGGTTCCCGAGCCCATGACCTCACGCATCAGCTCGAAGTTGACTGCAGGTATTCCCCAAATGGCGGATTCGACTGCGTGGCGGTGCCTTGCTCGGGCCTGCACATCTCTCAGTGCGTGGGTGGCCATGATAATCCCCCTACCTCTCAGTTGCTTGGTGTTTCGGGTACGAAGTCGCCAGGTTTCCAGCTTCCATCGAAAGCCTGTTCGCCGGGGCCGTAGATGCGGAAGTAGACGAACCACCCCGCGTCTGGGACGGTTTGAACCCACCGATCCTCCGAACCCGGTGGTGCCGTCGGACCGAAGTGGAGGGTGACTTCGCCACCGTCCAAGTGATGCTTGAGCTCGAAGAGGGAACGCAAAGCGGCGTTTCCCTGCCTGGTCACGATCTGGCTGCGGGTGCGGGCGTCATAAACCGTGACGGACCAAAAGAGTTTCGCCGGGACCGGCAGAGGCACGCTAAGCGAGTAGCCGTGTCCGCCGTCGAGATAGGCTCCCGCGGCGTCACGGGCACCGAACCAATAGACCGAACCTCCACCGGCCTGCCGGCGGAACATCGCCGGAGACGTGGCGATTGCCTGATAGAACCAGGTCTCCCTCGCTGTCACGTCGAGGCGCCCGTCGAGGATGAACCCGGCGTTTTCGGGCCGCAGGCTCACCCACTCCCACTGCCGGTCGTTCCAGGCCACACGGTCCGTTCGGCGGTCGGCGAGTGACTGCACCCGCATTTGCGCGTCGGCCTCCACTGCCGCCCGCGTGAGGATCGCGACCGTCCTCGCATCCGTTGGCAGCGGTTCACCGGCGCGGATGCCTAGCACGGCGAGTTCGGCCAGATGGACGCCGTCCGCTTCGACCGTGCCCTCGTCCGTGATGTACCGAACAAGGGATTTCCAGAATTCCAGTGTGCCCTGCACGTGGTTTGGACTGGTGTCCTGGGGTCCGCTTGAGAGGTCGATCCACTCCGGTTCACGCCACGCGGCGTCGGGATCAAAAGGGGTGACGCGGGTCTGCTTTATCAGTGAGATCGCTTGCTTGACATCCCCGTCAACGGGCACGGCCCGTAGCCCGGCAATGACATGCCTGGTGGATGCCCGCACCGTGATGGCGTCGTCGGCGTCGAGATCTTCCGCCCCCGGTGGGAGGACGAGGTAACGGCCGCCGTCCCCGTGATCTGCTCCGGGAATACCCAAGTCCGCCACCCAGGACTGATCGGCATTGAGGATTGCGCCGAGCATGGGTCCAGCCGGGATATCGATCAGCAACGGCCCGGCGCCAAGGTCAAGGACGACCGAACCATACGGGGTATCCGAGTTCAAAGTCAGCCCGGTCTGGGCAGGACGGGTATCCATGGTCCCGAATACCTGATTGGGCACGATGCCCACCGCGGTATTTCCGTCGAGAATCGCGAGCCCTGAGACCGCGGGAAAAAAGTGCTTGTAGCAATTGATTGCTCGAATCATGTCCGAAGCCTCGTAGGCCTTCTCAATCGTCGCGGGCGTCGGAAAGCCGCCCGGAAACGCGTACTCCTGCTCGTTCATCCTGTTCTTCCTTCGCCTTCGTTAGAGGGGAAATACCCGTGCCCAGTCGCGGGCGATACTGACGTTCGTGATGCCGCGGTCGGCCGCTGCTGCCCGGACCGATTCGGCACCCGCTTCGTAGGGTTCGTCGTCGCGCCCCACGTCGTCGTGTTGCACCAGCAGCGCAAGTGCGCCCCGGCTGCCGCCGAGGGTGTAGTCGAGCATTTGAGCGTCGCCATCGGAGTTGCCGGCCGCGAACAGCGGGCGCCGCCCGATCCTTGACCAGATACGCACCGGTTTCTCAGGGCCGTCGTCCATGAAGGCGAACGTCGAGCCGTATCTCACCTCTGCCGTTCCGGCGTCGTAATTCAGTCCCAGCGCGGAGCCGATGACCCGTTCGGGTGGGATGCCATAGCAACTCTGAACAATGGGCCGCATGAAATCCCGGTCGCTGCCGGACACCACGAAACAGGTGAAGCCGCTGGCGCCCAGGTGTCGTAAAAGTTCAATCATTGGCTGGTAGACGGTCCGGGAATACGATCGGCCGAGCGTTGGATGCTTGGCCGTCTGCATGAACCTGCTGACGGATTCCGCATATTCGGTGACGCTCACCGACGATGTCTCCTTGGTGATTGCGGCAACGACTGTTCTTAGCTCACTGTCCTGGCCCTGCGCATGGAGCGCGAAGGCGTGCTGGAGCCAGCCGAAATCATTGCGGAGGATCGAGCGGTAAGGTTCGACGTCGGCGAGGCCCGGGTCCCGTCCGGCCGCCGCCTTCCACTGCTCTACGATGTAGTGCAGTTGGGCGGGCATCGGTTTTTCGGGCCACAGGGTGCCGTCGTTGTCGAACACGGCGATGCGTTCCGGGGCAGGAACTGCCTCCGGTCCAGTCGCCACCGCATCGACGAAGCGGGTGATTGCCGACTTCGGCGAGCCCTCCCGCCACGACGGTAACGGATCCTCCGGCATGCTGATTCCTCGCTCACTGGCGTCCCCGGTGGCGACGGCCGTTGCTGTCGAAGGACCTTGGGTGGTCGCCGGTCAGGTAGCTGCTACCCCTGTTGTGTTCCATTCTCAGCCTGGCAAACTTCGCGGCGCCTCATCCGGAGGGGATGAAAGGGCTTCCGTCCGACACCAAGGTTTCCTCTTATGGTGCTGCCCGAATGCCGGCCAGGACGACGTGTGGCCGCAGGGCGCATGCCGATCACCCCGGACGGGTGATGCGTAGCCCGGCAGCCTTCGGAAGAATGACCTTCATCAACAGCAGAGGCCGGCCCCGGCCGGCCAGGTCCACCATTGCCCAACCCTGGCAGGATCCATCATGGTACGTTCGCTTGCCGGGCTGACATGGCAGAATGCAACCCGAGAGGTGCTGGCCGGGGTGACCCTGCTCGCCATCGCGGTGCCGCTCAATATCGGCTACGCGCAAATCGCCGGGCTGCCCCCGACTGCCGGACTCTACGCGCTGGTGATTCCGGCCATCATCTACACCTTGGTGGTGTCCTCGCGGCAGGTGGTCGCATCCCCTGATGCCGCCGCTGCGGCCCTCGTGGCGTCGTCGGTCGGCGGGCTGGCAATGGCAGGCAGCGCCAACTACGCGGCCATGGCCACGGCACAGGCCATCATTTCCGGGTTGCTGTTTGTGGCTGCGGCGGTCTTCAAGCTCGGGTTCCTGGCGAATTTCCTTTCGAAGCCTATCCTGGTGGGCTTCGTCGGCGGCCTCGCGCTGGACATCATGGTCTCCCAGCTCGCCAAGATGCTGGGGGTGAAGATCGACTCCGGGGGTGAATTCGTCGAAAAGATCGCCGGTCTCGTAGGCGGAATTTCGGGGCTGAACCCTTGGTCGCTGCTCATTTCCAGCGCTGCGGTCGCCATTCTGCTGGTGGGACGCCGCCTTGCCCGGACCATTCCGTGGGCACTCGTCGTCCTGGTGGCCTCAACGGCCGTGGTGGTCTCAACCGGGCTGGAGGAAGCGGGAGTTTCGGTGCTCGGACCGGTTGATTCCGGGCCGCCGGTTCTGACCTGGCCAGTGCTCGACGGCGGAACCTGGATCGCGCTGGTTCCCTCGGCGATTGCGCTGACCTTGGTCACCATGGCAGAAGGGCTGTTGGTCGCCCGGAGCTACGCCGAGAAGAACGGTTACTCCACTGTTCCGGACAGGGATGTGTTGGCTTTCGGTGCGGCAAACATCGCCGCGGGCGCCGGCGGCAGCTTCGCGGTCGGTTCTTCGACGTCCCGTACCGCGGCCATGGACCAATCAGGCTCCCGCACCCAGCTGCCAACCCTTGTCGCGGCCACGGGCACCTTTCTGCTGTTGCTATTCGGTACGGCGCTGCTTGAGCACATTCCTTCGCCCGCGATCGGGGCAGTGGTGGGGGTGGCCATCCTGCCGCTACTGGGTGTCCGCGACTTCGGGATGCTGTGGAAACGCGACCACTTCGAGTTCGCCATCGGCGCCGCTTGCTTCATCGCTACGCTGTTCATCGGTGCGATCCCCGGCATCCTCATTTCGTTTGTTCTCGCACTCATCAACCTCGCCAAGCGGGCCGCGAATCCGCCCATCGATGTTCTCGCCTCCGATGGCAGCCCCCAGTCCTCGCTCGTTGACACGGCGCAGGTCGGAGCCACAACCGCTCCAGGGGTTCTTGTCCTCCGGATTGCCGCGCCCCTGTTCTTTGCCAACAGCGCCTTCTTTGCCGACACGGTCAAGCAAACGATCGCCGACGTGCGGGCGGATGAGGTGAAACACCTGATTCTCGACCTCGAAGCGGTCACTGACGTGGATGTCACGGCCGCTGAGACTTTTGAGTCCCTCAAGCTCTGGCTTGATGACCACCACATCACCTTGTCCTTCAGCCGTGCCAGGCCCGGCATAATTGACCGGATGCGCGGCCTCGGCATCCTTGCCAATGAGGCCGTCCATCCCACCAACCGGGCCGCTCTGGACGCCGTCGCAGACAACTAGGAGGCGGTATTGATCCAGTAGCGGCGCTTGCCGTTGCGGCTGTCGTCGTAGATGCCGCCGTTCTTTTCGATGGTCGCCCGGGAGCCGGCGTTGCTTTCGTGGCACGTGATGAGAACACGAGCAATGCCAAGGTCCCGGGCAATGTGCAGGGCATCGGCCAGTGCCTTCGCTGCATGACCACGTCGCCTGGCGGAGGGCCTCACGCTGTAGCCGATGTGGCCTCCCTCATTGAGGAGGTACTCATGGAGTTCGTGCCTGATGGCCAGCGAACCGATGAAGGTTTCACCATCGACGATCCACAGATAAGTGCGTGGGACGCGGCCAGCCTTGCGCGGGCTTTCGGGCCGGGCGTCGACGATGAGGCGAGGCATCACAAGATCCTACGTGAGGGGTCAGCGTTCTTCTTGCTTCCGCTGTGCGAGCCGTTGGAGTTGCCAGTTGTGCACATCGGGCAGCCATTCCAGCGTGGCCGCCGGGCCGACGCGGGGATCCTCTGTCACACCACGGTCCCGTACGTCGAGCACGTAGGCGAGATCCTGGGTGATCCGGGCTCGTAATTCCCCGGCTTCGCCCACGGAGCCGTGCCCCGGGATGACCACCTTGACGTCGTCGGCCACTGTCTCGAACAGCCGCAACGCGGCGAGGTAGTCTTCCAGCGGCTCTGCGGCGTCGAGGTCGAGGAACGGCATCAGGAGGTCAGAGAGCATGTCGCCGGCAACGAGGACACCTCGCTCCTTGATCAACAACGCCGCGTGGCCCGGGGCATGGGCGCGATGCTCAAGGATCCGTATTGCGGGTCCATCCCACGGAATCTCCGCCGTTTCGGCGGGCAGGCCGGTAATGTGGCCGAGCAGTTCCATCGGGATTTCTTCGGCGTATTCCGGCGGCAGCCCTTCTGCGACGCGGGCTTTCCAGTCCGCCAGCGACAATACCTCGTGAATCGAGGCCGCACACCGGGCGGTACCGAAGCGGGGCGGGTCTCCGAAGCTCGCGTGCCAGAGCACGTGGTCCCAGTCAGGGTGCGTAGAGAACCCTGCCACGACGCGCTGGCCCATCGCTCGAAGGTCATCTGCGAGGTCCGCCATTTCGGCAGACGTGATGCCTGGATCAATGAGCAACACGCCATCCGTGCCCTGTATAACAACGGAATTGCTCTGGATGAACTCGCTCTCGTGAACCAGGACGCCCTCAGCGACTTCCTTGAGCATGAGATACCTCCCGCTTGTGGTGTGGAACCGCTAGTCGAGACCGTATTAGCCGGCAGCAGGGGATGGCAAGACCCGCCGGGGAGGCCGGGTTAGGCCTCCGGTGTGAATTGTGCCGATGCTGCCGCAACGCCTCCGGCGATCTGACCGGACGTTGCCGTTCCGGAAAGTTCGACGGTCTGCGTCCACTGCTCGATTGAGCCGCGGTTGAATTCAACAACCTCGGGGGAGTTCGCCATCTTCAGTGGGTCTTCCACGACTTCTCCCCGCAAGTACAGTCCAAGCCCAAGCATGGCTCCATCCCATCCCGGGCCCACGAACAGTGCGCCGGCACCGCTTCCGGCCATTGCCAACGGGACTGTGTGCCTGAGCTCTACGGTGGTCTTTCCGTCGTTTTCGATAAGTGTCACATCAACGACACTTTCAGGACCGCCAAACGTGACCTGCAGTATGGCTGGTGGTTCGCAGCGCCGAATCTCACCACCGGCGTTGCCTTCGAGTTGATAGCTTCCGCCCTGCCGGAGGTCTCCGGTGATGGGATAAAACCAGCGCGGCAACCGCTCCGGATCGGTCAAGGCGGACCA
Source organism: Paenarthrobacter sp. NPDC056912 (assembly GCF_042786555.1). Lineage (NCBI taxonomy): Bacteria > Bacillati > Actinomycetota > Actinomycetes > Micrococcales > Micrococcaceae > Paenarthrobacter > Paenarthrobacter sp. NPDC056912. The sequence continues at coordinate 88,670 of NZ_JBHUCD010000010.1, forward strand.
GACATCCTCCGGGTCTGCGTCGTAAGCCCGGCTTACGGTGACCGACACTGTTTCCGCGTCCTGGTCCTTGGCTACGGTCCGGTGAATTTTTGCGAGTTCTTCAAGCATGTCGAACATGTGATCATTCCTCATCTGTTGAATCTTTTGCGCGGCGATCCCGCCGCCCTCTGGCCAGTTCGGTGCCGAGCGCGTCCAGGCGTTGGGTCCAGAAGTCGCGAAATGGCTGAAGCCATTGGTCAATGTCTTGGAGCGGCGCGGCTTCGACGGCGTACAGCCTGCGGGTTCCTATGGCGGTCACGCGGACGAAGCCGCTCTCCCGCAGTACCCGCAGATGCTGCGAAACACCCGGTTGGGAAATGCCGAACTCATCCCGGATGGCGGTGAACAGATCACCTGAGGATTGCTCCTGGTCAACCAGCAGTTCGAGGATCCGACGCCGGACGGGGTCGCCTAATACGTCAAAAGCGTGCACAATCCGCAAAGTATCAAAGACTGCTTATATAAGTCAATACTTAAATATAGAATCGCCCAATCGTCACTGGACGCGGATTGGCTCGCCGGGATACAACGGCTATTGCGCCAGGACGCGAATCGTCGGGCGCGAGGGCCATCCGCTGCGGCGAGCCCGGCGCTATTCTGAGTAAGGAGGAGGTGCGGCCATGTCCATTGAGGAAGTGGCTGAACTGGTGCGCGGGCACGGAACCTCATTGCTCAGCGCGTCAGGCGATACGGATGCTGTTGTAGAGGCGTGCGCGTCGGCCCTTCGGCCACATCTGTTGCGCGTCCGCGATCGCGACGATCACCTTTCTGCGCAGCTGGACCATATGCCGAACGGTGCCCTCGATCTGAGCCGTCTCTTCTACGGGGCTGATGTGACCATCTCGGAACTGACACCCGAGCAAGAGGACTTCATCGTCGCCCTGCCGTTGGCCGGGCAGGCACGATTCTCCTACGGTCAATCGGCAGCCGTACTCCAGCCCGGCACTATGGCCGTCGTCAGCCCCTACAGGGGGTTCACTCTTGAAATCGGCCGCGAGTTCGACCAGTTGCTCATCCGGCTGGACCGCAGGCGCGTGGAAGTCGCTGCTGCCGCCTTGGTTGGGGCAACGGAGGCCGCGCCCGTCCATTTCGGGCTTGCGGGTCGGATCAGTCCAGGAATCGTGGGCCTTATGCACGCAGCGATTCAGCTCTCGACCGACGCGAACGTGAGTCGAACTCCACGGCTGGCCTACCAGATTGAGGACCTGCTCACGGAGGCCCTTTTGCTGGGGTACCCGAGCAACCTCAGCAAACGCCTTGCCGTGTCCTATGAGCCGCCGTCCACGGACCGTGTTGCCATGGCCATGGAGTACATGATCGCGAACCTATCGGGACCCTTCCCCCTTTCGGCCGTCGCGTCGTACTGCGGCGTGACTCCTCGGAGCCTGCAGTCCGGTTTTCAGCGTGAAGTCGGAATGTCGCCAGGGGAGTGGCTCCGTGGTCAGCGACTCGATCGAGCCTTTGCGCAGCTGTCCGTCGCGGACCGGGCAGAGACCACCGTAGCGGCGATCGCTTTTGGCTGCGGGTTCCCGCATTTGGGAGATTTCGCCGCAAGGTTCAAGCGCAGGTTCGGTCAATCGCCCTCCGCCGTGCTGCGTTCGCCACACCGGTAGGGACACTCCTGCCGCTTGATGGGCAGTGACTTCGCAAACTCGCTATAGGTGTTTCGCATAGGCGGTAGAAGCCGCCGCCGTGGGTGAGCAGACTTGGAAACACGGGAATGGCCCGGTTCCGGCCCGGTCGAGCATAGGCGCTCGATCACGCGGCCTGGTTGCCTGCGCCAAGCCCCCACAACACCCACCAAGGAGAATCCCATGCCTTTTTCTGTTGAAGACAAGCTTGCAATCGTCGAGCTATCGAACGCGCAAATGCGCTCCCTCGACAACCACGATGTTGACGCCTGGGTGGAAGCCTGGGTTCCGGACGGAAAGTTCATTGCCACCTACGGCACCTTTGCCGGACACGCGGCAATTCGTGAATTCATTGAAGGGCACATCAAGGCAGGCAAGGAGGATGGCGCCCGCCACCTGATGACAAACTACGTCGTCGACGGCGACGGCGACACCGGCACCATCACGTGCGCTGTCACGAAACTGCAAGTGGACGAACCGCCATTCATCATCGCTTCAGGCATTTACCACGACGTCGTGGTCCGCACCGAGGGCGGCTGGCGCTTCGAGTCGCGTCGACTCGATATTGACCGTGGTGTCTTCGCCCGGGCTGAGCTGCAAATGGCGGCTGCGAATGCCGGGAACGGAGCCGTCAAGTGACTGGACTGGCAACGGAGCGCTGGGGAGCATCGGGACCGAGAGTAGTGATGGTCCACGGCAGCCTGAGTTCTGCCGCCACAGCCTTCGCTGAGCAAAAAGTACTGGCGGACAGGTTTCAGATCATTGCGCCGTACCGTCGGGGGTACAGCCCCAGTCCCCGGGTTGAACGGATAGACCCGGATCGGGACGCCCAGGAGATTGTCGAACTGCTCGGGGACGGCGCACACCTGCTCGGAACGTCGATGGGCGGGGTGGTGGCCATGCGGGCTGCGGCACTGGCCCCGGAGAAGATCCTCTCACTTACTGTGATCGAGCCGCCGGCAATGCCCAACGGAGCCGGTCGCCCAGCAGCCGACCAGCTCATCACAGCCCTGCGTGGATACTTTGGTGCCGCGGACACGAACGACCTTGAAACCTTTGCCGCAGGTTTTTTGGGCGTGCTCGGTGTCGATCTGCAGCTGCCCTCCCCGCTACCCCCGGCACTGGAGGAAGCCATCCGTAACCTGACCACCGAGCGTCCTTGGGAGACTGGTGCTCCGGCGGAGGTCCTGGCCCGGACTCCGTTCCCCAAGTTGGTTGTTACCGGCGGAGGAACTCCAGGCTTTGAGGACGTAGCAGACGCCCTGGCAGAGACGCTCCCCGCCAAACGTGTCCTCTTCGACGGCAGCCCCCACGCCGTGCAGCGGATTGGACAGCGCTTCAACGACGAGCTGATTGCACATTTCGAATCGGCCTCCTGAACAGCGCGAGGTGCTGGGGTGGAACTGCACCGCTCCAGCACCTCGCGCTGCCGCAAACACCGCGCCTGAACGCCGTGCCAGGGACCCGCCTCCTCCGTTGACTGAACAGGCAATCGATCAGTTGAGGTGGCGGCCGTCAGTTCCACGACCTATTGGAGTCAGTGCTCTGTTTCTGCCGCTGCCTTCTTCTTGGCGGTCTTCTCGGCGTCCTTTTCGGCGCGCAACGCCTCCGCTTCGTGCTGTTCCTCGGCTTTTTCCTGATGAATGACTGCCGCGAACAGTTTCTCCATTTCCTTGGCCACTCCGGCCGCTGAGGCCGGGTTCTGGCCGGTCACCAGCCGTTCGTCCACCACCACCATCTCTTCAAAGACGCCGGCCGAGACATGGGTGGCACCTTGTTCCTCCAGCCTGTCTGCCAGGAAGAACGGGATGACTTTGTCTTTCCCCGCAGCTACCTCCTCGTCATTGGTGAACGCGGCCACATCCCGGCCCTGGACCAAGCGGAACCCGTTCGCCAATTCCACGTTCAGCAGTCCCGCCGGTCCGTGGCAGACAGCGCCCACCAGCCCGCCGGCGTCGTAGACGCTGGCCACGAGTTTTTGCAGGCCTTCGCTGTCCGGGAAGTCCCACATGGTGCCATGGCCTCCCACGAGGTAGACGGCGTCATATTGTTCGGGGTCAACCACCTCCACGCGGGCAGTGTTGTAGAGCCCTGCCCGGGTGGCTTCATCCTGGGTGAAGGCAACCTGGATCGGGTCATGGGAGTCCACGTCGTCGCGCGGGGGTTGGCCGCCCCGGATGGACGCGAAGTCAACGAAATGCCCGGAATCCTTAAAGACCTTCCACGGATGTGCGGCCTCGGCCACGTTGTAGCCGGTCTTCTCTCCCGTATCGCCGATCTCGGAAACGCTGGTCAGTACCATGAGGATTTTCTTCATGAAGTGCTCCTATCGTCCAACTTCCACACTACGCCCAGCCCGTTTTGCCGGGCTCGTGGAGCTGGACGGCCCCACCCTGTCCGGTCGGCTGTCGGAAATCACGGAGGGAGGACCGTTAGAATTTGCACAGCATACGAACCAATTCAAACCACAGTGTTGCGTTTCTAACACAGTGGCACGGGGTGAAAATATGCAGAATCCGGGTTCACACCGGCATAGTTAAGCACTTGGGCTTGCACTGATGGGTACAGTCGCCACGTGAATGCAGGACAGAAACGAAGAGGGGCTTGACTTGGCAGGGAATGCGACCTTCCGGCACAGGAACACCGCGTTGCTCTCGGTGAGCAGTGTCGAGGCTCCGAGGATCGTGAGTTCCACGGATTTCGACCGTCGATTGGCGTCCACCCTTCAGCGCCTGAAGTTCCCGCCGCGGCTTCTTGAGCGCGTTGCGGGCATCACGCATCGCCGATGGTGGGCCGCCGGGACATCTTTTGATGATGCAGCCGTCGAGGCAGGTGCCAAAGCCCTGGCAGAGGCTGGCGTCGAAGCCTCCCAGGTAGGCCTCCTGATCAACACCTCGGTCACGAGGCGTAACCTGGAACCGTCCGTGGCGGTAAAGATCCACCATGAACTTGGCCTGCCGTCATCCGCCATGAACTTCGACCTCGCCAACGCCTGCCTCGGATTCGTGAACGGCCTCATCCTGGCCGCCAACATGATCGATTCCGGCCAGATCAAGTACGCGGTGATCGTCAACGGCGAGGACGCCCAAGCTACCCAGGAAGCCACGCTGGCACGGTTGCAACGGCCCGAGACTACACGTGAAGACTTCAACCGGGAGTTCGCCACCCTCACTCTTGGATCCGGGGCGGCCGCAGCCGTCCTGGGCCCTGCGGGAGAGCACCCTGGGGCGCACAGGCTTGTCGGCGGTGTAATGCGTGCCGGTACGGAACACCACGAGTTGTGCGTGGGAGGCGTCGATGGCATGACCACCGACACGAAGGGCCTGCTCGACGGCGGACTCCGCCTGGTCGTCGAGGCTTGGCACGAAGCCCAGCCGGAGTGGGACTGGGCCGCAATGGACCGCTATGTCACGCACCAGGTCAGCAATGCCTACACGCAGGCGATCATCGATGCCATTGACTTGGACCCCGAGAAAGTTCCGATCACTTTCCCGCACTGGGGCAACGTAGGTCCTGCGTCACTGCCTATGACACTTGCGGCCGAAGCGCAGTCCCTGACCTCCGGCGACCGGGTCTTGTGCATGGGGGTTGGTTCCGGGCTGAACGCAGGGATGGTGGAGATCGTTTGGTAGCCACCCAGTGGCCCGGGGTGGATCCGGAATGGTCCCGGACTGTTGACGTGACGTCGACGTCCGCGGTGGATCCGCCGGGCACAGTTCGCCAGTGGCACATTTTGGACAACGGCGCCCAACTTGCCAGCCGTGGCCTGGTTCCCGCGGGCACACTGCTGTGTGTTCATGGAAATCCCACGTGGTCATATTTGTGGCGGACTCTCTTGGCCGCTGGATCCAGCCCGGCCCACCCGTGGCGCGTTGTGGCCGTGGACCAACTGGACATGGGCTACTCGGAGCGCAGCGGAACATTCCGGCGCCTTGCGGACCGGATCAACGACTTAGCTGACCTGACGGATGAATTGGGCCTGGATGGTCCCGTGGTTACCGTGGGCCATGACTGGGGCGGCCTCATCAGCCTGGGCTGGGCGTTGGCGCATCCGCAGCTCGTTACCGGAGTTGTGCTGACGAACACAGCCGTCCACCAGCCCTCCGATGCGGCCATCCCATCGGCACTGCGGCTGGCGTTGCACCCCGCCGTGCGCCGGTGGGGAACCACGACGTCCGACGCCTTTCTGCGCGTGACGCATTCGCTGGCGCAGCCCCGGTTGTCCGCCGACGTCCGGGAGGCCTACATGGCCCCGTACCGCGGAGCCGGGCGCCGGACGGGCGTGGGAAACTTCGTCGCGGATATTCCGGCAGATGCTTCCCACCCCAGCTTCCTGGCACGCGAATCAGTCGCCGAAGGGCTGCGTGGGTTGAAGGTCCCCACTTTGATGCTGTGGGGTCCCAAGGATCCGATCTTTTCGGACAGGTACCTCAAAGACCTCATCAACAGGGTTCCGCACGCCGACGTGCATCGTTTCGAGGGCGCCGGACATCTTCTGGCTGAAGACTGCGACATTGCCACGGCCGTTTTCCAGTGGCTCGCCGAGCACGGCGGCGCCAGCGGAGGTGTTTCCACGGCACCTGAAGCGACAACCACTGGTGGAGATGGACAAACCTCCACGGCCGAGCCGGAGTCCGCGGGATTCCGGCCGATCTGGGATGCACTCGGCGAGCTGGCCACCGGCCCAAGCAAAGACGGCACCGCCGTGGTGGAAATGGCTGCCGATGGCAAAGCCGGCCGCTCGCTCAGCTGGCAGGAACTGAATCGGAACATTCTTGACCTCGCCGCGGGCCTGAAGGAGGCCGGCGTCGGGAGCGGCAGCCGGGTGAGCCTCATGGTTACACCAGGAGTGGACCTGACCGTAGCCCTCTACGCCTGTTTGCGGCTGGGCGCAGTAGTGGTCGTGGCGGACGCAGGGCTGGGAACCAAGGGCCTGAGCCGCGCCGTGAAGGGCGCAACCGCGGACTTCCTCATAGGAATCGACAAAGCGCTGATGGCTGCCTCGGTGTTCGGCTGGCCGGGACGACGCATCAGCGTACGGGACCTCGCTGCCGGTCGACGTCGAATGCTGGGAGTCGAAACGTCACTGACCACTTTGGCGAGACGAGGCGCCGGAAGCGATTCGGTGCGGCCAATGGAGGCCGTGGACCCTTCGGCTCCCGCCGCCGTCCTTTTTACCTCCGGTTCCACGGGTCCAGCCAAGGGTGTGCTCTACACGCACCGGCAGTTGGTCGGAATGCGGGATACCCTGGCCGAAACTTTCGGGATCCGGTCCGGTGCCAGGCTAGTGGCGGGCTTCGCCCCCTTCGCGCTGCTGGGGCCGGCGCTGGGAGCGGTGTCGGTGACGCCTGCCATGGACGTTACTGCGCCCCGCACGCTGACTGCCCGCGCACTGGCGGACGCCGTGGCGGCCATCGACGCCTCGGTGGTTTTCGCCTCGCCTGCGGCCTTGCGCAACGTCCTTGCCACCCACAATGAATTGCCTGCGGACGGTCACACAGCCCTGGCAGGTGTGCAGCTGCTCCTGTCTGCCGGCGCACCGATCCCGGAACCGCTGCTGGCCGACGTGCAGCGGTTACTGCCCCGTGCATCCCTGCGCACTCCCTACGGAATGACCGAGGCGCTGCCGGTTACAGACATCAGCCTCGAAGAAATCCAGGCCGCTGACGCCGAAGCGGCTGCCGGCACGGTCAACGGAGCAGGCAATGGCGTGTGCGTGGGCAAGCCCGTACACGGGGCCAGCGTGGCCGTGGCCGCGTTGGCTGCGGACGGCTCCGCACATGGGTCCCAAGCCGTAGTGGAACCTGGGGTAACCGGCGAGATTCTGGTCAGAGCTCCACACGTCAAGGAAGCCTACGACAGGCTGTGGCTGACGCAGCGCGAAAGCGTCAGTCTTCCCGGCTGGCACCGCACCGGGGACGTGGGGCACTTCGACGCCGCCGGTCGGCTCTGGGTGGAAGGACGACTCGCCCACGTCGTGACATCTCCCGGAGCTGTGGTGACACCTGTCGGAGCCGAGCAGGCCATCGAACGCTTGGACTGTATCCGGTTGGCCGCTGTCGCGGGCGTTGGACCGGCGGGCACTCAGGCCGTCGTCGCCGTCGTCGAGACCGTACCTCCGGCACGTAAAGCAGGTCCTGCCGGGCCGCAGGTGGCCGGGCGCGTCCGCCGCGCAGCCCTCGACGCCGGAGTAAAAGTCTCCGCGGTCCTCGCAGTCCCGGCACTGCCGACCGATATCCGGCACAATGCCAAGATCGACCGGACCCGACTGTCCAGCTGGGCTTCACGGGTGCTTGCCGGGGGTCGCGTGGGACAGCCGTGAGGGTGCTCGTCACCGGCGCAAGCGGGTTGCTCGGGCGCGAAGTTGCGCGGCTCTTGCTCAGCCAGGGCCATACCGTGGCGACTTTCCAGCGCCGCCCTTCAGGAGTCGACGGCGTCACGGACTTCTGCGGGTCAGTCACGGACGAGTCCGCACTCCGGAAAGCCGTAAAAGGCTCGGAGGGCATCATCCACCTGGCGGCGAAAGTTTCGTTTACGGGCCGTGCCGCGGAGTTCCACCAAGTGAACGTCGAAGGAACGCGCCGACTCCTCCATTCCGCCCATGCGGCCGGGGTGCGGGACGTGGTGTTCGTCTCGTCGCCGTCGGTGGCGAACTCAGGCAGCGCGATTGTCGGGTTGGGTGCCGGGCCTGCCGACCCGGCCCATGCGCACGGCAGCTACTCGCGAACCAAAGCCGAGGCTGAGCTGCTGGCGCTGGCGGCGGACGCTCCCGAATTCCGGGTCGCCGCGGTGCGCCCCCACATTGTCTGGGGGCCGGGCGACACGCAACTGGTGGAGCGGGTCCTGGAACGTGCCGGGCGCAAGCGCCTGCCGCTTCTCGACTCCGGCGCAGCCCTGATCGACACCACTTACGTCGACAACGCCGCGTCGGCTATCGTCGCAGCGTTGCACCGCATGGAATACGTCCACGGCAAGGCCTTGGTGGTGAGCAACGGCGAGCCACGCCCGATCGGCGAGCTGCTGGCGGGCATTTGCGCGGCGGGAGGCGTGCCGGCGCCGTCGTGGACGGTGCCTGGCGCAGTAGCTAGGGTGGCGGGTGCGGTGGTGGAAAAGGCATGGATCTTGGCCGGTCGGAAAGAGGAGCCGCCTATGACACAGTTCCTCGCCGAACAGCTCTCCACCGCGCATTGGTTCGATCAGCGCGAAACCCACAAGCTCCTCGACTGGGCGCCGGTCGTTTCACTAGACGACGGGCTGGCGAAGCTGGCTGAGCACTATGGCGGTTACGGACTATTGTCTGACCGCTGAGGGGTCAACCTCTTCGCTCCCCGGGAGCCCCTTCCTGCCACGGCGTGAGCCGCGGCCACCATCCCGGGACGTTGCGCCGGTAGTCGAGATACTGCTCACCGTAGGTACTGGTAAGGGTCGGCTCCTCGTACCCCTTGACGAAGGCCAGGACCGTCACGAAGGTGACCACGGCATAGAGCAGGAGCCCTTTGCTTCCGCACAGCAGCGCCTGGCCCAGGATGATCGTGAGCACGGCGAGGTACATCGGATTGCGGACGAATCGGTAGACCCCTGCCACGACCAGCGTCTCCGTCGGGGCGACGGGGGCCGGCGTTCCACGATGCAGGGCGAACAGGGCGAAGGCATACAGGAGGAACGCAGCGCCTACGCCGATTGCCAGTATGGCCATCGGCACCACGAACCACGCGGTGCCGCCCCAGTCGAACCACCGCCAGCCTGAGATCAGCCACGGAATGAGGCCCGCCACCACCCCGGGGGCGAGGAAGAGGAACACGACTGTTCCCGCCCACGCACGTGCGCGCGAACCAGGGCGCCCGGCTTCACCGGGCAGCGCATCGGAACCCAACGTGGCTCATCCCTGTGTCGATCATCTGTGGACGCCGGGCAGCGGGCCTGTACCGCAGGCAGTAGCTGTCGGCGCAAAGGAACGAGCCGCCTTTGACGACTTTCCGGGGGACTGGTGCCTGCCGCGGGTCCAGGCTCGCGTTGCGGTCACCGCCACGGGGATCCACGGGAGCACAGCATCCTGAAGCGGCTTCGTGTTGTTGATACCAGTCGCTGGTCCATTCCCACACATTGCCCGCCATGTCGTAGAGCCCGTACCCGTTTGGCGGGAAGGACCCCACCGCAGCGGTGGAACCGTAGCCACGGCTGGCCCGCCATGGGAATTCACCGTGCCAGTAGTTCGCAAGCGGCGCGCCGGGGGTCTCCGGCTCGTCGCCCCAAGTAAACCGTGCACGGTCAAGGCCGCCCCGGGCAGCGAACTCCCACTCAGCCTCGGTGGGAAGCCGGTGGCCAGCCCAATCGGCGTAGGCCTCCGCGTCCTCATACGCTACATGCACCACCGGGTGGTCTGCCCGGTCGGCGATGGACGTGCCGGGTCCGAAAGGACGCCTCCAGTTCGCACCCGGCGTCCATGCCCACCACTGGCTGAGGTGGGCAAGGTTCACAGGGCCGGATGTTCCAGTGAAAACCATCGATCCGGGGACGAGGTTCTCTGGCGGGGCGCCCGGAAACATCGCCGGATCGAGGGGCCGTTCCGCGATGGTTCGGTAGCCTGTCTCGCGAACGAATGCAGCGAACTCGCTGTTGGTGACTGCTGTTGTGCTGATCCGGAAGTCACCCACGCGTACCGGGTGCGCGGGTGCCTCCTCCGGATAGTGCTCATCCGAACCCATCGTGAACTGGCCGCCGCTGATGGCCACGAACCCCTCGGCGCCGGCGTCCTGCGGGAATGAAGCCAGGTTCAATCGCCTCCCGCCAAGAATGTCTGCAGCTTCTCCACGGCCTGGTCGATGCTGAAGCTCGCCGCACGCTGACGGGGCGGGAACTCTTTGAACGTGGCCAGGAACTGCGTCATCAGTGCCGTTGCGGCAAGGGCGAGGTAGTCGTTTTCGAAGAACCAGTCGAAGTAGGTGTTCGAGGTAACGTCGGCCCTTTCAAAGGGGTCCGTGCGCAGGTTGAACAGTTTGGGAACCCGTAGTTGCACGAAGGGTTCGAACCACACCTGAAGGGTGCCCTGGACCCGTTGCTCCATGAAGACGACTTTCCAGTTGTCGAAGCGCAACGCAAGGACATCGCCGTCGTCGGAGAAGTACACCAGGCCTTTGCGTGGGCTCTCGTCGACCTCTCCGGTCAGGTAGGGCAACAGGTTGTAGCCGTCAATGTGGACTTTGTAGGTACGGTCACCGAGTTCCTTGCCCTGTTTGAGCTCATCAACAGTAGTGGTGTCGCCGGCGACGGCCAGGAAGGTGGGCAGCCAGTCGTGGTGCTGGATGATCTCATTCGATACCACCCCCGCAGGAATGTGGCCGGGCCACCGGATCACCTCGGGGACACGGAATGCGCCCTCCCAGTTGGTGTTCTTCTCGCTCCGGAACGGCGTCATGCCGCCGTCGGGCCAAGTGTTCATGTGCGGGCCGTTGTCCGTGGAGTAAATCACGATGGTGTCCTCGGCAATGCCCAACTCATCGAGCTGGTCCAGCAGGTTACCCACAAGCTTGTCGTGATCGATCATGGTGTCGTGATACTCCGACTGCCAGCGGCCTGCCTGCCCAATGCTCTCAGGCTTCGCGTGCGTACGGAAATGCATGTGCGTGGTGTTCATCCAGACGAAGAAGGGCTCGCCGCTTTCATGTGATCGCCCGATGAAGTCCTTCGCTGCGGCGGCGAACTCATCGTCGACGGTCTCCATGCGTTTCTTGGTGAGGGGCCCTGTATCTTCAATGCGCTGCCGGCCCCGTCGGCCGAAACGACCGTCCTCTGTATCGTCCTCTGTGTCGCTTGCCCAGGAGTGAATGACTCCGCGGGGACGGGCCATTTCGTTGAATTCGGGGAAGTCTTCCGGGCTCGGCCAATTGGCGGACTCGGGTTCCTCCTCCGCATTCAGATGATAAAGATTGCCGTAGAACTCATCGAATCCGTGCACGGTGGGCAGGAACTCGTTCTTGTCACCCAGGTGGTTCTTCCCGAATTGTCCGGTGACATAACCGTGAGGCTTGAGGACCTCGGCGATGGTGGGGTCCTCGGCACGCAGCCCGAGGTCGGCCCCGGGCACTCCGACTTTGCTGAGGCCAGTACGGAACACGCTCTGGCCGGTGATGAATGACGATCGCCCGGCGGTGCAGCTTTGTTCGCCGTATGAGTCAGTGAACCGCATGCCTTCCTCGGCAATACGGTCGATATTTGGTGTGCGGTAACCCATGAGTCCGTCGCTGTAGCAACTCAGGTTGGTGATGCCAATGTCATCTCCCCAAATGACCAGAATGTTCGGCTTCCCCTTAGGCATTATTTTCCCTCCCAGGGCCGGCCTATTGCCCGGATGGCACCAACACAAAGCCATGCCCCTGTGCCGGTCATCCTAGTGAGGTTGCTTTGCGGTTGAAAGGCTTTCCCTTTTTCGACTGGAGACAGCCGGTTTCCTCAGTCTGACTCCACGGGGACGGCACACATACGTGCAACATTGAGCAGGCACAGCGTCCGCACAGCTGCGGTGGGAATCGTTGAAAGGACTATTCCCGAGCTTGAAAGCAGCACGCTCATGCGACGCTCCCACGTCACCTTCTTGTCTTCGTCCCTTGTCGTTTTCGCCCTCACCCTGACCGGATGCGGCGTTGGGGAGGCGACGAACTCCTCGGATGCCGGGGCTGCCACCAGCAGTAGTGCGGCCACAGCAGCGGAGGCGGCCAACGCCGGAAGCGACACCACGACGGCGGGGTCCGCACTTTTCGCCGATGGCGCCTCCCACGCAGTCAGCATCGAATGGGACAAAGCTGCCTATGCGTCGATGATCGCGGCCTATGAAGCAGACGGCTCCAAGGAATGGATCAAGGCAGACATCACGATCGATGGAACTCTCGTGTCAGGTATCGGCGTGCGGCTCAAGGGCAACTCGACGTTGCGAAGCTTGTCCGGTGACGGCGGGGGAGGGCCGGGCGGGGCTGCGGGAACTTTATCCGGCATTTCCTCGGATGTGCCCGAATCCCTGCCCCTGCTCATCGACTTCGACAAGTATGTTGACGGGCAGACGTACCAGGGATTGACACAGCTGTCGCTGCGTCCGGGTTCGCCGGTTCTGAACGAGGCTTTGGCATTGGCCCTCACGGAGGCAAGCGGACAGCCCACGCAGCGCTATGCCTACACCACGTATTCCGTGAACGGCAGCGCCACCCAGACTCGGCTGCTGGTTGAAAACCCGGACGAAAACTACGCGGATTCCCTCCTCGACCATGACGGTGTCCTTTACAAAGCCGACGCCGAGTCCAGCTTCACCTACCAGGGAGATGACCTGGCAACCTACGAGGAACAATTCAAGCAGCTCAATGCCAAGGACACCGAAGATCTTCAACCTATCGTCGATTTCCTCAAGTGGCTTTCCGAGGCCAGTGACGAGGAATTCGACGCCGGGTTGGGCGACCGTGTGGATGTGGATTCCTTCGCACGCTACGCGGCCACCATGAATTTGCTGGTCAACGGCGACGACATGGCCGGTCCCGGGCAGAACTACTACCTCTGGTACGACCTCGAAACGCAGAAGATCTCCATCGTTTCCTGGGATTTGAACCTCGCCATGACAGGAAACGCCACGGCTTCTCCTGATGATCAAGTCTCCATTGGCGGAGGCGGAGGGATGCAAGGACCTGCAGCGAACGACGGCGGAGCAGCACCCCGTGGGCTGGCCGGCCCGCCCACGACGGAAGCAGGCGGAGGCGGGCTGGCAGGCGGTGGGAAGGGTGGCAACGCACTCAAGGAGCGATTCCTGGCCTCGGCTGCGTTCCAACCGTTGTACGACAAAGCCTATGCGGCACTGTACGAGCAGTTGTATGCCAGTGGGGCCGCCATGGACCTTTTGGAAGAAATCGCGGCCACTGTGCCTGTCAGCGATGGATTGAGCCAGGAGGCTCTCTCGGAACAAACGGACAAGCTCCGCACTTTCGTGCAGGAACGTACCGAGGCACTCCAGGGGCAAGTCTAGGGAGCCTGCGCCTCGTCATGGATTCAGCGCCCTAAGCGCTGAGTTGCCCGCAAATGTGTTCTACCAGCTGGGTCGGGGCAATGGTGAAGTCGGCAAGGACATGCTTTTCGTCGGTGGCCAAGGGCTCAAGGGTGTTCAGTTGGGAGTCGAGAAGGCTGCTTGGCATGAATTCGTGGTCCCGGGCGTTCATGCGGGCCAGAAGCGTTTCGCGTTCACCGTTGAGATGGATGAAGACGACGGCAGGCGTGTGCCGCCTCAGTAGATCCCGGTAAGAGCGCTTCAGCGCTGAGCACGCGATGATCAACGGCCTGCCATTGTCCTGTGATCGGCGAAGGGCGCGGCCGATTTCTTCAAGCCAGGGCTTCCGGTCGTCGTCGTCAAGGGGAATTCCTGCACCCATCTTTTCTTTGTTGGCCGGGGGGTGGAGGTCGTCCCCGTCCTGGAAAGCCCGGCCCAGCCGTTCGCCCAGCAGGGAGCCCACAGTGGTTTTGCCGCAGCCGGACACTCCCATGACAACAAGGGGAGGGAGGACTTCATTGCCCATGACGGGTTCCTTTCAAAGGGCGGCTTGAGCCGGACATCTTGTGAGATGTAGTTCACAAGTGAGAATAGTTTCTCATTGGAACCAAGCAGGGTCAAGGTGGAGTCGGGAGTTCGAAAACCCTTGACGCGCTGAGTGATTTGAGAAAAGATTCTCATATCTTTTAGTTGTCGAAACCCCATCAATCCTCAAAAGGGAGCAAGTCGTGTCCACGGAACAAGGCATGGAAACCACCGCGCCCGAGCATTTCCTCGCTGACTACTACGCAGGGCTTTCATCGGAGGACAGGGAACCCTACGACCCCGGACTGCTTGAGTTCCGTGCCGCTACCCACCTTTCCGCAGCCCGAATCAAAGGAACGGCGGCATGGGTAGGCCTCCTCCCAGGGCAAGTGGGCGGCAGCAGTGAACGTTCCGGCGGTACCGTCCTCGGCATTGTGTGCGATGACTCGCCGTTCCTGGTGGACTCGGTGCTGGCTGAGCTGACCCGGCGCCAGCACGGGATCAAGCTGGTCGTACACCCGCAATTTGCAACGCAGCGGACCCCGGAAGGTGTTCTCACAGGCATTCAGCCGGCATCAGCGAGGCAGGGAACGCGGCCAGAATCGTGGATCGCCGTGGAACTCCGCGACGCCCTGGACCTGGAGGATGGCCGTGAGCTGGTGGAGTCGATTCGGCGTGTCCTTGCCGACGTGGAGGCGGCAACCTCGGACTGGGCGGGCATGCGGCAAAAGCTGGCGGACGTTGCTGGCGAGTTGTCCGGGAAACATCCAGCACGCAGCCTCCTGACGTGGCTCGGCAGCAATCACTTCGTCTTCGTCGGCTACCGCCACTACACACTGGAACGTGGCGAAACAGAGGATCGCCTCATTGCCACCCAGGGAACGGGCCTGGGCGTTCTCCGAAACGGCAACAATGTCCGCCTTGAACCACGCGTCCTCAGCGGCGCGGCGCGAGACTCGGCGCGGGAGCCGATTGCCGTCGTCGTGACCAAAGCCCGTTCGCGTTCAACGGTCCACCGCGACGCACACCTGGACTTCATCGGCATCAAGACCCTTGATGCCGATGGGGAAGTGAGCGGCGAGCACCGCTTCCTGGGCCTGTTCACTGCCAGCGTCTACAACAGTCCGGTAGACCAGATCCCTGTGATTGCCGAAACCGTCAGCGGGGTCATGGCTCGCAGCGGACTCGACCCGGCCAGCCACTCGGGCCGCCAATTCATGGCCATCCTTGGGAGCTATCCGCGCGATGAACTGTTCCAGATCGGCGTCGACGAACTCCTCCACACGGCGGGCAATATTCTGCGGATGCAGGAGCGTCGGCAATCGCGGGTGTTCTTGCGGCGCGACAGCTACGGCAGGTTCGTGACGGTCCTGGTCTACCTGCCACGGGACCGGTACAACACTGCGGTCCGGGTTCGGATCGAACGCGAACTGCGGAAGATGTTCGGTGCGGTCGATATCGAGCACGAGGCCCGTCTCAATTCCTCAGCACTCGCCCGCATCTTCTTCACCGTGTGGACGTCGCCTGACGGACAAGCCGATGTCCCTCATGGCACCGTGGAGCAGCACATCAACCAGGCAGTCAGGTCCTGGCCGGAAGGAATCCTGGAAGCCCTACGGGCCGGCCGTACCGCCGCTGAAGCCGATGTGCTCGCCAAACGCTGGGGCGAGGCCTTCCCTCCGGAGTACCGGCTCCGGAACAGCGTGGAAGAGGCAAGCGAGGACATCGAACGGTTCGAAGCGCCCGGCAGCGATGAAGGCCCGGCGCCGGCACGGTTGTTCGTCGATCCCGGTGCCGTTGCTTCTTCGGATGCGAAGGGACGGATCAAGCTCTATCTCCGGCAGCCTGAAAGCCTTAGCCGGATACTGCCGTACTTTGAGCACTTGGGCCTGGAGGTGCTGGAGGAGCGGCCCTACGAGATGGTTGACGCCTACGGCAACACCTTTTACCTCTATGACCTGCGGGTCAGTGGACCGGCGGAGGTCCGGTCTGCGAGTGCTTGGGCCTTGCTTCCGGAAACGTTCCGCGCTGTCATGGCGGGAGACGCCGAATCGGACCTTCTCAACGGCCTTGTCCTGCAGCAGGGGTTCGACTGGCGTGTCGTCGCCCTCCTCCGGAGCTACGCGAAGTACCTTCGCCAGCTCGGCACGCCCCACTCGTTCGAGTTCCTGGCCGCAACGCTGCAATCGCACTCGGAGGCCACCGCGGCCTTGGTGGAGCTGTTCGCGGCGAAGTTTCATCCGGAGCGGGTGGGCGAAGGGGTGGACGGTGCTGGAACTGCCGGGGCCGCGCTGGAAACTGCGCTGGAATCCGTGGCGACTTTGGACGCTGCATTTGTGCTGGAGACTCTCGCGGGGCTGATCAGGGCCACGGTCCGGACCAACTTCTACCAAGGCAAGCCGCACATCAGCCTCAAATTCGAACCCTCCGGCATCAACATCCTTCCAAGTCCCCGGCCCGCCCATGAGGTGTGGGTGTACTCGCCGCGGGTGGAAGGCGTGCATCTTCGCTTCGGCCCCACCGCCCGCGGTGGCCTCCGCTGGTCTGATCGGCAAGAGGATTTCCGGACCGAAGTCCTGGGCCTCGTTAAGGCCCAGTCTGTGAAGAACGCCGTGATCGTTCCGGACGGGGCCAAGGGAGGCTTCTACGCCAAGTGCGCTGCGGGGATCACGGATCGCTCCGAGCAGCTGGCCGAGGGGCAGGAGTGCTACCGCACTTTCATCCGTGGCCTGCTGGATGTCACGGACACCATCCGCTTCGTGGATGGTGAGCGTCAGGTTGTGGCCCCGCCCAACGTCGTCAGGTACGACGACGACGACTCCTACCTGGTGGTGGCCGCGGACAAGGGGACCGCCTCATTCTCAGACATTGCCAATGAAATAGCAGCTGAATACGGGTATTGGCTGGGGGATGCCTTCGCTTCGGGTGGATCCGTCGGCTATGACCACAAGCGCATGGGCATTACCGCACGGGGCGCGTGGGAGTCTGCAAAAATCCACTTCAGTGAGCTTGGCCTGGATCAGCGGACTACCGACTTCACAGTGGCCGGCATCGGTGACATGAGCGGGGACGTCTTTGGAAACGGCATGCTGCTGTCCCGTCACGTCCAGCTGGTGGCTGCCTTCGACCATCGGCACATCTTCCTGGACCCGCACCCGGACGCCGCTGCCTCATTCGGGGAGCGGCTGCGGCTCTTCGGCTTGCCACGGTCCAGCTGGGACGACTACGACCGTTCACTGATCAGTGAGGGCGGCGGAGTCTGGCCGCGGACGGCCCGCGCCATCCCGTTACACCCGGCCGTACGCGAAGCACTGGGCCTGGACGATGCTGCCCTGTCCATGAGTCCGCCGGCCCTCTTGCAGGCCATCCTCAAAGCTCCAGTGGACTTGCTCTATAACGGGGGCATCGGAACCTACGTCAAGTCCAGCGCAGAAACGCACGCCGACGCCGGTGATCGTGCCAACGACGCCATCCGGGTGGATGGCGTGCAAATCCGTGCGCGGGTGGTGGTGGAGGGCGGCAACCTTGGCCTCACCCAGGCCGGGAGGGTTGAGGCTGCCTTGGGTGGTGTGCTCATCAACACCGACGCCATTGACAATTCTGCGGGCGTGGATTGCTCGGACCATGAAGTCAACATCAAGATTCTGATGGATCAGGCGATCAGGGCAGGGCAGCTTCCTAAAGCTGAAAGAACCCGATTCCTGGAGGTACTCACGGACGAGATCTCCGGGTTGGTCCTTGCTGACAACGTCGCTCAAAACATCCTGCTCCTGACAGACCGACGGTTCCCGCCGGCGTCGTTTCCCAACTACGAGCGCTTCATGCAATCTCTTGAGGGGCGCGGAGAGCTGGACCGCCAGCTGGAGTTCCTCCCCGGCACACAAGCGCTGGAGGACCGCATTTCCCGCGGCAGAGGGCTCACATCGCCTGAGCTCTCCGTCCTGGCCGCCTACGCCAAGAACACCCTGGCTAAGAGCATCCGGGCCACGCCGTTGGTCCAGGACCCGTACCTGGCCAAAGTTCTTAGGGGCTACTTCCCGCTTCCCGTGGTTGAGCGTCTTGGCGCGGAGGTGGACCGGCATCCCCTGCGCGAGGACATCATCGCTACCGTGCTGGCCAACGATGCCATCAACATCGGCGGAGTGACCTCCGTTTTCAGGCTCATGGAGGAAACTTCGGCGGACGAAGCTGCGGCAGTCAAGGCGTTCGTCATTGCCAGCGAACTCTTTGGGCTCAGTGAACTCTCGCTCGGACTGGTGCATCGCTGCGCTGACTTGCCTGCTGAGAACTGGAGCCGGATCTACCTGGACATCCGGCGGGTCCTGGACAGGGCGATGCGTTGGTTCATCCAGTACGACCACCAGCTTCCCATCGAGGCTTGCCTGAACCTGTACCGTCCCGTGGTGGAGGCCCTTCGAGGACGCCTTCCGGAGCTCCTCGCTGGATCCGACAAGGATGACGTCCACGCCCTTCTCGCCTCGGCGCAGGAGTGGGGATTGCCCGATGATGTGGTGCGGACATGGGCAGAACTTCGCGAGGCATTCACGTTGCTGGACATTGCCCGCGTGCAACAGGTCACGGGTGACCGGGTGGAGACCATCGCTCCGATTTACTTTGCCGTGCGGGATCGCTTTCGGATTGAGTCGCTGCTGGACAGGGTGGACAACCTTCCGCGTTCTTCGAAGTGGCAGGCCATGGCCCGGGCGTCGCTCCGGGATGATGTGTCTGCCGTTGTGCCTGAACTGACGGTCGCCGTCCTTGGCGTTCATGGAGCGACGGCGGGCGGGGATCCGATTTCGGCCTGGGAACAGCTGCATCACGCACGCCTGCAGGAATCGGAACGGCTGGTTGAGTTGGCTCCGGAGAACAGCTTTGAGGCGTTGTCGGCGTATCTGGGGACTCTGAGGAAAGCGGCCAGGGCGTGAAGTGGGCCCTGAGCACCACGGACGGCCGTGACTGGCATGCTGCAGATTTCAGCCAGCGCGATCCTTCCTGGCGCCGCACCAGCCAGCGTGGCCTGGTGTGTCTGGGGTGTGGTTCCCCGGCGTTCTTCCGCGCCCCGTCCCGCAAGAAGACGCCGGCTTTCGGTGCTCGGCACAAGGAAGGCTGCGCGCTGCTCGCAGGGACCTGGGGGGTCTTCAAGTACCTCCAGTAATTGCGCTGGAATTTATGAGAACTGGAAGTCAAATGAGAAACTTTTCTTGCTTTTCAGTGAGCTGCGCCATAGGGTTGATTCAAGAGACAAACAACGCCGGAGGCACATCATGTTGCGCATCGTTGGACAACCCACAGTAAGCCGTTCGCAGGGGAGCCGGTACGTGACCGGCACGGGCAGTCATTGTCCGGTCAGCGGCATCTGGGCCCCTGCGGGGGAAGCCGATCAGGGCACGCAGGTGCTTGAGGGGAGCATCATGCCGGCGCATCGCAGCGTGGCCGTTGACTGGCAGTTGATCCAAGGGTTCACCGGCCGTGACCTACGTAGCTGAAGCCCGGCCGCACCGTCGCGCGGCGCCTCCACAGCGGCGCCTCAGCCAACTCGAACTGCGGCTTGCTGAATCCAGGGTCTCCCGGGCACGCATTGACAGCCACGTGCGCAGCCTCCTGGGCAGGCGGAATGAGGCAATAGCCGCCGCCCTGGCGGACAAGGTTTCCTTGGCTGCGGTTGCCGCGGTGGTGGGGATCCGCGCCGCCAACGTCAAAAGGCTCGGCGGTGCCTACCAGGATCTCCACTACTCAGGCGCTCACCAGGAATGGCATTTGGCTGGGCTGGTGGCACTCGTCCGGCAGTTGGAAGCGGCCATGGGTGACAAGGAACAGTGCGTGGAGAGGCTTCGCTCCGACGTGCTGAAGGGGCTCGAGTCCGGCCGCATGGACGTCTTCCGCGTAGCGGCCCTGACAGCCCTGCCCGCTGAGCGGATCCGCGAACTCATGCGGCCCGCGGCGGCACACTAGCCCAAGTGGGCGGCTCAGGCCTCTTCGCGGTCCTTGCTCCACCCTGCGAGGGCTCCCTTGAGGGCGGAAATGAGCCGGCTTGTGGCCTGGTCCTTGGTGAGCCCCACCGTGTTAATCAGATCCAGGATTTCGCGTGGATCGAACAGGATGTTCCACAGGAACATCGCTTCGTCGCCAATCGGCGGCAGGCCCAGTTCCTCGCAGGCTTCGCGCAGCGGACGTTCAAGCGCGTCCGCTTGGACGGTCAGGTAAAAGGCGCCGGTCCGCAGGCGGGCAAGGTAGCCCTCGCCCGAACGTGTGTAGAGCATCGCGCCACCGTGCCGGGTGACCAGGTCAACCCATTTGCGGCTCACTGCCGTCAAGAGCTCGACGCCGGAGGTCTCCTGCTGCTTCAGGCTGTAGTCACGCAGTTTCTCGCCAACACCGAACCGATACTCCGCCAGGATGTCTTCCACTGAAGCGAAGTGCCGATAGGCGGTGGCGGTGGAGATTTCCGCATGCTTTGCGACGTCCGTCATGCTGATGGTTCCGCGCCGGGACGCGAAAAGCTGTCCCGCTGCCTTGACCAGTTGTCTGCGGTTGCGCTGTGTGTCACTACGCATTGATGAGCACCCTTTCGTCACCTCATAGCTTAGGACCTGGAAGCCGACCAGCCCGCCAGGGCGGCCGTGAATGTTCTGACCAGCCGGGCAGATACTTGCTCGGCTGTCAGGTCCAGGCTCCTGATGAGGTCGTAAATTTCGCGCGGGTCGAAGAAGCCGTTCCAGAGAAAGAGTGCTTCGTCTCCCGGATGCGGAATGCCCAGGGCTTTGGACGCTTCGGCCAAGGGCCTCTGGAGCGCCTCCGCTTGGACGGTCAGATAGTAGGCGCCGGCACGTACTCGCGCGAGGTAGCCTTCGGCCGATCGGGTGTGGACCATCGACTCGCCGTGCTGGACCACCAGGTGTACCCACTTGGTGCAGACGGCATTCAACAAGTCGGTGCCCTCTGTTTCCTGGCTCCGGCTGAACTCCAGCAATTCCCGGCCCACTTCGAACCTGTACGCCGCCAGGACATCGTCAACCGAGGTGAAATGACGGTACGCGGTGGCGCTCGAAATGCCGGCCTCGAGGGCGATTTCCGACATGGTAGCCGAACGGCCGGCTCCGAAGAGCCGGCCGGCCGCGTCCACGAGAAGCATCCGGTTTCTCTGCATGTCAACACGCAGCCCGGCGGGTGGATCGAGAAGGGTCACCGGTGCCTACTTGAGGGCCGCGAGGCCGGCGGCAATTCGCTCGACGCCCAGCGAAATGGCCTCTGCGCTTGCCGCGTAGGAAAGCCGAAGGTGGTTCTCGCCGTTGCGTCCAAATTCGCTGCCCGGCCGGACGGCCACGCCAAACTCACGCAGGTGCGCCACCATTCGGTCCGCAGGCAAATCGACGTCGTACTTGGGGAACAGGTAGAACGCGCCCTCGGGGGAGCTGACGGTGAGGCCGGGGATCCGGCTGAGGCCCTCCACCATGAGTTCACGGCGCAATGCGTAGGAGGCATGCATCCGTTCGATGTCCGGACCGCAGGTCTTCAGGGCGGTCAAGGCGGCCAGCTGTACGGCGGTGTTCATGGAACCGTTGAACGTGTTGTGGACGCGCGCGGCGGAGGCGATGATGTCCGAGGGGCCCCAAAGGTAGCCCACACGCCAACCGGTCATGGCGTAGCTCTTGGAGAACGTCTGGCAGTAGATGGTCCTGCCGGCGAGGCCTGCGATCTCCAGTGCTGAAACGAACGGCTCGGGGGTGTACACCAGGTCACTGTAGGCCTCGTCCGACAACACCAAGGTGTCCGTCCCTGCCACCATGTCGGCGAGCGCTTCCAGTTCCTGGCGGGAATGCACGATTCCGGTGGGGTTGGAAGGGTTGCAGAACACGAACATCTTTGCCCCTTCAAGGGCAGTGGCAAGCGCTTCGAGATCCCAGTGGAGGTCCTCGGCCAGCGGCACGGGCACGAGGGTGCCGCCGGCCATGCTGACGAGGTCCGCGTACAGGGAGTAAGTGGGGTCGGGGATGACAACTTTGTCTCCCGGGTTGACGATACCCAGGATCGCAGCGGAGAGGCCTGCCGTTCCGCCTTGGGTGATCAGCACGTCGCCCGGGCTGGCCACTTCGCCGAGGAGCTGGCCGATACGGGCAGCCAGCTCCTCGCGAAGCACCAGCTCGCCGAGCAACGGCGAGTAGTGGGTGTGTCCCTCTTCCAGGGCCCGGGCTGCTGCAGCGCGGACCTGTTCCGGGGTGTCGAAGTCCGGTTCGCCCATGGCCAGGGAGACCAAATCGCCCTTGGATTGGGGCTGCTGGACGCGCAAGGACGTGCGCTGGACCCGCAGCACGGCCTCGGATGGCTGGAAAGCGGCGACGGCGGTAGTTGGTTCAAGGGTCATGACAGTCCTGCTTCGTGTCGTAGGAAGTTTGGCGGCTTTGCCAGGTGCGTAGAGGTGCCGTGGCTTCACGGGCGGGGCAGATCATCTGCCGGCGCGCCGGTCCAGCGGCTGATTTCGATGTCTCCGGAAGTGTCGCGCTGCACCGTGGGTGCAATGACCAGCTCCTGGACAACGGTGCGCTGCGGCAGCGTTGCCACCAGGTGGATTGCGCGGGCGACGTCCTCCGGCTGGACCATGGCGTCGCGTTCCTCTGCCCGGGGCGGGCGGGCGCGGTTGTCGAGGATGGGTGTTGCGGTCTCGCCCGGGAGGATGGTGACGGCACGGAGGCCTTCGTTGCGGAAAGTGTTATGCAGGTACGTCATGAAGTTCCGGACCGCGGCTTTGGCGGCCCCGTAGGCCGCCCCGCCGAGCAGGTTCGGGTTGACCGCGGCCAGCGAAGACACCGTAATGATAGTGCCGGTGTTGCGGGCGAGCATTCCAGGCAGGACAGCCTGCGTCAGGAGATAGACCGCGTTGAGGTTGACGTCCAGGACTTCGTTCCACTCCTCCTGGCCGATCCAGCGGACGTTGAGGACCTTGCTGGCGCTCCCGGCATTGTTGACGAGGATGTCGACAGCTCCGAGGTTGCCGGCTACCCATGCCACCAGGGCGTCGACGTCCTCTTTTGACGTGATGTCCGCTGCGTGCGGGTGGACGCTGCCGCCGTCGGCCTTGATGCCGGTGGCGACTTCTTCCAAGACGGCGAGTCGGCGACCCACCAGCACGACGTGTGCTCCTTCGGCGGCCAGCAGTTCAGCGGTAGAGCGGCCCATACCTGTGCCTGCGCCGGTTATAACGGCGACTTTGCCTTCAAGAAGTCCCATGGTTCCGTTCCTGGAGTTGATTGCTTGGTTGAGAGTGGAATCACATATGCGAAAAGTTTCTCATTTAATTCGGGTGAGGGTCAAGTGCTGTGTCGCGGAGAATCCTTCAGGCTGCTTCCCGCGATGGTGCGGGCCTCGAGTGGTGAGGCAGGTTAATGGCCCCGAACAGGCTTTGCACGCGCGTTTCCAAGGCGTTGAGCAGCCGCTGGGCCTCGCGGTGGCTTTCCACGGCTTCGGCCTGGCTCACCCAGCGGAACGTCATACGCTGGCCGGGGCGCGCCTGGCCCAACATAGGGAGGGCTGCCTTGGTGGCGAACGCGACAATCGGATATCCGGCCGTGAGCGTACGGTAGCGGCCAAGAATGATGAGCTCATCACCGTGCGGTATTTCGAAGGCGCCGATGGGAACGCCGTGGGAGACTATTTCGCCAAGCCCTTCCGGATGCACTACGGGGCCGTCCAGGCGCAGGCCAACGTGATTGGATTTGGCCGTCACGGTGTACTCGCGTGAGGCCAGCAACTCCCTGATTCCCCGGGCTGCGTCCGTCTCCGGGCCTTCAACAATGTCAATGGTCCAGACGGGGTGCTCGAAAGAAGGAACAGGAACAGGAAGCCGGAAAAGCGGCTGCGTGAGGTAGGGATGCTCGAAACCGGCATAGGCCGTCCGGAGTCCCAGGTGCTGTCCGGCAGCTATTTGCTGCGGGAAGCCCATCCTCGCCTCCGGAGCGGCGCTGCCCATGAAGAGCTCCGTGACCAAAGTCCCGCTGAAAGCGAGGTAGTTGCGCATCCCGCCCTGGGCGTTGGCAATGACCACGCGGCCCTTGGCCGGAACACAGACAGGCTCCCACATCTGAACTTTGCTGCCGTTGACGGTGACATCGGCCGGGGCGCCGGTGACGGCGACCAGGACAGGTTTGGAGGTGGTGAAGGAAAACCTGCCGCCCATGATCTCGATGCCGGCGGCAGTCCGCGGATTGCCCACAAGGATGTTGGCCACAGCTGCCGAATGCTGGTCCGCGGCACCGCCACAGGGCACCCCCAAGGCTTCGGACTGCTCGCGCCCCAAGTCCTGGAAGGTGGCCAACCAGGCCGATTCCCGGACCTTGATGGTGACGCTGCGCTCAGTTGCGGGCATCAGTGTTCCTCCTCGATCATGTACGAGTCGGTCCGCAGGAATCGCCCCTGAAGCCGTTCCCATTCGCTGCCAGGGACCACCTTGAACCTGACCGTATCTCCGGACTTGAACGAGGTTGGCGGATCTTCCCGGATATCGCAGACGACCAGGGGAGTGCGGCCGATGACCTTCCAGCCGGTGGGACCGGGGAAAGGTTGAATGATGGCGTTGGTACCTGCAACCATCACAGAACCCGGGGCCACGTTGGTCCGCGGTTCCTTGCAGCGGCTGACCTGCCCCGGGAACTCGACACGACCCATCATGGGGGCCATGGCCGAGGCCAGGAGGTTGATGTTCAGCACGGAAGCCTCTAGGTGTCCCAACACCGCCTCCTGGCTGATGCCCAGTTCCAACGCAACGTCCGGAAGGTCCGGGGCGAAGGCCTCATTGACCACCAACGGGATTACGAAGTGCTTGCCACCGGGGTTGGCGCCTTCATCGTGGAAGCCTGTGCCCGACGCGGCCAACCGGATGGTCTGTGCCAGTTGACCATGGCTGACGGCGAGGCAATCGAACTCGACCAACACTGAATCTACGCCGGCCACCACGTCCAAGAGTCCGTGAGGACGTACCTCCAGCAGGATTTCGCGCAGCCTCCGGCTTCCCCGCTGACGTTCGTCAACGGTCCCTGAAGCCAGGCTGACCATCAATGCCGAATCGCCAAAAGGTACTGCCGTGATATCCGGAGGAAGGCTCAGCCGCTGTGCGGGCGCTGGGTGCGTGCTCATGTGTCCTTGGCTTGTAGTGGTGGGTGGTGACTGGCAGGCGGGCCGGCTAGACCGTGGCGAGCCTGGCCTTCTCGGCCAGGACTTCCTGCAGCCCGGTTGCTTTGATGCCCGCCTTGTCCAGGGCCGCCCGGAGGGCGGTTCCGTTTTCCAGGACCTGGGGGTGGTCGCCGTGGAGGAGCACGACGTCGGCATCGTGGCCGAGCGGGACCACCTTGCCGGTGACGGCACGAACCGTGCCTTCGGTAACAACCTGGACCACACGGCGTCCGATTTCCTCGGGGTCGTGAAGCAGCGCTCCTTCGGTGTTCCGGGAAACGGGCATGCCGTCTTCGCCGTAGCCGCGGTCGGCCAGGAATACATAGCCCACTTCAAGACCGCGCTTGCGGGATTCATCGGCTAACAGGCCGTTCTGGCAGATCACGATGTACGACGGATCGTAGGCCTTGATGGCGTCGGTGATGGCGCGGGCATGCTTGGCGTCGGTCTGGGCGATGCTGCCCATGCGGCCATGCGGAGCCACATGGCTGATCTTGCCGCCGTGGATGCGGGCGAAGGCGTCCAGTGCGCCGATTTGGTAGAGGACGTCCGTGCGGATTTCCTCCTCACTGGCTTCGATGAGGCGGCGGCCAAAGCCCACCAGGTCCGGGTAGCCGGGGTGGGCGCCCAGTTCGATGCCGCGCTCTACGCAGGCCTTGACGGTGGCATCCATGACGCGGGGGTCTCCGGCATGGAAGCCGCAAGCGATGTTGGAGGCGGTGACCAGGCCCAGCAGGGCGTCGTCGTCGCCGATGGTGTAGTTTCCGTAGCTTTCGCCGAGGTCTGCGACGACGGCGACTGAGTTGATGCCCAAAGTGACTCCCAATGGTTCTTGTTGCGGTGCTTTATGGTCCAACGACGGCGGCCGGCCGGCAATGGCGGCAGGCCGCCGTCGTACTTGTCTTGTTAGTGGGTGGCCAGCGGCTGGCCCTTGGTTTCCTTCAGGAAGAAGATCGAGACCAGCGTGATGAGGGCCGTGCCGATCGCAGCATAGGCCGGGACCATGCTGTTGCCGGTGCTCTTGATGAGCTCGGTCATCACCAGTGGTGCGCTGCCGCCGAAGATGATGGTGCTGATGCTGAAGCCGATGCTGTAAGCGCTGTAGCGGACCGTGGTGGGGAACATTTCCGTCAGGACCGTGTGGACCACGGCGGCGTGACCAGAGAACGCGATGGCCATCACCACGGTGGCTACGCAGGCCAGGGCCATGTTGCCCGTGGTGATCATGGCGAACATGGGGTAGGAAACCACAGCCATGAGCACGGCCGAGAGTGTGAGTACCGGCTTACGGCCGATGCGGTCGGACAGACGTGCCATGAGCGGGATGGATACGATGATCGCCACCAGGCTTACTGCCGTGACCATCAGGGCCTGGAGCATCGAGAAGTTGTTGCCGCTGCCGAGCTGGGTCTTCAGGTACGTGGGCATGTAGGCGAAGAGCAGGTAGTAACCGGGACCGTTGACAGCCGGCAGGAAGATGGTCAAGGCGATGGCCTTCAGGTGCCTCTTGGACGTGAAGACTGCGCGCAGCGGGTTGTGTTCCACGACGTTTCGTTCACGAAGTGCCGCGAAGTGCGGGGTGTCTTCCATCTTGGAACGGATGTAGAAACCGACGTAGCCCAACGGAAGTGCGAAAAGGAACGGGATGCGCCAGGCCCAGGCTTCCATGGTGGCGTCGCCGAGGGTGGTGATCAGCATGGCGGAGAAGCCGCTGCCAAAGAGGAGGGCACAGAAGGAGCCCACCGCGATGAAGCTCATGGAGAAGTTGCGGTGCTTGTCGTGGGCATACTCGCCAACGAAGGCCATGGCGCCCGCTACTTCACCGCCTGCGGAGAAGCCCTGCAGGATGCGGAAGAGGATCAGCAACGCCGGGGCGGCCCAGCCGATCACGGAGGACGAAGGGATGAGGCCAATACATGCGGTGGCTCCGGAGATCAGGAGAAGGAGTACAGCTAGCAGGTTCTTGCGTCCCAGCTTGTCCCCGAGGTAACCGGCGATGACGCTGCCAAAGGGGCGGGCGAGGAAGCTCACCAGGAAGCCCACGTTGGTCAGGAGCAGCGAACCGAGGTCCTTGGATCCCATGATGTTGATGGCAAGGTACGTGGTGAGCAGGCCGTAAATACCGTAGTCGTACCATTCCACGAAGGAGCCCATGGTGCCGGCCAGGGTTGCCTTGCGCACCACCTTGCCGTCAGCGGTGACGACCTTGATTTGAGCGGTGTTCAGTGTCACTGATTCCGTCGATGTGTTAGTCATTGCGGGTTCTCTCAGTCTAAGCGGGGTCCCGTTGGGGAAGTAGGGGAGGACTAGCTGTATTCGCGGGTGATTTCGGCGGTCATTTCGGCTTCGTGGATGGCTACGGCCTTGACCAGCTCAAGGATCTCGGCGGCGCGGGCCTGGGGGATGACAACCACGCCGTCGTCGTCTGCGGCGACGATGTCACCGGCGGAGCAAACAATGCCGCCGATTGCCACCGGTTCGCCGATCACGCCGGGACCGTTCTTGAACGGTCCCGCCGGGGTGGTGCCCCGGGCGAACACGGGGAACTTGATCTCGGTGATGGTGGCGCGATCACGGATGTAGCCGTCGATGACCGCTCCGGTTGCTCCGGCGGCTTCGAAGCGCTGGGACAGTTGCTCGCCCACCAGGGCGCGGTGCTCGTGGCCGAAACCGTTGATCACCATGATGTCTCCGGGCTCGATGTAGTTGAGGGACTCGATGACGGCGGCGTTGTCGCCTGCGGCGCCCAGGACGGTCAGGGCCGAGCCGACGCAGTGGGCGCCTGCCCAAACCGGGTTGATGTTGCCGTCCACCAGGCCCAGGCGTTCCATGGCATCACCGATGTTGGCTACCGGGAATGCCTCGAAAGCGCGGACCAATTCCCGGGGCGG
This sequence comes from Paenarthrobacter sp. NPDC056912, assembly GCF_042786555.1. Classification (NCBI taxonomy): domain Bacteria; kingdom Bacillati; phylum Actinomycetota; class Actinomycetes; order Micrococcales; family Micrococcaceae; genus Paenarthrobacter; species Paenarthrobacter sp. NPDC056912. The sequence continues at coordinate 116,938 of NZ_JBHUCD010000010.1, forward strand.
GCGGGTCCACTCAGCTTTGCGGACTGTGAGCTCGAGGGTCGTTGCCATTTGTTTCACCTTTGGTTGATCCGGGTTCCGGATGAGTCGGACGCCTTGAGACGTCAATCACATATGAGAAAAGTTTCGCGTTTTATTTTCCATCCGTCAAGGCCCGGATGTTTCCGTCGTGTAAAACATCGGCGTGGGGCGGGTCACTTGTGGGGGAACTCACAAAAAACCGTTGACTTCCACCATCCAATTAGAGAAACTCTTCTCATTCGCGAAAGTCATCGCAGATCACTCCTTTGGGTTCCGCCAGCCGGATGCGTCCGCATCCGCACCGGCCGGGCCGCCCAAAGCGACCAGGAGGTTCACCCCTTATGCAAGGACGATCCACTTTCATGGCCGCGGCGGCAGCCGCCACAGCTGCCGCCTTCCTCTTGACCGGTTGCACCACAGGCGGGCAGGCTTCCGCCGCTGACAGCTCAGGCGGGGCAATGTCCACGGACACCATCCGGACAGCACTTAATGCCGACCCCACGACGTTCAATGCGGCCAAGGCCAATGCCAAGGACGACTACGAGGTAGCGCGCTTCCTGTTCGACACCGTTGTCCGCAGGGACGCTGACGGAAAGTTCATTGGAGGCCTGGCCACTGAGTGGAAGTCAACGGCCACCAACGCAACGTTGACCATCCGCAAGGACGCAACGTGTGCCGACGGTACAGCGATCACGCCCACCATCGTGGCCAAGTCGCTGAGCTACTTCGCTGATCCCGCCACCAAGAACAACTTCGGCAAGCTCGTCTTTGGCCCCGGCCAGCCCACTATTACCGGGGACGATGCCGCAGGAACCGTGGACATCAAGCTAGCCCAGCCCTGGTCCGAACTCATTGGCGGCCTGACGCTGGCGCAGACCGGGATCATTTGCCCCGCGGGCCTGGCCAATCTGGATGGTTTGGCCAAAGGCACTGTGCAAGGCGCTTTCTCCGGACCGTACACCTTGACCAAGACCAGCCACGGTGTCAGCTATGACATGACGCTGCGGGAGGACTACAAGGCCTGGCCCCAATGGTCCAAGCCCTTGGAGGGAACCCCCGCCAAGACGGTGAGGTTCTTCCCCGGAGTCAACAAAACCACAGTGGCCAACCAGTTGCTCACCGGCGAGATGGACGTCTCCGACATCGCTCCGGCAGATGTCCAGCGCTTTGAAGGCAACAAGGACTACGCAGTAACCACTGTTCCGTTCGCCGGCATCTTCCTTCTCTTCAACCAGCGCGAAGGCAGCCCGTTCACCGATCCGGCACTGCGTAAGGCCGTAGCCCAGCTGATGAACCAGCAGGCCTTCAACTCCGCCGCCTACGCGGGCAAGGGCATCACCTACAACTCGATCGTTGCCCCTACTGTCCCGTGCGCCCTCCCGGACAACTCCAGCCTCACTCCTGAGGACGCTGCTGCGGCCAAGGCCGTGCTCGCAGGGAAGACCTTCAAAATGGTGGGAACCACCAGCATCGGTCCGAACGGCGCGGGCAGCACTTATGTCCAGGAAGCACTCCGTGCAGCGGGCGCGACAGTAGATCTCCAGCTCGTGGACAACGGAACCTGGGCCACCATGACCCAGACCAAGCCGGAAACGTGGGACCTGACGGTACAGGGTGACGCCAACTTTGTTGGGACCGTGGCGGCATCGCTGACCCGAATCGCTGGAGTTCCCACCGAAAAGGGTGGCCGCAACATCGGTGGCGGCGAGAACGCAGACATCCTGGCGGACATTGCCACAGCCCAGGCTGCCACTGATGAATCGGCCCGTTGCGACGCCTACACCAAGGCGCAGAAGAGCATCCTGAGCGACAACGACATCGTTCCGTTCGTGGGCGAACCGCAGATCGTTGCGCAGCGCGCCGGATTCTCCATCCAGGCGCCGTCCGGAATCGTCGACTACGCCACCATGCGGATCACCAAGTAGCAGAGGCTTCCCACGATGACTGAACCAACCATGCTCTCCAAGGAAGTTCAGATCCTTGAGAGCACAACCCCGGGGGCCGTCAAAGGCCCCCGGGGCGGTGCCTTGAGCCTTTCTCCTTGGGCTGACTACGCCCTTCGTCGCGCCGGAGGCGTCCTTCTCTCGGTCGCCTTGCTCGTCGTCGTGACCTTCTTCATGGTTCCGCTGATCCCGGGTGACCCCGCAGTGGCGGTTGCGGGCGCGGACGCCACCACCGAACAGATCGAAGCGATCCGAAACAGCCTCGGCCTCAACGAACCCCTTTTCGTGCAATTCATCAACTACGTTGGCGGACTCTTTACCGGGGACTTGGGGCAGTCCTTCGCCTACAGCACCTCGGTGTCGCAGATTATTGCCACGAAACTTCCCTTCACTGCCGAGCTGGCTCTGCTGGGCATCGTCCTGGTGCTCCTCGTCTCGGTTCCTGCCGGCATGCTGGTGGGAATCATGACCCGCGGAGGCCGCAAGAAGTGGCTTGACGTGTCCTTCGGCATGCTGACCGGCTTCTTCCAGGCAGTGCCGCAGTACGTGGTCTCCACCATGTTGGTGGTGGTTTTTGCCATCATCCTCAAGGTCCTGCCGGCAGCCGGTGCGGCATCGTTGAACGCCCTCATCCTGCCCGTGATCGGCTTGTCGATTGCCCCCATCTGCTCCATCGCCCGAGTGGTGCGGCGCGAAACTTCCACGGTTCTGGAGCAGGACTATCTGCGCACCGCCCGCGGATGGCGATTGCCCTCGCTGCGCCTCTACGCCCGCCATGCCTTGCCGAACCTGCTGACCACGGCGCTCACCCTGGCCGGACTCATCCTCGCCGGCATGCTCGGTGGTGCCATCATCGTGGAAAACGTCTTCAACTGGCCGGGGCTGGGACGCGAAATCGTCACTGCAATCGTCAACAAGGACTACCCCGTCATCCAAGGCATCATTCTGGTCCTGGGCTTCCTGGCCATCGTCCTGAACCTTCTGGTCGACGTCATTCTCGGCCTCATCGATCCCCGCACGCTCGGAGGAAAGTCCAATGGCTGAAACAGCCCGTCCACGACGCCGGTTCCGCTGGACCAGCGGCCTGGTGGTTGGCATGGTGATGATGTCCATCATGGTGCTCACCGCCGTCATCGCACCGATATTCCTTACCGAGGCCGCCGAAAAGCTGACACCGCAGGCATCGCAGGGACCCAGCGCCCAACACTGGCTTGGGACAGATGACTTCGGTCGGGATGTCCTGGCGAGGTCCTTGGTTGCCACCCGGCTGACATTGCTGATGACGGCAGCAACTACCGCGATTGCCGTCGTCGCAGGTATTGCCATCGGCACTGCCGTGTGGCTTGCGCCCCGACGCATCCGTGCCGCGGTGCTGAGGGTCATTGAGGCCGCTGTTGCCTACCCGAGCCTGATCTTTTCGCTCCTGATCGCCGCCATCCTTGGGCAAGGAACGTGGTCCGCGGTGTTGGCCATCTCCATCGCCAGCATTCCGGCGTTCGCCCGCCTCACAGCAAACATGGCTGCTTCGATCTCCCAACGCAACTACGTGTCCACGGCGCGACTGCTGGGCGTCTCGGGCCCGCATATCATCACCCGGCACCTGCTGCCCAACATGGCAGAACCCCTCTTGGTGCTGACTGCCACCGTTTTCGCCACAACTTTGATAGATCTCTCCAGCCTGTCCTTCATAGGACTCGGCGTCCAAAACCCCGAATACGACTTCGGTCGCCTCCTGAACGAGGGACTCGTCAACATCTACTCGCAGCCGCTGCAGGCAGTGATGCCTTCCATCATGATTACCATCACTGGCCTGAGCGCGATGCTGATCGGCGATGGCCTCGCGGCCGCTACCGACCCCCGCGGCGGCCGGAAGTTCGGCAGCCTCCGCAAGGCCTCCGAAGTGCCCGCCTCAATGCGCGCCGATACCCAAGCGCTGGTGGAGGTGGACAACCTGACCGTCACCACGCCGACGGGCGTTCCTTTGGTCAAGGGCGTCTCCCTGAGTATCCACGCCGGAGAAGTCGTTGGCCTGGTGGGGGAGTCCGGTTCCGGCAAGTCCCTGACCGCCATGTCCATAGCCGGGCTGCTCCCCGAGGAACTCGGGGTCACCGCCAAAACCATGCGCCTGGGCGAGCTGAACCTGCTGAAGAAGAACAACGCCCGCTCACTGGCCACCTCCATCGGCCTTGTGTATCAGGACCCTGGAACCAGCTTCAACCCGGCGCTGCGCATCGGTTCCCAACTAACGGAAGTCAGCCGCGTGCACCTCGGACAGTCCAGGAAGACGGCTTTTGGCCGGATGGTCAAGGCGCTGGCCGACATTCGCATTACGCAACCGGAAAGACGCATGAAGCAACACCCGCACGAACTGTCCGGGGGCATGCTGCAACGCGCCATGATCGCTTCCACGTTGGTGACCGATCCGCGGCTCATTATTGCGGACGAACCCACCACGGCTTTGGACGTGACCGTCCAGGCCGACGTGCTCCGGCAGTTCCGCACCATCAACCGTGAAATGGGCACGGCCATGCTGTTCATATCGCACGACATCGGCGTGGTGCAGGCGCTCTGTGACAAGGTCATTGTCATGAACGGCGGAAAGATCCTGGAGCGGCTCACGGGAGAGGAACTAGCGGCAGGCCAAGTGAAGCACCCGTACACCAAGGCCCTCCTTGCGGCCACGCCGTCCATCTCGGAGCGAAAGGCTGAGCTGGTCACTGTTTCAGCCAACGACTTCGCTTTGGAGGAAATTTACGACGACGACATCGCCCCCGGCGCTCACGTCACCACCAGCCAGAACACCCAGGAGGCCGCACAATGAGCGTTGTCGTACCCGCCGCGCGGCCGGTCCTTGAACTGACTGACGTCAGGGTCACGTTCGGATCCGGACGTTCAGCAACACCCGTGCTCAGGGGCGTTGACGCCAGCATCCATGCTGGCAAAACCTTGGGGATCGTCGGCGAATCGGGTTCCGGAAAATCCACCATGGCCAAGGCAATCGTCGGGCTGGTCAAGCCCAATGCCGGCACCATCGCGTTCCAGGGCCGCGACGTCACGGCAATGTCGGGCGCCGAGCGGCGTCGGATGCGGCGGGACGTGCAAATGGTTCCCCAGGATCCGTATTCCTCGCTGAACCCCAGGCGCACTATCGGCCAGACATTGGCTGAAGCCATCGACCCCCTGCGCGCCAACCCCAAGGAACATGCTCAGAAGATCTCCTACTGGCTCTCCACCATTCGCCTCGACCCGGACGTTGCCGAGCGATACCCGCATGAGTTCTCCGGAGGACAGCGGCAACGCATTGCCATTGCCCGTGCGCTGGCCGTCCAGCCGAAACTCATTATTGCCGACGAGATCACCTCGGCCTTGGACCTGTCCGTTCAAGCCGAGATCCTGAACCTCATTGGCCGGCTCCGCAAGGAACTGGACCTGACCATGGCGTTCATCTCGCATGACCTGGACGTGGTCCATCACGTTAGCGACGAAATTCTGGTCCTTTTCCACGGCGAAGTCGTTGAGCGGGGGGACGTGGATGCCGTCTATGGCAATCCACGCCATCCCTACACCCGGCGCCTTATTGATTCTGTCCCGGGTGGTCCCGGTTTCGATATCGGCGAGCGTCGGCTGGCGGAGGTCTGATGCGGTGAAGCCGGCCAAGGTGTGCGGCAACTACTCCGAGGCGTTCTCCTCAAGGGGTGGTGGAGCCTTACGCGGCGGTGGCGCCGGACGCGGCGCTGGCACGCTATCCGGCGCTGCCGCCGCCGGCGTGCGTTGATGCTGCCGAAGTGCCAGCAGCGGGAAAAGGAGCACTGAGAGCATCCCGGCGCCAACAAGCGCTGCTGAAATTCCGCTGGTGATCAGGCCTTGGTCCTGGCCAATGGCTGTCACGGCAACGATGATCGGTAGTCCGGTTGCCCCGAACAGGACCACTGCCCGCTTGTCGCCGGGCGTGGAGTTGGGCGGAGCGGCGAGCAGGGACGGCAAGCCGCGGATGATCAGCAGGAGCAGAAGGAACAAGGGCACCATCGCGAGGGCTATGGGACTGGAGGTCAGTGCGCCGAGTTCGAAGTCTATGCCCGTGTCGATGAAGAAGACCGGCACCAGGAACCCGAAAGCGATGGCGTCGATCTTGGTCTCGATGACGTTCCTGTCCTGTGCGGGCGCGCGGGCGATGGCAACTTTCCAGAGAACCCCGGCTGCGAAGGCTCCCAAGAGCATGTCGAGCCCCAGCACCATGCTCAGGACAACGAGCACGCTGAGGATGAACATGATGGCCCGCATGGCGAATTGGCCGCTGGTGTGGAGGGACCTGGTGACCTGGGAATGGAGTAGCGTGTGCTTCGCCCGCGACGCCAGATAGATGGCGAGGCCCGTGAGAAGAACGAACCCGAGAAGGACAGCTGTTGCCGGTCCCAACTGCCGGCCGCTGAAGAAGAGCGAAATCGCAACGAGAGGCCCGAACTCACCGGCCGCACCAAGGGCTGTGACAGCGATGCCGAGCGGGGATTTCGTTTCGCCGGCGTCGCGAAGGATGGGAAGCAGCGTCCCCAGGGCAGTGGAACAAAGGGCGACGCCGATGATCACGGCGGCCTCCGGCGCAGGGACCAGCAGGAACCCTGCGCCAATGCCTGCCGCTAAAGAGATGATCCAACCTGCGGAGGCGCGGTTGGCGGGCCGGCCCCGGATGAGGGCGAAATCAATCTCGTTGCCGGCAACGAAGAAGAGCATGGCCAGCCCGAAGTCGGCCAGGGTATCGGTGAATCCCGTGGATTGGATCCATCCCAACAGGCTGGGGCCGAGCAGGATTCCGAGGACAATTTCGAACACCACAATCGGAACTTTGACCACGCGATCAAGAAAGCGGGCCGCGAGGGGGGCGGCGACGGCCAGCAAGGCGATCAGGAGAAGTGACGTGGACAGGCCCTGCATCAGCGGTACCTCCGGCACCTCGGCTGCTTGGAAGGAAAAGTAATCCAAAAATACCGCCACCGTCAGTGATGACGCTATACTGCCTGCCCGCTATCCATGCAGCGGCAGGCAGTATGGCTCTTGGCTACGACTCCCTGCGGAAGGACCCGTCATCGCGGGGGCCCTGCTCCGGTGGCCAAGGCATGGGTGGCCCTGCGGGCAGGTTGGCACCGGTGGCCGGTGTGGGCTGCTTCCTCATGACCCGCACCAAAAGAACGGCCATGGCGAGAAGGGCAAGGACCAAGACCGCCAGGGTGGCTATCATCCAGACGGGGATCTCCGAGGTATTCTGCGATGCCACGGCCGGGACATTGGCAGCCGCGGCGGGGGTCGCCGTATTCGAAGCAACCTCCGGCAGCTTGACTCCATTGGAGGTCAGGAAGTCCCGGAGTGTCTGCGTGTCCGTTATGTAGTTCGCCTGGCCGGACCCCTGATGGACATACGCCGAATTGATGCCAATGACCTCACCGGCCTCATTGATCGAAGGGCCCCCGGACATGCCTGGAGTAATGTCCGTATCTATTTCCGTCCGTGGAACTCCCTGCGTCGAATAACTCCTGGAACTGACCGCGCCTGAACGGTAGGACGGCTTTTGGCGTTCCACATCTGAGGTTGAACCAACTAGATCCGGAAAACCGATGGACGTGACTTTCGCGCGGACTTTTGGTGCCTCTGAACCGAGCTGCAACGCTGGGGTGTCCTTCATGTCAGCGATGCGCAGGAGCGCGTTGTCACCCTTCTCAAAACCCTGCTTGGCGATCAATTGCGCGGTGATGGCCGTCTTTCCGCTCAGGAGTCCTCCATCAATCCCCGATGGTTGATCGATCTTGATCAGCGGATCTGCCAGTGTCATGGGCCAATCAACGTCCTCGGCCCGGACGCCGGTGAACTTCTGTTCCGCAATCAAGTTCTCGTAGACGTTTGTTCGAAGGGCATCATCGGCGTCGACGCAGTGACCGGCCGTTGCTATATGCCCGGTATCGCTGACAAACCAGCCGGTGCAGTAGGCGTACACCGTTGTCCTGTACGTCTCTGTGGTTCCGTCCTTGAATGGCACCTGGACTGTTGCGGTCCACGCTGTGTCAACCCAAACGATCGACTTGTCGATGGCGTCAGAGTCCACGTCGGCTGCTGCCGGGGAAGCGGCAAGGAGTGGTGCGGAAAGAATGGCCGCAATTACGAACGGTGCAGAATGCCTTTTCCCCGATTCCTTAATCGTCATTGACTTTGTCATGATCATTCCCTCATGCTTGCTCAGACGTGGGGCGGATCCCCGGCTGTATGTGGAGTGTAGGGGACGGAATGAGTGTTAAACACGAGTAGGACGTACTCGAATTATTTGGCACCGGTACTTGCCGGACGCTGAATGTACTCGACGCAGGCATCCCCCTTTTCCTCGAATACCTACCATCACCGAGTCGAGGGGCCACCATGGTTCACAGGCGCAGGCGGACTCCGGAAAGCCCCGCGGATCAGAAATCCACTGCGGGCACGGACACGGTGAACCGCACAAGCCTAAAGGTCACCATCCGCAGGGTGATCGTCACCGGGCTGATCGTCGCCGGCATCGCGATAGCGCCGGGAGCGGCCCGCCTGATCGATTTCGGGGTCCGTGTGGGCGAGGGGGCCGTTGTGGAACCCGCCGTCGCCCCGTTTTACCTGGCCCCCACCCCGGCACCGGGCCCGGCTGCACCGGGAACGGTCGTGAGGACGGAGACCGTGGTGGGCGCACCGGAGGGTGCCACCGCCTGGCGCGTGCTCTATCACTCCACCGACGTCCGAGGAACGGACACTCTGGTGTCGGGCCTGGTTATCGCCCCCACCGCGCCCGCCCCCAACGGCAGCCGCACTGTGGTCTCATGGGCGCACCCCACCACCGGAACCGCACCGCGATGCGCCCCTTCCAGCGGAATCGCGCCATTTGTGTTCATCGAAGGGCTCTCCGACTTCCTGGCCGCCGGCCATGTTGTGGTGGCGACCGACTATGCAGGGATGGGCATCGCCGGACCGCCGTCGTTCCTGATCGGGGCCACCGAGGCAGCCAACGTGCTGGACATTGCCCGTGCCGCGAGATCGGTTGCCGGAATCGGTGCCGGCGACCGCGTGGTGCTCTGGGGCCACTCCCAAGGTGGGCACGCGGCAATCTTCGCCGCCCAACGGGCCGCCAGCTACGCGCCTGAGTTGACCATCGCCGGCGTCGCAGTGGCTGCCCCTGCCACCAATCTCGGAGCCCTGCTCAGCGCAGACGTCGGTGATGTCTCAGGCGTCACCATCGGCGCGTATGCGTTCACGTCTTATGCCCAGGCCTACTCATCGCAATTGCCCAGCGATCCTCTGGGTACCATCCTGACTCCGGCGGCTGCGGCGGCCGCACCTGGAATGGCCGAACTATGCTTGCTGGGCCAGAACAGCGAGCTGCATTCCATTGCGGATCCGTTGATCGGCTCGTTCGTCACGGGGGACCCGGCGAAGGTGCCCCCTTGGGACGGGATCCTCGCTGAAAATACGCCGGATCAGGCGCCGCTGCCCGTGCCCGTGTTCGTAGCCCAAGGTGCCAAGGACACTCTGGTCCGGCCAGACATCACCGCCGCCTACGTGGCCGCCCAAGTGAAGGCTGGAACCGTCGTTGAGTCGCATGTGTTGCCGGATGCAAGCCACGCGACCGTCGCGCTGGATGCACTGCCTGACCTGATGAAATGGATGAACGCCCTGCGTTGACGGGCGTGGGCTGATGCCCGTGGTCGAGGTCAGGATCCCGGATGTCCGGGCCACTCCTTACCGGCCCAGGGGTCGTAGTCGGCGATCAGCTGCTCCTGCGGAGGCCGGTCCGTTTCGGGGACGTGCTGCAAGTTCACCCGTACGCGGTACCAGAGCGAGCTCGATCCCCGCATTCCGTCCACCAGCACGTCGGCCGGGTGCAGGACCGGGACAACATCCGCGTGGCGGTTCTTCCACTCTTCGAGGGCAGCGAGTGCCTCTGGCTTGGTCTTGGTTCGGGCCACTTCGACCAGCGGCATCATGGACAGGCGGCGTCCGGATCCATCGCCGGCCCGCGGCGCCTTTTCCGCTGGACCAAGCTCCGCTGCCAGGGCGAGCAGCCCGTCCAGCGAACCCACCGCATCATCGATGCCGGCATGGGGGTCGCCCAGGTCCGCGAAGCGCCCGGGTACGGTGTGGACGGTGAACTGCTCCGGACGGGCTGAGCGTACTTCGTCCCAGGTAAGCGGGGTTGAGACCCGGGCATCGGGCAGGGACCGGATTGAATATGCCGAGGCCACGGTGCGGTCCTTGGCGTTTTGGTTGAAGTCGACAAAAACGCTCTCACCGCGTTCCTCTTTCCACCACCTAGCGGTGGCCAGCCCGGGTGCGCGGTTCTCTACCTCGCGGGCAAGGGTCTCGGCGGCCAGCCGCAGCTCGCGGAAAGACCATCGGGGCGCGATGCGCACCAGGATGTGGAGGCCACGGGACCCGCTGGTCTTCGGCCACCCGACCAGGCCGACGTCGTCAAGCACCTCGCGCGCCACGTAGGCGACGTCGACGATTTGGGACCAGTCCACTCCAGGCATGGGATCGAGGTCGACCCGCAGTTCGTCGGGGTGGTCGAGGTCTTCAGCTCGTACGGGGTGCGGGTTGAGGTCCAGGCAGCCCAGGTTGACTACCCATGCCAGTCCCGCAGTGTCCCGTAGTACTGTCTCTTCGGCGGACGTTCCGGATGCGTAATGCAGCGTTGCGGTGTGGATGAAGTCCGGGTGGTTCTCAGGCACGCGCTTTTGGAAGAACGGCTCAGCGTCGATGCCCTTCGGGAAGCGTTTGAGCACCATGGGCCGGCCGCCGGCTCCTCGCAGTGCGCCGTCCGCCACAGCGAGATAGTAGCGAACCAGATCGAGCTTGGTCAGGCCTGGCTCAGGGAAGACTACTTTGTCCGGATTCGAGATCCGGACTTCCGAGCCGGCAATGTCCAGGATTTCCGCCGGGGTCTTCGAGGGGCTCATTCGGCCACGCTAGCAACGAACGGCTCTCCCAACCAGAGCAAAGGCGGGCCGACTATATTGGGCCATGTCAGCCCAACACCACAACTGCGGGAGTCTGCACATCATGGCCAAGGAACTTGCCACCCAACTCATCGAACAACTCCAGGCTGCCGGCGTGCAGCGGATCTACGGGATCGTGGGGGACAGCCTCAACCCGATAGTGGACGCTGTCCGTCAAACGGGAGGCTCCAAGAACGGCGGCATCGACTGGATCCACGTCCGCCATGAGGAGGCTGCCGCGTTTGCCGCTGCCGCCGAGGCGCAACTGACCGGCAAGCTCGCCGTCTGTGCAGGCTCCTGCGGCCCCGGAAACCTGCATTTGATCAATGGACTCTACGACGCCAACCGGACAGGTGCCCCGGTCCTTGCGATCGCATCGCATATCCCCAGCAAGCAGATCGGCAGCGGCTTCTTCCAGGAAACCCACCCCGACCGGCTCTTCAATGAGTGCTCCGTCTACTCGGAATTGGTCAGCACTGCCGAGCAGGCGCCACGGGTGATGCACAGTGCCATCCAGAACGCCTTGGGCCTTGGCGGAGTCGCCGTGGTCACGCTCCCCGGCGACATTGCCGGTCTGGAGGCAACCGCGCCAACGCCGCTGCCGGCCACGTTCCGGCCGGCCAGTTTGGTCCCCGATCCCGCCAGCGTCCAGGAACTGGCAGACGCCATCAACGACGCCGCCAAGGTCGCCATATTCGCGGGCGCCGGCGTCGAAGGCGCGCATGACCAACTCATCGCCCTGGCTGAACTGGTGAAGGCACCCATCGGCCACTCGCTGCGGGGCAAGGATTTCGTCCAGTACGACAACCCGTTCGACATCGGAATGACCGGCCTTCTTGGTTACGGAGCAGCGGCGGAAGGCATCGAGGACGCGGACCTGCTGATTCTCCTGGGCACGGACTTTCCCTATGACCAGTTCCTGCCCGACACGCGGACCGCCCAGGTTGACCGGGCAGCACAGCGGCTGGGGCGGCGCACCGACGTCGATATTGCCGTCCACGGCGACGTGCTGCCGACGCTGGCCGCGCTGCTGCCGTTGGTGGCCCCGAAGAAGAACCGTCGCTTCCTGGACCAGATGCTGAAAAAGCACGACCGCCTGATGAACAAAGCCGTGGGTGCCTACACCCGAAAGGTGGAACACAAGCAGCCCATCCACCCGGAGTACGCCGCCTCGCTGCTGGACCAAGTCGCGGCCGAGGACGCCATCTTCACGGCCGATACCGGCATGTGCAACGTCTGGACCGCGCGCTACATCAACCCGCTGGGCACCCGCAGGCTGATCGGCTCCTTCCTGCACGGTTCCATGGCCAACGCCCTTCCGCATGCCATCGGCGCGCAAGTGGCGTATCCGGGCCGCCAGGTGGTTTCCGTTTCGGGGGATGGCGGCCTGTCCATGCTGCTCGGCGAACTGATCACTGTGGCAGCACATCAGTTGCCGGTCAACGTAGTGGTGTTCAACAACTCCACCCTGGGAATGGTCAAGCTGGAGATGCTGGTGGACGGCCTGCCCGATTTCGGTGTGGACGTACCGGATGCCAACTACGCTGCCGTGGCCAAAGCCCTGGGCTTCCACTCAGTGAGGGTCACCGATCCGGCCAGGATCGAAGCCGCGTATCGTGAGGCGTTCGCGCACCCGGGCCCGTCACTGGTGGAGCTCATCACGGATCCCAACGCCCTGTCCATCCCGCCGAAGATCTCGGGATCACAAGTCCTCGGTTTCGCCACCGCCATGTCCAAGGTGGTCCTGAACCGTGGAGCGGGTGAAGCTGTCAGCATGGCGCGCAGCAACCTGCGCAACATTCCCCGGCGCTAGCTCACTGCCCCAACGCGACTGCAAGGTACGGTGCCGTCCGGCTTGCTTGTGAACGCATGACGACGGCCGGCGGACCTGCAACCATGATCTCGCCTCCGGCGTCGCCACCGCCGGGGCCAAGGTCGATGACCCAGTCGGCGCCGGCGACGACGTCCATGTCGTGTTCCACCACGATAACGGTGTTGCCGGCGTCGACGAGCCGGTGCAGTTGGTCCATCAGCAGTTGGACGTCGGCAGGGTGCAGCCCTGTGGTGGGTTCATCCAGCAAGTAAAGGGTATGGCCACGCTGGATGCGCTGCAGTTCAGTGGCAAGCTTGATCCGCTGGGCTTCGCCGCCGGACAGTTCGGTGGCGGGCTGGCCGAGCCGGAGGTAGCCCAAGCCGACTTCGCGCAGGGTCTGGAGGCTGCGGGAAACCTGGGGTAGGTCTGACAGGAACTCGGAGGCCGCGTTTACGGTCATGCCCAGTACGTCGGCGATGGTCCTGCCGCGGTACGTGACCTCCAGTGTTTCGGGATTAAAGCGCGAGCCGTGGCATTCCGGGCAGGGACCATAGCTTCCGGGAAGGAACAAGAGCTCTACCGCCACGAACCCTTCCCCCTGGCATGTTTCGCATCGGCCGCCGGCTACGTTGAAGGAGAACCGGCCGGCTCCGTAGCCGCGGGAGCGCGCGCCGTCAGTTGCGGCGAATTCCTTCCGGACCCCGTCGAATAGCCCCGTGTAGGTGGCAAGGTTGGATCGTGGCGTGCGGCCGATGGGCTTTTGGTCGACTTTCACCAGCCGGTCCAGCTGATGCAGTCCTGACACCAATCCCACATCCTGCGGCACGCTTGAGTCGTCCTTTCCGGTGGATTCCGGATGCAGCTCTGCGCCGACCACATCCCCCAGGACGTGGCTGACCAAGGTGGACTTCCCCGAGCCGGAGACACCGGTGACGGCAGTCAACACGCCCAGCGGGAACTCGGCCTCAAGATCGCGGAGGTTGTGCCTGTTGATCTTCTGAACCTTCAGCCACTGGTGCGCCACCCGTGGAGCGCTATGGCTGCGGCTGTTCCCTGTGGTGACGGGGCCGCCGTCGAGCGGTGCGTGGTTGCCGTTGTCCCGGCCTGAAGGGAAGAGGAACGGCCGCGTCACGGAGGCCTGAACCTTCTCGAGGCCCGCCACGGGTCCGCTGTAGAGGACCTTGCCGCCCCCTTCGCCGGCGTGGGGACCCACATCCACCAGCCAGTCGGCGGCGCGGACGAAGTCCATGTTGTGCTCCACCACGAATACCGAGTTGCCGGAGGCTTTGAGCTGGTTCAGTACATCGAGGAGCGGCTCGGCATCGGCAGGGTGGAGCCCGGCGGACGGCTCGTCGAGCACGTAGATGACGCCAAATAACCCGGAACGCAGTTGAGTGGCGATCCGGAGCCTTTGCATCTCGCCGGGGGAAAGGGTGGGGGTCGGGCGGCCCAGGGCCAGATACCCAAGTCCCAGGTCCAGAAGTACGGTGACCCGGTTGAGCAGGTCGCGGGTGATGGCCACGGCTACCTCGTTGTCTTCGCCCGAGGTTTGGGTCCGTGAGGCAGTCCCCGCAGCTTTCAGCTCCGCTGTGGGGCGGATGGCGTCGGCAAGTTCGGTCATCGGCAGAGCGTTGAGCTGGGCAATTGTCCTTCCGGCGAAGGTCACGGCAAGGGCATCCGGCCTGAGCCCGCTGCCCTCGCAGCGCGGGCACTGTCCTGTCTCCATGAAGCGCAGCACACGATCACGCATTGTGGTGCTTTTTGAGTCCGCAAGTGTGTGCATGACATAGCTTCTGGCACTCCAGAACCTGCCTTTGTATGGCTTGGCGACCCTGTCTCTTTGCGGCGTCACCTCCACTACTGGCTGCTCTTCGGTGAAAAGGATCCAGTCCCGGTCCTTCTTGGGCAGCTTCCGCCACGGAATATCGACGTCGTAGCCCAGGTGCGTGAGGATGTCGCGGAGGTTCTTGCCTTGCCACGCCCCGGGCCAGGCCGCAATGGCACCATCCCGGATGCTGAGCGAGGGATCGGGGACCAAGGACGATTCGCTGACGGTGTGGGCCGTACCCAAGCCATGGCATTCCGGACAGGCACCGGCGGCTGTATTGGGGGAGAACGCGTCAGAGTCCAGCTGGCCGGCGCCGCTCGGATAGCTGCCGGCACGCGAGTAGAGCATGCGCAGCGAGTTGGAAAGTGTGGTCACCGTGCCCACGCTTGAACGGGCGGTAGCGGTGCCGCGGCGCTGTTGAAGTGCGACGGCGGGAGGCAGTCCCGTGATCAGCTCCACTTTGGGGTTGTGGCCTTGTTGGATCAGCCGGCGGGCATAGGGGGCCACGGATTCGAAGTAGCGGCGCTGGGCTTCGGCAAAGATGGTGCCGAAAGCCAAGGACGACTTTCCCGAACCGGAGACGCCGGTGAACGCCACTATGGCATCCCGGGGCACATCAACATCCACGTTGCGCAGGTTGTTCTCGCGGGCTCCACGGACTCTGACAAAGCCGTCCTGGTGCTCGCCACGCTGCGTCGTAGATATGGGCCCTTCGGAAATTGTTGGGTTGCTGTCCATTGAAACGACTCTATAGGCGTCCAATCACGAAATCATGCGTTCCGGCCGGCGCCGGGCGTAATGAACCGTCCGGAAGTTCCACCGTGGCAGTGACTCCCAGGGGAATCTCGACGTGCAGGGCGAACTTGCCGCGTTCGGCGGTCCAGGCTGCGCTGAGGCGGCCCTGTGGCGTCTCGACGGCGGCACTGACCGAGGTGATGCCACCTCCGGGCTGCGGGGCAATGGTCACGGTGCGGTAGGCCGACTCGGACTCGCGCGGGTTCGCGGGCAGGCGGATGCCCGCCAGATGTGTGTAGAGGAATGAACCCACGGCCCCTTTGCTGTAGTGGTTAAGCGAACCCCTCGCTCCGCTGCCGGTCACTCCGTCCCACCACTCCCACATGGTTGTGGCTCCGGCATCGAGCATTCCGAGCCAGGACGGAGTTCCTGTGGAGAGCAGCAGTTCATACGCGACATCGAGGTGCCCATGCTCGGCAAGCGTGGGCAGCAGGAGGCCGGTGGCCAGGAATCCGGTACCGAGCCGCGTGCCGTTGAGGCGGATGAGTTCCACCAACCGGGACGCAGTCCGGGGCGCGAGTTCGTCCGGAACAAACCCGAATGCCAAGGCACGGACGTAGTGGCCCTGGGACTCTTCATTCAACCTTCCAGCTCCGTCAAGGTACTCAGCGCGCCAGGCATCCCGGGCTTTGCCGGCCAGTGCGTCGTACCTTGCCGCGGTGTCGTGTTCCCCGAGCACGGCGGCTGCCTGGGCTAAGAGCCGGGCTGAACGGTGCAGATAGGCAGTGGCCACGATTCCGTGGTCCCGCGCGGGATCGGGGTTCGGAGGGGTGTCCGGTTCCAGCCATTCACCAAAGTGGAAGCCGGTGTCCCACAGGTATTGCTCGTGGGGCAAGGGATCGGGCCTGAAGCTTGCCCGGTCAGGGTGGCGGTTGGCCGATGCGGCGCCGGCAGCATAATCAACCCACGCCCGCATGGACGGAAAGGACCTGGAGAGTGCTTCTTTGTCCCCGTAGGCCCGCCACAAGGACCATGGCACGAACACCGCAGCATCACCCCAGCCGGCCGAACCGGTGGCCAGGTCCTCGAAAACGTTGCCGGAGGGGCGGTCTCCGGCCGGGTTGGGAACAACTGTGGGTACCCGGCCGTCCGCCCATTGATCTGCGGCCAGATCCTGGAGCCATTTGGCACTGAACCCGGAGACGTCATACATCAGGGCTGCCGTGTCTGCGAAGACCTGCCAGTCGCCGGCGAACCCTGACCTTTCCCGTTGGGGGCAATCTGTGGGGACGTCGCAGGCGTTGCCGCGGAAGCTCCACACAATGGCATCGTGGAGTGCATTCAGCCGGGGATCGCTGCATTCGAATGTGCCGGTTCTTCTCAGGGCGGTGTGGACCACGACGGCCGTAATGTCAGTCGGCGAGAGAGGACCGGCTGCGCCTTCAACCTGAACGTACCGGAAGCCATGGGTGGTGTGCCTCGGTTCGAAAACGTCACCGGGGCGCCCGGCCGAGATCACTGTGTCGATCTGCCCGGCGGCCAGGGGGGTCTTGGTGGCGAAATCGAAGGCCCGGATGTTCTCCGTGGACACCAGGCCGGAGCTGTCCAGGACCTCTCCATGCCGGAGGGTAGTGAGATGTCCCTCCGGGCCGAGTTTGACCAATCGGACCCAGCCATTGATGTTCTGCCCGAAGTCCACCACGGTGACGCCCGGGGACGGAACCGTGACGCTGACCGGCGGGAGTTCCTCGATGCGTCGCACAGGGGGTGCGAGCGGCCGGACCAACCGGTCGCGGTTCTCGTAAAGGCCGCCGAGGCAGGGGACAACCGGAAGCCAGCCATCCGGCGTCGTGTGTTCCTCCAAGGACAGCGGCCAGCGCCGGAAGTCCACCGCCTGTCCGTCCATCAAGTCGGCGCGGGTAATGTGGCTTTCGCGCGATTGCCAGTCGCCGTTGGTGGCGATCAGTACCCCGGCGGGCGTTGTGACGGAGGCGAGGAAGGCAGTCTCGGTGCCGAAACCATCAGCACGCCGTTCAAATCCGTGCCGGCCCCGGAACCAGCCGTCTGAAAGCAACGCAGTCACCTCATTGAGGCCGCTGACCAGAAACCCGGTGATCTCCCATTCCTGGAACTGCAGCCGCTTGCGGTACGAGGTGAATCCAGGCGTCAGTTCTTCGTCGCCTACGCGGCTGCCGTTGATGAACAGTTCATAGATGCCGTGGGCCGTAGCGTGAACCGTCGCCTTGCCATTGTCCGGTGTCCAGGTGAAGGAGCTGCGGAGCCAGTACGCGGGGCGGTTGCCTGGCCCGGCGGGATGCGGTTCATGGGGCGAGATCCAGGAAGCATCATGTAATGCTTCGTGAATTGCGGGGTGGAAATCAAGGTCAGCCAAGGGGACTCCTCCGGGGAAGGCCGGCATCTTCGCGGCCATCCGCCAATGCTAATCCATAAAAACAAAGTAAGCACTGTTTTTATGATGGCAAGGCGAAGCTACCCTGAGAACGTGCGAACGCGGCGAAAGACTGGAAGCTATGAGGTGGGGCGCGCCAAGCGTGCCGAGATTCTGGACGCGGCCACCCGGCTCTTTGCCGCGTCCGCCTATCATCGGGTGCCCCTTTCTGAGATCGCCGCTGACGTTGGCCTCAGCGAAAGCGGCCTGATGCACCACTTCCGTTCCAAGAAGCATCTTCTGCTGGGCGTGGCGGAGCGTCGACTCGAGCAAACGGCGACGTGGTGGACGTCCCAGTCGCAGGAAGCCGACCACCCTCTTGCGCTCTTCAGGAGCATGGTGGAGTCCACGCGTGAGCTGGTCAGGGAGCCTGGACTCATTGAACTGTTCGTGCAGGTCTGCGCAGAAGCCGCAGACTCTTCGACGCCGGCCCACCAGCTGTACGCCGGCTGGTATGAGCGCGCCGTGGGCGAGACTGCGCAGCGACTGGCCGCCGGGGTGGAGCGCGGTTACCTCCGCGACGACATCAACGTAGGCGCGTGCGCCCGCGAGATCATTGCCGTCAGTGATGGGCTGCAGCTTCAGTGGGCACTGGCTGGCGGACGGTTGGATTTGGTGGAGGGCATCCGGGATTACGCCCGCCGTTTGGCCCGCTCGCTCCTGGCGCCCGACTACGCCGGAATGGCGGACACCCTCTAGCGCATCCGCACGCTTTCCGTCGGGCCGGCGTTGTAGCCCAGGTTTCGAGAGACCGCCCTGGCAGTTGCTTGCACGGCGGGGGCTAGGACGTTCGGCGGCGTGGCGCCGTCGGGAACCACTATGGACAACGCGGCCACCACCGATCCTTCCGCACCGTAAATGGGGGACGCGACAGACACCGTGCGGGACGGAGCCGAGCGCCGGATCATTGCCACTCCGGTTCGCCGCACGTCGGACAAGGTACGCCTCAACTGCCCCTCCGGCATGGTGTCCACGCCGGCTTCGACATCGGGTGGTTGGCTGATGACGGCTTCCTGGAACGCGGCATCGGCGCCGGAGAGCAGCACCAAACCCACCGCCGTCGACCTCAAAGGCGCCCGGCCGCCCACGCGATAGGCGACTTCCGTAGCTTCCTTGGACGAGAGGCGCTCGATCAGGACCGCCTCGTTCTTGTCGCGGACGGCCAGGAGCACGTGGTGGCGCGTCACGGCATAGAGGTCCTCCAAGAACGGCAAGGCGATCTCGCGGACGCCGTGGCCGCGGGGCGATAATGACGCCACCTCCCAGAGCCTGACGCCCACCACGTATCGGCCGTCTTCGAGCCGCTCCAGGGCGCCCCACGCTACCAGGCGGGCGATCAGTCGCAGCGCGGTGGGCGCCGGCATGTCAGCCAACCGGGCCATTTCGGACAACGTCAGGGCACGACGCCGGTCGGTGAAGACGGCGAGCAGGCTCAGTGCGCGATCAATGACCGGTTCGCCCTGCTTGGGACGCTTGCCGCGTTGCGGCGTGCCGCTGGCGCTGGCGCTTCCATCCTCGACAGACATGAACCTGAATCCTTTCAATCTAAGGAGTGATCTCCACCACAATACTGTTTCAACCAATGAAATTCACGTGGGGCGAAGTGCTGCCCGCCAACCACTCTTGAAGAAGCCGGTCACCGGAAGCCATCTGACGAGAGGGCGCCCACGGATCGGCCCGGACATGTCACAGCCGATCTTGTCCAGGCCGCCGGTGCCACATCCCGACTTAGATTCCCTCACGAATGCGAAGGCGCAGCACATGAAACTCCTGACCTCCCCTGCACGTCGGAGCGCGGCCGTCCTGGCCGGGGCGCTCCTCCTGGGATCCCTGACAGCCTGCGGCGGCAGTACAGCGGCCACGTCCACCGCGGACAAGAGCACGCTGACCATCGCCACGGACAGCGACAGTGCCTCGTTCGGCTATGACCCGTTGCGTGTATCGGACGCCCAGCGACAGTTCTTCGAAGGCCTGTATGAAAACCTGATGACCATGCAGCCCGACGGCAGCGTAGGACCAGGCCTGGCCAAGGAGTTTAGCTACAACGCCGACAACACCGTCCTGACGCTGACGCTCAAGGAGGGCGTGACCTTCACGGACGGTTCAACCTTGGACGCGGCCTTGGTGAAAGCGAACCTTGACCGCCGCAGCGACGCCGCGCTGAGCGCCTACTCGGCCATAGCCAAGGGTGGCGCCCAGGAAATCACCACTGTGGACGTGGTCAGTCCAACGCAAGTGGCCATCACGTTCGCCAAGGCGCAACCGGGCTTCGAAAAGAACCTCACCTCCACCTTGGGCATGATCGTGGGCAAGAGCGCCGTGACGGACAGTGCCAGCCTTGCCACCACCCCTGACGGTTCCGGACCCTACACCTTGGACAGTGGCGCGACGGTCAAGGGCAACAAGTACGTCTTCATCAAGAATGACAAGAACGCCGACGCCTCCAAATACGCCTACAAGAAGATCACCTTTAGCGTCATCATGGACCCCCAGGCCCGCGCGAACGCACTGGTTTCCGGCCAGGCGGACGTTGCCTCCCTGACATCGTCCACAGTTGACTTCGCCAAGTCCAAGGGAGTGGGGGTCTCGCAAATCGGCGGCACCGTCCAAACCATGATTTCCTTCGACAAGACCGGCAAGACCGCTCCCGCCTTTGCCAGCGAAAAGGTACGACAGGCGTTCCAATACGCCATCAACCGGCAGGCGCTGGTGGACGCGCTCCACAAGGGCGACATTCCGGCATGGAATGCCCTGCCCAAGGATTCGGCCGGCTTCACCGAGGAATTGAACACACGGTTCGCCTACGATCCCGCCAAGGCAAAGAGTCTCCTGGCTGAGGCAGGCTACGCCGATGGCTTCGACTTCACGATCATCGCCAGCACACAGACGCAGACCGACCTCCAAGCAGTCCAGAAGGACCTGGCTGCTGTGGGGATCACCATGAACGTCAAGCTGGCAGCCTCCACGGATGAAGCATTCGCCGCTGTGGCAACCACCCCGCTGGGCTACGCCCCACTGGGCTGGGACAACCCCGTGGGACTGATGTACGGGGCCATCCTCAATGGATTCACCAACGTGCAGAAGGCCACCGACTCGCAGCTCGACGCCGCCACCGGCGAAGCCGCCGCAGCCAAGGACGAGGCCTCCACGAAGGCCGCGCTGACCAAGCTCAATACCCGCCTGGTGGAATCCGGCTGGATGATCCCGCTGTACGAGTCGCTGACCAACCAGGGCTACAACACCAAGAAGGTCCAGCAGGTGAAGTTCGCCGGAACCAACGTGTACCCGCTGCTCTCCTCCTACGCACCCGCCAACTGATCCACCCACCTAGGCCGGGCGCCCGTCCCTTACGGGGCGGCGTCCGGCCCGACCACTGGAGGTCACCATGGCAATGTTCGTCACCAAGCGCCTGATGATGGCGCTGGCCACCGTGCTGGTGGTGGCGGTGCTGGCATTCCTGCTGGTCCACGCCATGCCCGGCAGCCCGGGCGCTGTTTCCCTCGGGGCGGGTGCCTCTCAGGATGCCATCGACAACCTTAACCAGAGCCTCGGCTGGAACGATCCCTTGGTGGTCCAGTTCTTCCGCTGGCTCGGCGGCGCAGTCCAAGGCAACTTGGGCAGTTCCCTGATCGACGGACGATCCATCAGCGCGGACCTTTCCAACAGGCTCCCGGTCACCGCATCCCTGGCAGCCGGCGCCACGGTACTCAGCGCCGCGATCGGCATTGCCCTGGGTGTGACAGCGGCAGTCCGTGGCGGGTTCCTGGATCAGTTGATCGGCGGATTCGTCGGACTGCTCGTGGCACTGCCCGCCTTCTGGATCGGCGTCATCTTTGTCTATCTCTTTGCCGTCCAGTCATCCATCTTCCCCGCTACCGGTTACGTGCCGTTTGAGGTCTCACCCCAGGACTGGGCGTTGTCCCTGGCGCTGCCGGTCATCACTTTGGCGGTGGGCGGTGCGGCCTTCATCGCCCGCCAAACCAGGGCTTCCATGCTCGAGGCCCTGCAACAGGAACACATCCGCACCCTCCGGGCCACAGCCACGCCGACGTGGAAGATTCTGTACGTGCACGCCCTGCGGTACGCCAGCCTGCCAATCGTGGCCGGTATTGCCTTGCAGTTCATCGGACTCTTCGGTGGATCCGTGATTGCAGAGCAACTGTTCGCCATGCCGGGCCTCGGCCAGGCAGTCCAATCCTCAGTCAGCACCCACGACGCCCCGGCAGTCCAAGGCGTGGTGGTCATCGCCACGGTGGTCGTTGTCGCCGTGAACCTGGTGCTCGAACTTGCCACCAAATTCCTTGACCCGAAGTTGCGTGCCTCATGATTCCCACACTCCCAGCATCTCCGCGCAAGACAGCACTGAACAAGCTCTCCGGGCACCGGCTCATCGCTTCACCGGCTGGCCTCTCCGGCGCTTTGTGGTTGTCCGCGATCATCGTTGCTTCCCTCACGGCTCAATGGTGGCTGCCCTACAAGACCGAAGACCAGGACTTCACTGCAGTCCTGTCCGGTCCCACGGCTGCCCACTGGCTAGGCACCGACGAGCTTGGCCGTGACATCCTCAGCCGCATCTTTGCCTCGGCAGCCGAAACCCTGGGGACGTCGTTCATCACGGTGATTGTCGGCGTCGGGCTTGGAACGCTGCTTGCCCTGGCAGCGGCGAACAGCCAGCGCGGCGAAGGTGTCATCAGCCGCGTCACCGAGATCATGATGTCCCTTCCGGGAACGGTGATCATCCTGGCCGTCATAGGTGCCGTGGGAACGAACATACCGCTGATCATGGCCATCCTGGGCGTGTTGATCTCCGCAGGCATCTACCGGGTGGTGCTTGGCCAAGCGAAGGCGCTGCAGTCCCAGCTCTATGTCGACGCGGCCACGGTGGACGGACTCGGTCCACTGGCAATCAGTGTCCGGCACGTCTTGCCGGGCCTGGCCACCACTATCGTGGTGCAGTCCGCGCTCATCTTCGCGGTGGGCTTGCTGATCCAGGCCGGCTTGGCGTTCATTGGCTTCGGTCCGCCGCTGCCGCAGCCCAGTTGGGGCGGCATGATCCAGAGTGCCTCACAGCACGTCTACGACGCCCCGTGGCTCATGGTTCCCACCGGCGTGGTGCTTGCCCTGACAGTCCTTTCTGCCAACGCGATCGGCAATGCGCTGGGAAAGGCTCCCAACGCCACGGCCCCGCACCTGCCCTCGGCAGCGGTCCGACGGAAGCGGGCAGCCCAGGCCGCTGCCGCTGCAGCGGCCGCCCCTGCCGTACAAGAGGCGCAGGAACCCGGCAGGCTCAGCGTTCGCGGCCTCTCTGTAGGGGTCGACGGCGGTACTCCTCTGGTCACGGACGTCGCCTTCGACGTCGAACCCGGCACCGTTCTTGGCCTGGTAGGCGAGTCCGGCTGCGGAAAGACGATGACCGCGCTGTCCCTGATGGGGCTGCTGCCCTCCGGCGTCGCTGTCACCGGCGGCGGGATCCTGTGGAACGGGAAGAATCTGGGGGCCGCAACGGACAAGGAGCTGGAAGCCATCCGTGGCCGGGACATCGCCCTCATTTCGCAGGAACCCATGCGGGCCCTGGATCCTATGTTTACCGTGGGCTATCAGCTGACCTCCGCCATCCGACGCCTCCGTTCTGCGGGAAAAGCCGCAGCCAACGCCGAGGCATTCAGCCTGTTGGAAAAGGTGGGCATCGTTGATGCCAAACGCATCCTGAAGAGCTATCCCCACCAGATTTCCGGCGGCATGGCCCAGCGCGTGGCCATCGCACTGGCACTATCCGGAAACCCGCGGCTTCTGGTTGCCGATGAGCCCACAACCGCCTTGGACGTCACAGTCCAAGCCGAAATCCTTTCCCTCCTGCGAACACTGGTGAAGGACACCGGCATGTCCGTGGTGATGGTCACCCACGACCTCGGCGTCGTCGCCGATATTTGCGATCACGTGGCAGTCATGTACGCGGGCCAAGTGGTGGAGAACGGCCCAACGGTCAGCATCCTCGACAACCCCCGGCATCCCTACACGCTGGCGCTCCTGGCCGCGGATCCGCACGCCAACTCGGCCCGCGACATGCCCGAGCGCCTCGCCACCATCAAGGGCCAGGTCCCTCAGCCGAAGGATTGGCCCACTGGGTGCCGGTTCGCTGCGCGCTGCCAGTTCGCCGGCTCTGCGTGTACGGTGCCTGTTCCGCTGCTTTCTTCGGGAGCCGGCACTGGCCTGGTGCGGTGCGTCAAGGCAGACGAATTGGCTATGGAAGGGCTCGCGTGGGTACCTACCGACGTTCCCTCGCAAGCGGTTCCCATTGAAGTACCTGCTGACGTCCCTGCCAAGTACCGCTTGGACCTCATTGAAAAGGACATGGCATGAGCATCGAAACACCGCTTCGACAGGACACGGACACCACTGTGCGCCAAGGACCCATTCTTGACGTCAAGGACCTCGTGGTCCGCTACGGCCGCGGAAGGAAGGCAGCCGCGGCACCGGCCGCCGTCGATCACGTCAGCTTTGCCATCCAGCCTGGCGAAACCGTTGGGCTCGTAGGCGAGTCGGGGTCCGGAAAGTCCACCATCGGCAAGGCGATTCTTGGGCTGCAGAAAGTGACCGGCGGGTCGGTAGAGTTCCAAGGTGATGACATCACGCACGCCAATTCCGGCAAGCGCAGGGCCATTGGCAGCGAGCTGCGGGCCGTCTTCCAAGACCCCAATTCATCCCTGAACCCCCGCAAGACCATCGGATCCTCCTTGGCCGAACCCCTGCGCGTCCGGGGCGTCCCTGCCGCAGAAGCCCGATCAAGAGCCGAAGACATGCTGGAGCGTGTCGGCCTCCCACGAGAGGCCGTGGACCGATACCCCAGCCAGTTCTCGGGCGGCCAACGGCAGCGCATCTCCGTGGCCCGCGCCCTCATCTGCGAACCGAAGCTTGTGGTGTGTGACGAAGCCGTCAGCGCGTTGGACCTGTCCACGCAGGCGCAGGTCTTGAACCTGCTGGCTGATCTGCGGGACGAGCACGGCCTCAGCTACTTGTTCATCGCCCACGACATCTCCGTGGTCCAGTTCCTGGCCCAAAGGGTCGTGGTGCTGTATCGCGGCCAGGTCATGGAATCCGGCCCGGCGGCAGAGGTCACCGAGAACCCCAAACACCCCTTCACGCAGGCCCTTGTTGCCGCGTCTCCGGTTCCGCGGCCAGCCGAGCAGGCCGAGCGCCGGGCAGTCCGGGAATCCCTCGGCGTCCGCACTGCCGCAGCGGTAGCGGCAACGCCCGGAGGTTGCCCGTTCCGGCAGCGCTGCCCGCTTGCCACCGAACTCTGCGCCACCGAACGCCCTGCCCTTCGTCGCGTGGGTTCCTCCGACGTCGCCTGCCATTTCGCCTGAACCCCTTCCAGACTTCCAGGAGCAACTGTTGAAACTTGACACATCAGACAATGCCGGACTCGTCGAGCTGGACCGGCATGGCGAGCCGCACCGCGTTCCTACGCCTCCACCGTTCCCGGCCTACCAGGCTCCTGCTTCCCCGGAGGCGGTGTCCGAACATACCCTGCTCCACCGCGAGCTGAGCTACGCGATTGCCCTCGGCTTCCGCCGCCTGTCCATGGATGTGTGGTTGCCGCGGAGAAACGCCGGAACCGCAGTCCCTGTGGTGGTGTGGATCCACGGCGGAGCCTTCCAGCTGGGGGATCGGCGGGAGCTGCCACCCACCTTTGCGCCGGACTCAGTGTTCCGCTTGCTGAACGAAGCGGGAATCGCCTGCGCCACCGTGGACTACCGCCATTCCCTGGAGGCACCATTCCCGGCCCAGTTGCATGACATCAAAGCGGCTGTCCGGTACCTGCGGCATCACGCGGACCTGTTGGGCATCGATGCGAACAGGATTGGTGCCTGGGGCGAATCCGCAGGTGGCCACCTTGCGGCTCTCCTTGGACTGACAGGAGCGCGTGAAGACCTCGAGGGTGGCCTCGGCGTGCAGGGACAACCCAGCTCGGTCAGCGCCGTGGTGGACTTCTACGGCGTGTCCTCCTTGGAGGATATGCCGCCGATGACTGCGGCCAACGACTTCATGGGAGCAGCTCTTCTTGCCGCGGTGCCTGAAGGAACATCGTTACGTCCGGAAACCATGCTGGTGGGTGGCTCCGATGATCCCGCTCTCCTGGCCGCCGCGAGCCCCATAAGCTACGTCACCTCGGATGCTGCGGCGTTTCTGCTGATCCACGGAGACAGCGACGGCTTGGTGCCGCATGCACAAAGCGAGCTGCTTGCCAACGCGTTGGCACGTGCCGGAGTCCAGCAGGAACTCGTCACCATCAACGGCGCGGACCACTGTTTCTTCTTCGCCGAAGACCAGCTGGAGCGCATCCTCGAATCCTCGGTGGACTTCTTCCAGCGTGAATTCCGGCAGCCATGAGCCTCGATCCTGAGCTGGCCGCGCTCATGGAGCACGTGACCGGCGCGGAATCCTTTGAGGAACTGCTGGCCGACCCCGCCGGCCGGCAAAGGCTCGAAGCATTCAGCGGGACTTCCCTTGCATACACACAACCCGATGTCCCGGTTCTGGACACACACATACCCGCGCCTGCGGGTCCGGTGCCGTTGCGCGTCTACGGTCCTGTCACGGGCAGCACGCGGGGGAGGAACGACGCCGGTGTCCCCGGCGTGGTTTGGCTGCATGGCGGCGGATTCGCGGGCGGGGACCTGGACATGCGGGAGGCGGACCAGACGGCCCGCGAGGTGGCCGACAAGACCGGTGGGGTGGTGTTCTCCGTGGACTACCGGCTGGCGAGGGACGGCGTGCATTTCCCGGCGCCTCACGAGGACGTTCTGGGTGCCTGGTTTTGGGCCGTTGAACACGCCGGAGAATTCGGTGTAGCGCCGGGCCGGTTGTGCCTTGGTGGAGCCAGTGCCGGTGCGAACCTGGCGGTGGGAGCAGCAATGTATTTGAAGGACATAGGCGAAAAGCTGCCAGCCAAGCTGCTCCTGGCCTATCCCTTCCTGCATGGGAAGCTGACGCCCCTGGGGGACGAGTCCGGTGTGATGTCGTCCTTGCCCCACATTCTGCGGTTTACCGAAGATGACTGCCGGGCCATGCTGGAGAACTACATCGGGGGTCCAATCAGCATGGCGTCATCGTATGCTGTGCCCGGCCATGCAGACCCCTCAGGGCTTCCGCCGGCCGCAATCGTGGCTTGCGAATTCGACGACTTGCGGCCTTCGGCGGAACTGTATGCGGCCAGCCTCCGCAGTGCCGGGATCGATGTCGAGTTCAGGATGGAGCACGGGGCAACCCACGGGTACCTCAACCATTCCGCGGCTCTTGGTATCGTCCAGCGTGGGCTGGTGTTCCTGGCCAACGAACTAGCCACTGCAGGCAGTTCCAATGATTGAAATCGGCTGTTCAGGTTCGGACACAGGTTCGACATCCTTGGAGGGAAGGCCCGGACCATCGAGGATCCGGCAGCAAAAGAGGAGTCAACGATGACGTACGGTCGCGCAATGAAAGGCGTTGAATTTGCCCGCGTCGGCGACCACCACTCTCGCCCGCTGCTGCTGGACCTTTACCTGCCGAAGTCTGCGCCCGAGGGCGGCGGCAAAGAAAACCAGCGTCCCGCCGTCGTGCATTTCCACGGAGGCGGCTGGCGCGTCGGCGAGCGCTCCTCCCTGGGCCCGGTGTGCGACAGCTTCGGGCTGGCACCGTTCGATGTTCTTACCGAAGCCGGGTTCGTGGTTGTTTCCGCCGACTACCGGTTGAGTGGCGAAGCGCAGTTCCCCGCCCAACTCCATGACGCCCGTGCCGCTGTGCAATGGCTGCGGAACCACGCCGTCGAGTACGGCGTGGACCCGGAACGCATTTACGCGTGGGGCGACTCCGCGGGAGGGCATTTGGCCAGCCTGGTCGGTCTCACAGGCACGGACAGCAGCAGGGTGGCGGCTGTAGCCGCATGGTATCCGCCCACCGACCTGATCCACATGGGGGACCAAGCGCTGCCCGATGCCGTGGCCCGTGCCAGCGACCCCGGCTCCCGGGAGGAGCTGCTGGTCGGTGGGGTCCTCGCGGAAAATCCCGAGAGGGCGGCCGCTGCGAGCCCCATCAGCTATGTCCGCCCCGGGTCTCCTCCGTTCCTTCTGGTCCACGGCAGCGCGGATCGTTTCGTCCCAGCGGCCCAATCACAATCCTTGGCGGCCGCACTGGAAAAGTCCGGCGCCGAGGTCGAACTTCTCCTCATTGACCACGCCGATCACATGTGGTCCCTTCCGGAGGGAAGTCCGGCGGCTGCTGAGAAGGCACTGGCGGCCACTGTCTCGTTCTTCCGCCGGCAATCCGGCCTCCCGTAAGTTCTTCCCGCACCGGCACCACCTTTGGGGTTTCCTTGCCGTGCCCTCCCACCGACAACCGCCTCAGGGCGAAGCTGAAAGGCCCACCATGCAGTACATAGGCATCAACCACGACGGCGGCACCTGGGTAGCAGCGCTCAGCGGCAGCAAAGTCTTTCCGCTGGCATCCGTGACGGACTTCTGGGCCGATGCGGCCAGATGGCAGGAGAAAGCCCCTGCGATCATCGCCGACACCGCAGCAGGGACGGACCGGATCGACGTCACGGAGGTTCCGCTGGTTCCGGGCTCCGCGCGGGTCATCTGCGTCGGACTCAATTACAAGGCCCACGCAGCCGAAGGCAGCTACAAGGACCAGGACCTTCCGCCGTACCCCACGCTCTTTGGACGGTGGACGGCATCGCTGTCCGTCGGCAACGTCCCTGTACCCGTTCCCGGCGGCGAGGCCGGACTGGACTGGGAAGGGGAGGTTGCCGCCTACATCGGCAAGCGCGTCGAGTCCGTGGACGAGGCAACAGCCGAGGATGCAGTGTTCGGCTACTCCACTTTCAACGACATCACGGCCCGCCGCGCCCAGAAGCTCACCAGCCAGTGGACCCTTGGCAAGAACGGCGACTTCACTGGACCATTGGGACCACTGGTCAGTCGCGACGAGGTTGGCGATCTCCGCGATGGCCTCCAGGTGCGCACCTTGGTGAACGGTACCGAGGTCCAGAACGGCAACACACGGGACATGATCTTCTCAGTTCCGGCAATCATCGCGTTGATCAGTGAAACGCTCACGCTCCACCCGGGCGACGTCATTGCCTCGGGCACTCCCGAGGGCGTTGGCTATGCCCGCAGTCCTCAGTGGCTGTTGCACCCCGGTGACATCGTGGAGGTCGAAATCGAGAAACTTGGCACTCTGCTGACTCCCATCGGCGCGCCGACACTCCGGGCGAGGGCCTGATGGGTGCCATCAACAACGCCGGCCTCGTAGAGGTGCCGGACCAGATCCCGGTCCTGATTTCCGGCGGCGGTCCCAGCGGATTGTTCCTGGCCCTGGACTTGGCGCAACGGGGAATTCGAAGCCTGGTCATAGAGCCGCGCCTGGCGATCGACCTGGACCGGCCGCGTGCCAAGACCACCAATTCGCGGACCATGACGCACCTGCGCCGGCTAGGACTGGCGGACAGGCTGCGGGCGGCGGCGCCTTTGCCCGTGGCCTTCGCCCAGGACGTCATCTTCTGCTCGTCCCTGACCGGCAGGGAAATCCGCAGGTTTTCCAACGCATTCCAGCTGGAAACGGGCCGCTATGAACCGCAACCGGAATGCGGTCAACAAATACCGCAACCGCTGCTGGAATCGGTACTCCGTGATGCGGTGGCAGCGTCCACCCATGCCACGCTCCTGACGGGATTGCGCGTGGATGCCTTCTCACGGGAGGGTGCCGGCCAGCAAGTAACCGTAGTCGACGCCGCAGGTAACAGCAGCAGCGTTGAGTGCGGTTTCCTGGCAGGAGCCGACGGCGGTTCGTCCACGGTCCGTCGTGGCTTGGGCCTACGGCTCGAAGGCGGATCCGCAACCCTGTCCAATATCAGCATCCTGTTCCGTTCCAGCGATCTGGCCACCACCATCAGCCTCGATCCGGCAGTGCAGTACTGGGTTCTCGGGCCCGGTACTTCCGGCATGGTGGGCCGAATGGACCTGGGCCGGACCTGGTGGGCCATCATCCAAGGCGTGGACGCGGAGCAGGACGTGGATCCCGTGGCACTCGTCCGCTCGTTGGTGGGAGCCGACGTCGAGGTTGACGTAGTTGCTACGGACCCGTGGACGGCGCGCATGCTCCTTGCTCCTTCCTACGGGCACGACGGCGTGTACCTGGTGGGCGACGCCGCCCACCAGAACCCGCCGTGGGGCGGACACGGCTTCAATACGTGCATCGGTGACGCCGCCAATCTCGCCTGGAAGATCTCCGCCGTCCTGGAGGGCTGGGCCGGTCCAGCCCTTTTGGCCAGCTACGAACATGAACGTAGACCCATCGCTGAGCGAACCATCAACGACGCCGCAGCCAATGGCAAGGCCCTTGCCTACCATTTTGCCAATCCAGCGCTGGCTTCCGCAGGCCCGGTGGGCGACGCTGCCCGGTTGTCGGCTCGCGAAGCACTGGGTGTCAAGCGCAGTGAATTCGATTCCTTGGGGCTTGTCCTCGGCTACAGCTACGCCGCGTCTCCGATCGTGGTGCCGGACGGAAGCCCTGTTCCGGTCGAAGATCCCATCCGCTACCTTCCGTCGGCATGTCCGGGCGCGCTGCTTCCGCATGCCTGGTTGAAAGATTCGACGTCGGTTTATGACCTTTTGGGGACCGGGTTTACCTTGCTCGTGGACGCTGAAGCCTTGGAGGATGCCGGCGTCGAAAGTGCCTATGATCCGGTACTTGCCGCCGCTGCTGCCCAAGGTGTTCCGCTGACCGTGAGGGAGGTTGGGCCGGACGCCACGGGGGTCTTCATGAGGGATCTCTGGGCTGCCGACGCAGTGCTCGTCCGGCCTGATCAACACGTTGCCTGGCGGGGGTCCTCCGCTGAGGCTGTCGCCGACGCCCTCCGAGTCGCCACAGGATGGGCCCGCTCTGATTCCCAGGAAACCAAGGAGGCTGCTCGTGCCGACGCCGTCATTTCGTGACTACCTGTACCAGCCGGACCATCCCCGCGTAGCGAAGCTCCGTGGACTGGATGCAAGGTCCTATGCTGAGGCAGCCAAGCACGACTCCTTTGCCGGGCCCATGATCGAGGGCTGGAACAGGTTGTACCCGCAGCCTTTTGTCGGCGTCACCAACGACGGCCTCCTTCGCGAGGGCCTGTTTACGCTGACGGAAGCCCAACCGGGCGACGAAGCCCCGACGTCGGACATGGTGGCAGCGGCCGACAAGTTGCTCGCACTGGCATCGCCCGCCCAGCGGGACCGCTTGAGCTACGCCGTGGACGCCCCTGAGTGGCAGAGCTGGGCCAACCCGGAATTCATGCAGCACGATACCGGGCTGCGCCTTGACGAGCTGGAGCCTTGGATTCGCGATGCCGCCCTGGCCCTGGTCGAGGCGAGCCTCAGT
Source organism: Paenarthrobacter sp. NPDC056912 (assembly GCF_042786555.1). Classification (NCBI taxonomy): domain Bacteria; kingdom Bacillati; phylum Actinomycetota; class Actinomycetes; order Micrococcales; family Micrococcaceae; genus Paenarthrobacter; species Paenarthrobacter sp. NPDC056912. The sequence goes on from NZ_JBHUCD010000010.1 coordinate 148,121, forward strand.
CCCGAGGGCTATTCGCTGGTTCGAAACCTGATGCGCATCAACGGATTTCTGGGGCAGTTGGTGGACTTGCCGCTCCTCATGAACGAGCACAGCTACAACTTTGCCTTGTACGGGGTCCCTTCGGAGACGGAGCCCTGGGGCTGGCAGCTGTTCGGCCATCATGTTGCGCTTAATTGCCTGCTGATTGGCAGCCGGATGGTGGTCTCGCCGGTGTTCCTGGGCGCCGAACCGGATGTCATCGACGACGGCCCCCACCAGGGCGTGAAGGTCTTCAAAGAACGGATCCAGTGGGCCCGGGAGCTCATGGCGGCGCTACCGGACTCCCTCCGGGCAGACGCCGTGGTGTTCCACCACCTGCAGGATGCGTCCATGCCCGAAGGCCGGCTGCACCCGGGGGACGAACGCCACCTTGCGGGCTGTTTCCAGGACAACCGCGTCATCCCTTATGAAGGGATTCGTGTGTCCTCGATGCCCGCCATCGCGGTGGAGCTGTTGGACAGAGTGGTTGATGATTCCATCGCCTGCCTTCCAGCGGGACCTCGGGCTGTCCGGCTGCGGGAAATCCAGGAGCACTACGGTGAAACCTGGTTCTCGTGGATCGGCGGATGGCAGGGCGATGACGCCTTCTACTTCCGTCTCCAGAGCCCCGTGGTGATACTGGAGCTCGACCACCACACCGGAGTCTTCCTCAACAACCAGCACCCTGCACCGTTCCACATGCACACCGTGCTTCGAACGCCCAATGGCAACGACTACGGCCGGGCGCTAGTCCAGCAAGCCGTGTCCCGCCCGGAGTGACGTCCCGCCCGGAGTGATCCGCCAGCGGGGTGTGCCCCAAAAAGCGAAGGCCCGGACCTCTGGAGAGATCCGGGCCTTCGCTTTGTGTGGCTTAGATGTCCAACGCGGAGCGTCGCTGCGGGGGAGGCCCAACCACCGTGAGGTCCATTTCCGCCTGGGCCCGGCCGAAGCCTTCCATGTCCATGTACGGCTCCCCGCCCTCGGTGTAGATGTAGTCGTCCGTGGGCTTGTTGAAGTATTCAAAGAAGCCGTTGAAGACCGAGGGCGTCAGGAATCCGACCATCTGCGTGTTGTGGGAATCGAACGCGAAGGAATGGATGGTACCGGCCGGGGCGTGGACGAAGTCGCCCTTGGTCAGCAGCATCTCCCGGCCGTTGGCATACAGCCACATGCGCCCTTCCGTGCACAGGAAATTCTCCGTGTGTTCGGAGTGGAAGTGCAGTGGAATATAGGGGGACTTGGCACCCTTGGTGTGCACTGCGAAATAGTTCGAACCGGTGTTCTCCGGCCGGGACAGGTAGGTAAACATCGTCTGGTAACTCACCAGGCGCTCACCTTCGCCGGCACTGAGGAAGTAGGGGCTGAGCGATGATGGCAGCCCGGCGTTCTGCTGCAGGCTCGGCTGCATGCGTTCGATATCCGGGAAGGTGATGCCGAATTCGGCACCCACTTCTGCCTGTTCCTTGGCTGTCAGCAGGTGGCCGGCGCGTACCGGGGGAACGTGCGAGTCGATAGGGGTGCCGATCCGCTCGTAGTAGGCCTCCGCTCCGCCGGGCGTCATCCAGTTGAGGAAGCGGGTGTAGTGGCTCGCCATCCGGTAGGCATGGGGCGTTCCGGGCGGGATGACCACGGAATCGCCCGGGGTGAGGACCCTGCTTTCACCGGGGAGCCAGACGTGCAGGATTCCGTCGAAGACGTAGAGCGTCTTGTGTTCGATCGCGTGGCTGACGAATGGCGATTCCGCCCCCATGCCGCCGGAAATGTAGGCAGCACTGAAGATCCCGCCGGTGTCCGCAGCACGGGCGATCACTGTCACCAGCTGCCCGTTGATCTCGTACCGGGCGCCTTCGCCGGAGGCCATGTAGTAGGGGACGGCTTCGCCCGGCAGAATGTTGGCCAGGGGTTGGGCTTTGTTGATTTCCTCGACGCTGAGGGACATGTGGTTCCTTCTTTCCTTCGTCGGCATAAGTACCTGGTTCAAGCTTTGCTCATCAGAGGTGATCCCGCGGGGGTTGATTTCAATCATTGAAAGCTGAGCTTCGCGATCAGCGCGCTCCTGCTGTGGTGCCCCGGACCGAGGATTTCGTCGTCAGTGCCTGGTAGCCGCAGGACAGCCTCGCTGCCATCCGGCACCACCGCAGAAATTTCGAGGAGACCTTCCCTGAGTTCCCAGCGAACGGACGTCAGACCGAGTGGAGTTTCCAGGCTGGTTTCGGCCCATTCGAGCCCGCCTCCGGGCTGCGGGGCAAAAAGGATGCGGCTGTAGCCAGGCTCCAAGGGTGACAACCCGCCGATAGTGCGGTGCATCCAGTCCACCACTGCACCGAGAGCGTAGTGGTTGAAGCTGATCATCTCGCCGGGGTTGATGGTGCCGTCCGGCAGCATGGAATCCCAGCGCTCCCAAATAGTGGTGGCGCCCATGGTGACGGAGTAGAGCCAGGACGGATTCTCCGTTTGCAGCAGCAAACGGTATGCCTCGTCCAAGTGGCCTGTGTCGGTCAGTGCGTCTGTGACGAACGGAGTGCCCGCGAAGCCAGTGGAGATGCGGAATCCCGACTGTTCCACCAGTTCGGCCAGCCGGTGACCAGCGAATGTCCGGTCTGGCTCGGCAAGGATTCCGAAGACGATTGCCAGCGCGTAGACGGTGGTGCAATCGCTGGTGATGACGCCGTCGCCGGAAACGTAGTGTTCCGTGAAGGCTGCCTGCAGCTCGTGGGCCATCGCGCCGAACTCGGCAGACGCATCGTCGTCCCCAAGGACGTCGGCGGCCGCTGCCACGAGCGAAGCGGAGCGGAACGCGCACAGAGTCGCCACCACGTGCTTGTCGGCCTTCGCCGCCCAAGGCTGGTCCGGGGAAGCATCGGGATCCAGCCAGTCGCCAAATTGGAAGCCGGTGTCCCACAAGCCGTTCGGTGACAGTTTGCTGCGGAGCCGCCGGGCGTGCCCGGTCATGGAGACGAATTGCTCCTCGAGTACCCGTCGATCACCGTAGGCATTCCACAGAGCCCACGGTACCCACACAGCAGCGTCGCTCCACACAGCAGCGGTGTCCGGGGCACCGAACTCAGCCGGCTGTTCAATGTACTTCAGGACATTGGGCACCACGAAGGGGACCAGGTCCTCGTCGTGGCTCTGCTCCAGGGCAAGGTCCCGAAGCCAGTCCCTCAGGAAGTCGCGGCTGTCAAAAAGGAACGCCGCACTCGGCGCGAAGGCCGAAAGGTCACCTGTCCAGCCAAGGCGCTCGTCGCGCTGCGGGCAGTCGGTGGGAACATCCACGAAGTTCCCTCTCATACCCCACACTGCGTTTTCGTGAAGCCGGTTGAGGAGGGGATTAGACGTCCGGAACGTGCCGATTCGCCTCATGTCCGAACAAATCACGACGGCGGTCAGCCCGCCGCTGCGCAATGCTTCGGCGCCTCCGGGCCAGCCGTCAACTTCCGCGTAACGGAAACCGTGGAACGTCAGGGTCGGCTCGAAGACATCCGCTCCGCCAGAGAGCGTGAAGCGGTCGGTGGCTTCCGCCGAGCGCAGGGGACGGGTACCCAGTTCGTCGTTTTCCAGCACTTCTGCGTGGCGGATGGTCACCACATCTCCGGAAGCGCCAGTCACCGAGGCCCTGACCCAGCCCACGAGATTCTGGCCGAAATCCACCAACACCTTGCCGGTGGGCGATGTCCAGACCTTCACTGGCTGCAGTTCCAGCTGGCGCCGAACGGGAGGTCCGATGTAGGGCTCGAGGCGGCTGAGGTCGTCGTCGAGGACGCGCACCCCGGACCAGTGGTCTGCGGCGAAGCCGGGGGCGTGCCACGCGTCGTCGACACGTCGGGCATCGATGGATTGCCCGTCGTAGAGGTCATTGGCCGTGGTGGCCGATGGCCCGGCGGTCCACGACTCATCGGTGCCGATGACCTGTTCGTGGCCGTCGGCGAACCGGACCCGTAACTCGGCGAACCCACCAAGCTCCTCACCGTAGTACTTCGAACCACCCGACCACGCCAGCCGTCCCCGGTACCAGCCGTTTCCGAGCGCAAGTCCAATGACCGTCGTCGGGCCTATCAAGTCCGTGACGTCGAGTTCGCTGGACCGGACGCGCCATTCGTAGCTGGACCAACCCGGCGTGAGCAGGTCTTCGGAGGCGCGCCGGCCGTTGACCCATGCCTCCACCACGCCGAGTGCGGACAGGAACAACGTGGCGGACACAGCATCGCCATGCCCTTGTTCCAGCCGGAATTCGCCACGCAGCAGTGGTGCGCCGTCATAGTCTTTGTCCGCGGTGATCATGCGGGCGTGCCAGGTAGTCATCAGGGAGGTCTCCAGGGTTGTTAAGGATTCGGTTGCAGTACGGACAGGATCAGTCCGGCCGGATTATGCCGGCTGGATTGCGAGGTCCAGCGAGGCACCGTTGCTTTGTGCCACGCCACCGAGCCAATGGGCGCTCTGCTTGGGAGTGCGCTCCTGCGTTGTCCGGTCCACGGCGATCAGGCCGAACTTGGGAACGTAGCCAAACACCCATTCGAAGTTGTCGAACGCGGTCCAGGCGATGTAACCGCGAACATCGATGCCGTCCGCCAAGCAGGACGCGACACCCGCAACAGCCGTGCGAAGGTACTCGAGCCGTTGGTTGTCGTCTTCGGTGGCCAAGCCGTTCTCGGTGACGATGACCGGGATCTGCGCAATACGCGCAGCCTCGCGGATGGTCGCTTCCAGGCCTTCGGGGTAGATTTCCTCACCCATCTGGTTGGTGGGGACACCGTCTTCGGCGTGTACGAGGCCGTCAGACCCAAACACCGTGCGTCCGTACGTTTGTATGCCCACAAAGTCGTCTCCCCGGGAGGCTTCCAGGAAACGCTCGTTGACCTCTCGGCGGATACGGTCCGCATTGGCTTCTCCGCCCGGCGCGGCGTGAATGTCCGTGTTGGCCAGGGTCCAACCAACCATCAGCTCGGGGTAGCGGGCCTTGATCGCATCGCGTCCGGCCTGGTGCGCCGCGAGCTTCACGTCGAAGCCGGCGGTGGAGACCGTGAATTGGAAGGGAGCAACCCGGGCTGCTTCGATGTTGAGGCGCTCCGCGGCGGCCGCCCAGATGGGCACCTCACCACGGCTTTCCGCAGGACCGCCGCCGATGCCGATTTCCTTCAGCAGCCAGGGAAGGTTGGGTTCGTTCAGCGTGCAGGCGACGCCGATCAGGTCACCAAGGTGCTCCGTGACGTGGTCGCAGTAGCGGGCGAAACGCTCCGGCGTCGCTTCATCTTCCCAGCCACCGGCTGCAAGCAGCCACAGCGGTGACGTGAAGTGGTGGTAAGTGACTACCGGCGTCAGGCCCCGCTCGTGGCATGCCTCCAGGACGCGTCGGTAGTGGTTGAGTGCCGCCGTCGAGAACTGTCCTTCCTCAGGTTCGATCCGCGCCCATTCCAAGGAGAAGCGGTAGGTGCTGAAGCCGAGGCTCGCGATGAGTGCGATGTCCTCGCGGTAGCGGTGGTAGTGGTCGATCGCGTCGCCGGAGGGCTCAGCGAAGATCGTGCCGGGCAGTTGCTCCAGGAACCAGGTGTCGCTGTTGACGTTGTTCCCTTCAACCTGGTGGGCGGCGGTGGCTACTCCCCAGAGGAAATCATGGGGGAAGGACTGTGAGGTGGTCATGTGTTTCCTTTTTTCGAGGCTTGTGATGGGTTTCCCGCTGGTCAGCGGACGCCCTTGATGAAGGTGACAGTGAGGCTGCCTAGGGCACACAGCGCGGCGGCCGCGAACCAGAGGAAGCCATAGTTGTCTCCGGTGCCGATGGCCAGGATCGCCGGGGCAGCAGCGGGAACAATGATGTTGGGGATGCTGAGGGCCAGGCTGAACACCGCCATGTCCTTGCCGGTGTCCCGGGCATCGGGGAGAACCGCTGCGCACAGGGCGAGGTCTACGGTGAGGTACATCGCCTGACCCATGGCGAACACGATCCAGGCCACCATGAACTGTGCGAAGGATGACGCCGTGGCGCCGATGACCAGGGCTGTCGCCATGAGGAGCGCGGCGGCGATGACGAACGGCTTGCGGCGGCCGATCTTGTCCGAGAGCCAACCGGAGGCCGTGAAGAAGAGGATGCTGACCGGAGCCGAGATCAGGGTCAACGTTCCCGCGCTCTTTCCGGCCTCGGCGATCGGCATGTGCAGTCCGTCCATGAGGAAGAAGATGAAGTAGGCGAACAAAGCAGTCATGGCAATGCCGGCGAGGAATCGTGAGACCCAGGCCCAGGCGAAGTTGGGATGTTTGCGCGGATTCAACAGGAACGACTTCGCGAGCCCCTTGAGGTCCAACGGCGGTAGTTCGGCGCGGGTCTTGGCGGGATCCTTGTAGAGCACCAGAAGCGGGATGGTGCAAACAATCGCCAGCAGGACGGGGACGCACATCATGAACAGGGGAGCGTCGACCAGCCAGGCAGCAAGGTAGGAACCTGCCGACATCGCCAAGGCCCCGAACATGCCCATGGCTCCCATGACCCTGCCACGCCTGTTGTCCGGGAGAGCTTCGATGGGAATGACGCTATAGGTGTTGAAAGCCGCTTGGGCGCAGACCAAAGCCACAATGTAGGCCGCAATGATCACAGGCGTGGAGGGTACGGTGCCAATCACGGCAGCTGCCAGCAGCGCCGGAACCAACCCGCCGATGATCCAGGGCCGCCGCCGGCCAAAACGGCTTGCCGTGCGATCGGACAGTGCGCCCGTGAGCGGGATGGTGACTATCAACAACAGTGCGCTGATGGAGACCGCCATCCCGTAGCTGGTCTCCTTGCCCGTTGGATCAACCACGGCCAGCCGAAGCGAGAGTGCCGTGCCCAGCGTCAGGCTCATGATGTACATGCCCAGGGCGGCGATGAGAACCAGTGCCATGGTCTTTTTCGGGGACGGCTGTGCGTTCGGCAGGACGCCCGACGGCGTTGGAACGGCTTGTGTGCCGGACGCGCCGCCGAGTGATGCGGCTCGTGCAGGGTCAATGACCTGGGTAGTGGCGTTGGGGTCACCCATGAAAATCCTCCTTTGGATTAGAGCCGACGTTGGCTCTCTGTGACCGGTGCTGAAGGCACTCACGGGACGTTCCGCAATGCCTTTCATGCAAAGGTAGCCAAACTTTGACCACATTGGAATACTTTCGGACTGATTTCTTTACCAAAGTGGAAAAGAAACTTGGTAGCCTCATGTCAAAGGAGGTCTTCACATGGATCAGGAAACCCGCGGGCCAGGCAGGACAGGGAAGCGCGCGCCCTACGCGAACGGGGCCAGGAAGCGTGCCGAGCTCGTGGAGGCCGCCTTTCAGGTGTTTGCGGAAAAGGGGTACCTTGGCTTGTCGATTCGCCAGATCGCCGAACACGTAGGCACCAGCCACACGGCGCTCCTGCACCACTTCGGGAGCAAGGAGGCCTTGCTTGAAGCAGTGCTCGTCCTGCGCGAGGAGCGGGAAGGGCCGTGGCGGCAGGAGCTCATCAGCGAACGAGGTTTACTCGAAACCGTGCCTGCAGTCATGCGCCACAACGCCGGGATCCGCGGCGTGATCCACCTCGACGCGACGCTACGGGCGGAGGCTATCAGCCCCGATCACCCGGCCCACGAATTCCTGCTGCGGCGCAACCAGGATTTTGTTGACTCGGTGCGATCCGAATTGGACCGTGAACTCGCTGCCGGACGCCTGCGGGAAGGCGTTTCGCCGCACGTCGTGGCCCGCCAGATCACCGCGCTGGTTGATGGCATCCAACTGAGCTGGCTCTACGACGAGTCGGTGGACATGGCCGAGCATCTCCAGGGATTCATGGACCTGATCAAGAAGGGCTGATTTCGCCCCTGGAATCCGTGGTGCGCTCCGGCCCCCAGGAGGACAATGCGGGTTATGGGAGAACAATCCGTCAATGAAAACGTGGTCAAGCGTCTGATCGAGTGCATCAACGCCCGGCAGATCGAAGTCATGGACGAGCTTTTCCATGACGATGCGGTCATGCATTGGCCCCAATCCGGGGAAATCGTGCGCGGCGCCGAGAACCGTAGGGGCATCTACAACGCCTTTCCACAATTGCCCACCATCACGCCCCGCAGGCTGCTGAGCGGCGGAAACCTGGTGGTGGCCGAGGCGTCGTTGGACTACGGCGGGCCAACGTACGAGACGGTGTTCATTTTCGAGTTCCGTGACGGCAGGATCGCAAGGGAAACGGCCTACTGGAGTGACGCCTTCGAGGCGCCGGAGTGGCGTTCGGAATGGGTTGAGATCAGCGGCGCTTAGCCCCGTTCCACGGCGGCTATCGCACTGATCTCGACCAGCGCACCTGGCACTCCCAGCCGGGCAACGAAGGCGGCAGTCACCAGTGGCGGCTCATCCGAGGCGAGCTCGGACGCGATCGCCCCGTATCCCGCCGCGAGATCCGCGCCCTCAACGAAGAGCACAGTCCATTGCACTACGTCGCTGATGGTCGCTCCGGCCGCCGCCAGCGCAGTTTTTGCGTTCTCGAGGGCCCGTGCGGACTGAACCGCGGCGTCGTCCACCCCGATCAGGGAGCCGTTGGCGTCCACGGAGTTTTGGCCACCGACGTAGATCGTCGTGGCGCCGGGCGGGACAACGGCGACGTGGCTGAAGGCCGGGCTGGAGACGAGGCCGGGCGGGCGGATTCGTTGTATGGGTGCCATGACTGTATGGTCCCACCGACGGCCGCCGGTCAACAGGGGAGCACGGCTACTCGGCGGCAGGGCGTCGTCGTTGTTGTTTGGTTGCCGACCGCTGTTCCTTCGCCACGCGGTGACGGCGGGCGGACCCGCGAGTCGGCTTGGAAGCGCGGCGGACGGATTCAGGGACAAGTCCTGCCGTGATGAGGCGGCCGAGCTTGGCCAGGGCGATCTCCCGATTGCGCAGTTGCGAGCGCTCCTCGGAAGCTGTCACCGTGATGACTCCTGCGATCAGCCGGGGTCCCAGGCGCTTGAGCAGCAACTGCCGTTGTTCGTCCTCCAGGGCAGTGGACTCGGCGACGTTCCACAGGAGTTCCACCCGGCTGTCGGTGGTGTTGACGTGCTGGCCGCCCGGGCCCGATGAACGGGAAAACCGCCAGGCGAACTCCGAGGCGGGAATCGTCAGCGAGGGCGAGATTTCCAGGTCCATGAAACAAGCCTCGCACGTCGCGGACAACCATGTGCGGACGCTGTCGGTGACATCCACAGACACGTTTTTAGAAATTAGGTAAGCCTAAGCTAATCTTTCATTTTGTGATTGAACTGAGTGAACTTTCCGGGCTTGAGGCCACTGACCTGGTACTCCGTTACGGGGACAGGGATGTGGTGCATGGGGCAGGCTTGCGGCTGGAACCGGGCCGCATTGTTGCCCTCGTAGGCCCGAACGGCAGTGGCAAGTCCACGCTGCTGCGTGCGCTGGCCCGGTTGCATGAGGCAAAGTCCGGTACCGTAACCGTCAGCCCGGCGGAAGGGGAAGCTGCCGACGCCCTCCTAATGAAGCGCAGTGACTTCGCCCGTCATGTGACGTTGCTCTCGCAGAGCCGCCCGGTGCCACACGGTTTGAGCGTCCGAAACGTCGTCGAGTTTGGCCGCCATCCGTACCGCGGACGGTGGCGGGCGGCCGATCCCGAGGGACCGGCCGCCGTCGAGCGTGCCATGGACCTGACTGGCGTGGGTGACCTCGCCCAGCGCGGCGTCCATGAACTCTCAGGTGGCCAGCTGCAGCGTGTTTGGCTGGCCAGCTGTTTGGCGCAGGACACGTCAGTGCTGCTGCTCGATGAACCCACCAACCATTTGGACCTCCGCTACAAGGTGGAAATCTTCGATCTGGTGTACGACCTCGCCCGCATCCACGGTGTGGCAATCGGCGTGGTGCTGCACGACCTCGACGAAGCAGCCGCACTGGCCGACCATGTGGTGGTGCTCTCCGAAGGCCGTATTGCCGCTGCGGGGCCAGCCCACGAGGCACTCGATGCCGCGCTTCTCAGCGAGGTCTACTCAATCCCCATCGTTACCCACACCGATCCGCTGACCGGCCGCCTGCGCACCCGCGCCGTCGGACGGCACAGCGACAACTAACCCACCCCCCCAACGAAAGGGACCCCGTGTCCATGAAGATCCACAAGGCCCTCGCCGCAACCGCCGCCTTGGCAGTCCTCCTCACCGGTTGCGGCACAACCGAAGGCCCCGCAAGCTCCGCGTCAAACACGGCCGGCAGCGGAGAAGCAGTGACCTTGACTGACGCCCGCGGCATCGAGGTCAAGCTCGATAGCCCGGCCAAGCGTGTCATCGGCACGGAGTGGAACGTGGTGGAGAACCTCACCACCCTCGGCGTCATGCCCGTCGGCGTGGCTGACGTCAAGGGCTACACCGCCTGGGTCACGGCAGGCAAGCTGAACAGCACCCCCACTGACATCGGAACCCGCAACGAGCCCAGCTTCGACACCATTGCTTCCCTCGATCCTGACCTGATCGTCGCCACCACTGACTTGGCCGAGCCCGTGATCAAGCAGCTCGAAGAGCTGGCCCCCGTGGTGGTGGTCAAGTCCGCCGACGGCAGCCGCCAGATTGCCCAGGCCGAGGACAACCTGAAGCTCGTAGCCAAGGCAACAGGCACGGAGAAGAAGGCCGAAGAAGCCATCGCCGCCTTCGATACCGCTGTTGCCGAAGGCAAGGCCGACCTCGAAAAGGCCGGCCTCGCAGGCTCCCGCGTGGCGTTTGCTGACGGCTGGGTTGCTGACGGCAAGGTCTCCATCCGACCCTTCACCAAGGGATCCCTGCTCGCTGACATCAACACCGAACTCGGACTCGTCAACCCCTGGACTGTTGAAGGCGATCCCGCTTACGGCCTGGGTTCCACCGACGTCGAAGGCCTGACCGCCGTCAACGCCGACCACTTCGTGTACATCACCAACAGCGCCGATGGCGATTTCACCGAACAGCTGACGGATAACGCAGTGTGGAAGTCGCTTCCGTTCGTGGCAGCCGGCAAGGTGCACCGCCTCTCCGACGGCATCTGGATGTTCGGCGGCCCTGCCTCGATGACGCAGTACGTCGACGCAATCGTCGCGTCCCTGACCAAGTAGGTCCCACGGCATGACCGACACTGTGAAGAGGCCCGCCATGACCGTACCCACGGCCGTGGCGGGTGCTCCCGTACCCGCATCGGCGATTGGACAAGAGTCCCCCCGTCGTCCCGGACCGCTCCTGGTGGCTGGCTCCGGCGTGGTCCTCCTGGCACTGTTTTCGTTGATCCACCTCACGCAGGGAACGGCCGACGTCGGCCCTCTCGAGTTGCTCGGGCTGCTCACCGGAAGCGGTTCCGACCAGGAAACCGCAGTGTTGGTCGCCTCGCGCATCCCGCGACTTTTCGCCGGCCTGCTGGTCGGCGTCGCCTTGGGGGTGGCCGGCGCAGCATTGCAGTCGGCCACCCGCAATGTCCTCGCTTCTCCCGACACCCTGGCGGTCAACGCCGGAGCACACTTTGCCATCGTGGCCATCGCTGCGTTCGGGCTGACCCTTCCATCACTTCTTTCGGGAGGCGTCGCCTTCATCGGCGGCCTCGCCGCAGCCGTGCTCGTGCTGGCGTTGTCCGGCGGAGGCGCCAACGGCAATGGCGGCCCGATCCGCCTGGTCCTGGCCGGTACCGCATTGGCATTGGGCCTGCATTCGGCCACCAGCGCGCTCCTCCTTTTGTTCAGCCAGGAGACTACTGGCCTCTATGCCTGGGGCCAAGGAAGCCTGGCCCAGTCACGCACCGATGAGCTGGTTCAGTTCACGCCCGTAGTTCTCTTGGCCATCGCCGGGCTGTTCCTCCTGGCCCGCAGGCTGGACCTGCTGGGATTGGGCGACGACGCGTCCCGGCTGGCAGGCGCGGATCCGCGCCTTGCCCGGGTTGGCGCCGTCGTACTTGCCGTTGTCCTATCCGCAGCAGCGGTGACGATCGCCGGTCCGATCGGATTTGTGGGCCTTTGCGCCCCCGCGATCGTGCGGCTCCTGGCGTCGCGACTTCGTGGCCTGGGCCGGCACCGGGCGCTGCTGCCCATTTCCGGCCTGGCCGGTGCTGTGGTTGTCATCGGCGCTGATGTCCTGGTCCGTGGACTTTTCGGTGCGCAGGCGGGCGTGGAAGTTCCCACCGGTGCCGTCACTACGGTCTTCGGTGCCGTCTTCCTGGTGATTCTGGCCATGCGGATGTCCGACGCCGGGCTCAGCGTGGCAGGCGATGCGCTGGCACGGTTGCGTTCCCGCAGGTTCTTCCTCACTGTTTTGATCGGGCTCCTGGTCCTGCTCACGGGCTTACTGGTGGCAGGAGCCCTGCTTGGCGACGCGAAACTGCTGCTCGGGGACCTGCTCAATTGGCTCACGGGCCAGTCAGGAAACCGTGTCAGCGCTGTCATGGGCACCCGCATGCCCCGCGTCCTGGCGGCAGTCCTTGCCGGTGCCGCGCTTGCCTTGGCCGGCGCCCTCATCCAGGCGGTGTCCCGGAACTCGCTGGCTGAACCCGGCATTCTTGGGGTGTCCGGCGGTGGCGGGCTCGCGGCAATCATTGTGATCACTACCGTCCCGACTGCAAGTTCCTGGGTTGTCACCGGCTCCGCACTGGGGGGAGCAGCTCTTTCGGCATTGCTTGTCTTCGGTTTGGCGTTCCGTGGCGGGCTCCAGCAGAACCGGCTGGTGCTGATTGGCATCGGTGTCTCTGCGGGATTGGCTGCGATGATCACCGTTCTCCTGGTGAGCACGGACCCCTTCAACCAGACGAAGGCCCTGACCTGGCTGTCCGGGTCCACCTATGGCCGGAATTTTGCCTCCGTCCTGCCCACGTTGCTGGCCCTTGTGCTGGCGTTACCGGTGCTGGCGGGAATGCGCCGGGATCTGGACTTGATTGCAGTAGATGATGACTCGCCACGGGTGCTTGGCATTGGACTCTCCGGCTCCCGGCTGCTCCTGCTTACGGTGGCTGTGCTGCTCACGGCGGGTGCTGTTTCCTCCGTGGGCGTGATCGCCTTCGTGGGCCTGGTATCACCACATGCAGCCCGGACCCTGGTGGGAGCACGGCACTCGCGGGTCCTCCCGGTGGCAGCACTTATTGGCGCCTGCACTGTGGTTTTCGCGGACGTGATCGGCAGGACCGTCATCGCCCCGGCGCAGATCCCTGCGGGCATCATGACGGCACTGGTGGGAGCACCGTACTTCGTCTACCTGCTTTGGCGTTCCAGGGTGGACCGGGCGGGCTGAACCGCTGGACTGCCAAGGGCATCGTGTTCATCTCTGCGCCGTGTTCATCCCCTGCGCTTAGGATCAACTTATGGCCGGTTCCGTGGATGTCCTCGGCCCCATTCTGGAAATGATGACCTGGGTGGGGTTCGTCCCGGGTGTGCCCCTCCTGATCAGTGCCTGGATCATTGCCAGGCGCCGGTGCCGGTGGGCCACCGCGGATGCAGAGCAATTCGCCGCCGGAGGATTCCTTGGACTGCAATGGGTGGATCAGGCGAACGAAGAACAAAAAGTACTGCTGGATGTCGCCGCCAGGGACGGGAGCGTCGATTCGCGCTCCGTAGTGGTCCATTACGATGTCTGCCACCCCTCCCGATGCTCGCTCCAGCCACCGCGCCACGACAATACCGTGTTGATTCTGGGCTGGATCCTCACCGGTGTCGGGATAGTGAGCACCCTCGGGGGATTCGTCCTTCTCCTCCTCTAACCTGGACCCCTTGAACGCCCGATCGGTCCGGGGCTAGCATTTCGGCGCACGGTCAAAGCGCACGGCTAAACCGAGGAGACAGCAATGAGTGAGACGACCGCAACCTTGATGGTGGACCTGATCATTTCCCTGGACGGCTACGCGTCGGCCGAAGGGTGGCCGGGATGGTGGGGGCTGGAGGGGCCGGAATACCTGGCGTGGCTCGAGGAAGAGGGGAAGAAGGATCTCACCACCCTCATGGGTGCGAATACGTATCGGGTGATGGCCGGCCTGTCGGAGCAGGCTTCCGGCGACGACTCGGGATTCTCCGAGGAAGAAGGCGCCAGTTTGACCGGCCTTGCCGCCATGCCCAAAGTCATCTTTTCATCCACGCTGAAGGAACCTCTCGCATGGCCCAACTCGGAGTTGATCGCCGGGGACGCGGTTGAAGCCGTGAGGGAAATGAAACAGGCACGCACCGGTACGCTCAGCACGTTGGGCAGTTTGAGCCTCTGCCGGTCGCTGCTGGCCGCGGGACTGGTAGACAGATACCGGCTGGTTGTCTTTCCCGTGATCACCGGAAAGACCGGGCGCGAGCGCATCTATGACGGGTACCCGGATGTTGCCCTGGACATGGTGGAGAGCCGGACGTTCGACGGCCGGCTCCAGTTGCTTGAGTATGTTCCCCGCGTCATCGACGCTCCGCTGAAGAGGGATTGATGCGGCGGTTCGGCTAGGCCACTTGCTTGGCGAAGAGGGGCGTCAGGCAGTCGGCATAGTGCGCCATTGTTTCTTCGAAGGTGAACAGCTGGCGGCCAAGGACGTCGGTGGCATCAATGGCGTCTTCGTCTGACGGTCCCGCCAGGCAAAGAAGAGGTTCCAAGCTGGTTCCGTTCCCCGTCAGCGTTGCGATGCCCCACCGGTGACCGGGTTCGGTGACCTCGATGTCTGCGGCGTCAAACATGTCGCGGAGGACGTACCTGGTGACCGTCCTCCATGACTGGACGAACGGTGGCCGCAACTGTTCAACGAGTTCGTCATCATTGTTTTCGTAGGCGGTACGGAGTTCGGCGGCGAGCGCGTCCCACTCCCTGGCGTCGCGAACCATCAGGTGCCCCGCCCGGAGCCGGGCAATTGTTTCGTTCAACGTCATGGTCAGTCCCCAAACTTCCTGTCGTTCCGGTGTCCGCCGGAGGCGGGTCATCACTAGGAAGAACGGGCGGAGCGACTACAAGATTCCCGTCCGACGACGGATTTTCTCGAGCACCCCTGGCACTTCAGAGCAGCAGGAACACGCCCAACACCACCAGCCACAATGACCACACAATGTAGGTCACAGGCGTCAGGGCCGCGGCCAGTTTCCAGCCCTTCGGCTCGAATGTCCCCACGAATTCAAGGGAGCACAGTGCCAGCACAGTGCCAACTGCGACGCCCGCAATGCCGAGCCACCCGGGAACAGTGCTGCTTTGCATGACGGCAACGCCTGCCAGGATGCTCCATGCGCCGCTGAGCAGGTACCCGAGGTGTTCGCCGACAGCTACTCCCAGGTAGCGGTTGAAGGACTGGAAGACCACGTCGGCCGCTTCCTTTCGGGCTTCGGAGGCGTTGGGGTCGGTGGCCGTGCGGGCGAGGTAGGGCACCAGGAACGGCCAACGGATAAGTCCAAGGAACTGCACGACGGCGGCCAGTACGCCTGCCGTCGAGCCCAACGCAAGCAGCGTGGGATCAGCTCCGGGCAGCGCACCGGACAGCAGGACTGCCGCTGGAGCCAAGAGCACCGCTGTCATCGCGAAAGACCACCACAGCAGCACCAGGCCGGACCCGCCGTCGCGGAAGCGCTGCAGGATTTCCTGCGTTGGCCTGCGGAGGATGTCCGGGTAGTCGAACCGGGACGCCAGAGCGGCGAAGGCAGCGTTGAACGCCAGCGGCAGGACGATCAGCAGTACACCCGCCGCCACCCCGGCACTCACAGCTGGTTCCCGGCGGCATGTCCGATGCCGGCAGTCGCCGCCGGGGAAGCGGCGGGGTGGTTGCGCTTCCCCAGAATGCGGCGAAGGACCAGGGCTGTGATGACCGTGACCACCACTGCGCCGCTGGATCCAAACGCGATGTAGCCGTGGTCGGCGTCAACGATGACATTGGCGGTGATCGCCCAACCGAGCGCCCAGGCGGGGCTTACCGTTGCGGTCCACAGTGCGGCAACCCGCCAGCCTCGCATGAAGGCAAGTCCCTGAGCCAGCCCTACGCAGGCCCCGGCGATCAGTCCGGTCGTAGCCAGGGCCGCTACCGAGGTCGACGATCCTGTAGCGACGGCGGCCAGGGCGCTGCCGGCTGACATGCCGATGGTGCTGCCCAAAATCCATCTCCAACTGACTGCGGGGCGCAAAGCGAGCCATTGGGCGGCGCCGATGACAGCGCCGGCAAGGACCCCCGCGATGGCCGCGCTCAGCGGATTCCTGACCGGACCGAGGAGCTGGAAAGCAAGCCAGCCGCCCAAGGGGAACCCGAGCAGTGAGGGTGTCCAACGTAGGAATGACATGAGATCTCCTGGGGGAAAGAGTGATTGTGTACGTTGTACGTTACGCTTAGTGTACGCTGTAAACAATAGGTTCCTGAGGGAAAGTTGAGAGCATGCCAAAAGCAGTTTCCGCAGCCCGCGCCCGGCGCCCCCGCAACTCGCTGACTGTCGAGGAGATCCTGGATGTGGCTGAAGCTGTTGCCGCCGGCGGGATCGAGGCGCTGACTATCCGCGCGGTGGCCAATGAGTTGGAATCCTCGCCGATGGCCCTCTATCGCTACTTCGGCACCAAGGATGAGCTGGTGGATGCGCTGCTGAACCGCGTACTGGGGCGCATGGAGCCGCCGCTGGAAAGTGCCAGTTGGATCGATGACCTGGGGGCGTTCGCCCGGAATCACCGGGAAATGCTGAGCCTCCACCAGTGGGCCGTCACGGCCTTGTTTGCCCGTCCTGCACCGGGCCCCAATGCCCTGCCGATCGGCGAGTGGGCGTTGCGGATCCTGGAGCGCGGCGGAATTGAAGGCGACGAGGCGGTGGCGATCTTCAGTGGCATCATTGGCCTGAACTACGGCTGGGCGTCCTTTGTGGTGGCCCGTGCCGGGGGCGCGGGGGATTCCTTGGCCGAGGACTTGGTGTCCCCAGGTGTCGCGGAGGCTTTCCCGCTCACAGCTTCGGTGGCCGTGCCGATGAGTCGCTACGGCAGTGTAGAGCACTATGACCTGGTGCTTGGCTATCTGCTGGCAGGGGTGCTGTCCACCTCGGCCCCGCCTGAACCTGGCAAATAGAACCTAGTAAATAAGGTGGCTTACTAATAGGCTGGCGAGCGGGGATCCACCCCCCTCGAGGACGGACGGAGCCGGGAATGGCCGAAGAGCAGGCAATCAACAAGGTCGTGGACATCATCAACGACGCCAAGATCGGCATGCTGACCACCATCAACGAGGCCGGCGCCCTCGTCAGCAGGCCGTTGGCCGTTCAGGAGGTCAGGGACGACGGCGACATGTGGTTCTTTACGGGGCTGGGGACTTCGCAGGTCTCCCACGTGCGCCAGGACCCTCGCGTCAATGTTTCCTTTGGCAAGAACACAGAGTGGGTATCCGTCGCGGGCACCGCCGAGGTTGTCACGGACCGGCAGAAGATCCACGAGATGTGGAATCAGGTGGTGGAGGCGTGGTTCCCTGACGGCCCGGACACTCCTGAGGTCTGCCTGCTGCGCGTTGATTCGGAATCGGCGGAGTACTGGACGAGTCCGGGTGGAACGGCTGCAACAGTCCTTCAATGGGTCAAGTCCAAGGTCACGCACTCCCGGTTCAGCGTGGGGGAGAGCGGCACAGTGGAGCTGTGACCGCGATGGTTGACGTGGGACGGTTTCGCGGCCTCCTGGAGGAGGAGCGTGATCGCAAACTCGAACTTGTGGAGTCACTGCAAAGCGATATTCGTTCGGTCAACCTCGCCCGACAGGACTCCAATGTGGATGATGAGCATGATCCCGAGGGCAGCACCATAGCTTTCGAGCTTTCCCAGGCATCCGCCCTCCTCGATCAAAGCCGGGCGGGATTGGAGCAGATCAATGCGGCCTTGGAGCGGATTGCGGCCGGCGGTTATGGCCGGTGTGAAATCTGCGCAGCAGCCATTCCGGAGGGGCGGCTGGAGGCCCGCCCGTGGACACCGTTCTGCGTGGAGCACGCCTCCGGAAGAAGTTAGCCCGCTGCCATTCCGGGCGAGACGGGGACAAACTCTATGCCTTGTTGCATCTTCTTTTGCGGTCCCCGGGAGAATCCCTTCGCGTCCAGGTTGTTACCCGCCCGATAAGCAGCCAGGGCTTGGTCGTAGATCTCGTTGAGCCGGCGCCCGGTGAAGGTTTCCTGGGATCCGTCGTCAAAGATTACGGCGATGGACGCACTCGCCGGGAAGTGCCTTTTCATGCGGATGAATCCTTGCGAATCCTGCTGTACGGAGATCATTGCTGCCACGCTTTCGAAAGAGGGTGCCTCAAGTCTGGCCCATCCGGCGTCGTTCCTGGTCATTTAGTTGCAGAGTCAAGTGATGGCCTGTACCGTAACTTGAAGCTTCAACTAATAAAGTCCATGCCGAATATCGAGGACGTTTCATGACCGCATGCCTGGAGATCGCACCGCACTCCGATTCCGTGCCCACAGCCTCCGTCCGGAGCCAGGTCAGCGTCCCGCTCCGCTTTGCGGACGGATTCTCCGCCACCGTAGAAGTGCTGACCTTCCACGGCCTTGCCGACGGCAAGGAACACTTGCTCCTGGCCCTGGGGCCGTGGGAGCAGGCGCTGCTTGGCGGAGCTTCAGCAAGTAACAGCAACGGGCCGCTGGTTCGCCTCCACAGCGAGTGCATGACCGGAGACGTGTTTGGCAGCGAGCGTTGCGACTGCGGCCCACAGCTCCGCGAAGCCGTGGAGAAGATCGCCGGGGCCGGAGGGTTCCTGCTGTACCTCCGCCAGGAGGGCCGCGGGATCGGCCTCTATTCCAAGCTCGATGCCTACGCACTGCAGGACACGGGACTCGATACTTACGATGCCAACATTGCCCTGGGTCATGGCGGGGACGAGCGCGACTACACCGCGGCAGCACAAATGCTGGAAGCACTGGGCGCGGCACGGATCCGGTTGCTCAGCAACAACCCGGACAAGGCTTCCCAGCTTACGGAGCTGGGCATCGAGGTAAGCGAGCAGGTTCCCACCGGAGTGCATCTCTCCCGGGCCAATGAGCGCTACCTTATGGCCAAACGCGACCGCACCGGACACACGCTGGAACTTCCCGAAGCAACCGGTGCCGCCGTGCCGGGCCATGAGGAAATGATCGCCCGTGTTGAGGCTTTGCTCCCGCGCCTGCGAGGGCGCGCCGAGGAGGCAGAGCAGTTACGGCGACTGCCGGACTCCACGGTGGAGGACCTGAAAGGGGCGGGGGTCTTCCAGCTGCTGGCGCCCAAGGGCCTTGGCGGCCACAGCATGGGCGTGGAGACCTATGTTGAGGTGATAAGGCGGCTGGCACGCGGGTGCGCATCGACTGCTTGGACTGCCGGACACCTGATAGAGCACGTCTGGATGCTGGCGCGCTGGCCCCGGCGCGTCCAGGACGAAGTCTTCGCCAACGGTGCCGCCCCCTTGGCGGCCGCCACCGGCGCCCCGGTCGGAGAGGCTGTCAAAGTACCGGGCGGGTTCTCCGTTTCGGGCCATTGGAGCTTCGCTTCCGGTGTCATGCACTCTGAGTGGGCGCTGCTGGCTGTCCAGTGTGAGGGCAAACGCCTGCAAGCAATCGTACCCGTCGCAGGACTTGAACTGCTGGACGCGTGGCATACTGCCGGATTGCGTGGCACGGGCAGCAACGACCTCCGGGCCTCGGCCCTTTTCGTCCCGGAACACCGTGTGATGGACTGGCAACTCCTGAGCGCAGCAAACAACCCTGGCAGCCGGATCCACCAGGACCCCATGCTGCACACGCCCATGGCCACGTTGCTGAACCTCGTTGCACCCTCCACGGCCCTGGGCAGCGCGGAGTATGCGATCGACCTTTTCCGGGAACAGTTGTTGGTCCGAAAGGTCAAGAACACCACCGAGTTCCGCCAGGCAGATTCCGCACTTGCCCAAGCACGCTTTTCCCAAGCGTTTGGCCACGTGGCCACCGCACGCCTGCACTGGAAGGAAGCCGTACAGGCCGTGGCTGCATCGCAACAACGATCCGACGCACAAATGACGGAAGAGGAAAGGGCCACATACCGCTTGTCGCTGGCCCTGAGTGGTCAGGCGTCGGAAGAGGCTGTTCGGATGATCGCCTCCGCCTCAGGCGGCAGCGCGCACCGGTTGTCGCATCCGCTGCAGCGCATTCAGCGGGACGTCAACGTTCTTCTGAACCACCCGACGCTAAGCTTCGATCCGATCGTGGAGCAGTCCGGCAGGGGGTTGCTGGGCCTCGGATTCACGGCCCCGTCGTTCTAGCTGACCATCATTTACAAACCGGGGAGGCAGGGCCACAATAGCCGGCATGTCCATCCTCAACGTGCCGTCCGAAGCCGAAGCAACCGGCCTGACCGCTGAAATTTACCGTGCCGATATCACTTCAATGGGCTACGTTCCAAGCCACACCAAAGCCATGAGCTTGAACCCTGAGGCGCACCTGCTCTGGGAATCCCTCACGCAGGCCATCAGTTCCTCGCTGGGACTGCGGCGCTACGAGCTGGTGACCCTTGCGGCCGCCCAAGCCATCGGTTCGTCCCACTGCAGGCTGGCTCACGGGAAGAAGACGCTCACTATCATTGATGAAGATCAGCTCATCGCCATTGCCCGGGTCTACCACCACGCCGGCCTGCCGCCTGAAGAGGTCGCCATGATGGACTACGCCGTGAAACTCAGCACGGATGCGGCAGCAATGAACGACGACGACGCGCAGCAACTTCGCGATAGCGGCTTCAGCGACCGCGAAATTGCGGACATCACACTCGCTGCCGCGGCGAGGAACTACTTCAGCCGCGCCCTCCTTGCGTTGGCAGTGGACCTCGACGTTCCTACGGGAGTCAGCACCGAACTTCAGTCGGCGCTGCTGACGCCGCTGCCGGGCGACGGCGGGCAGTCCGCCGTCGAGCCCTCTGCCGGCTAGTACAAGTAGTCCGTCGACCCGCTACGCCGGAGACGGCGACGTGCTGGAACGGTCCGCCGTCGCGTGCTGTTTTCGGCTCGCCAGCAGGAACGGGACCGCAATGAGCTCGATGACTCCGGCCAGGGCCAAACTGGTGGGGTAACCGTAAAGATCGGCACTGCGGCCCAGGAGCGGCTGAACCACCACACCGCCGCTGGATCCCATGAGGGAATCGAAGCTCAGCACCGTAGCGCGCTGTTTGGACGGGATCATGTCGTTGACATACGCCTGCCGGACGGGAGTCGCTGCCGATCCCACTACGGCCCACAGGGCCAGCAGCACCAAGGCAAGCCAGAACACCCGGGTGAAGCCAAGCACCAGCAGGATCACGGCGCCCACCAAGCCGCCAAGAATCAGTACCGACGTGCGTTTATGGAAGAGATCGCGCGCATGCGGTGCCAGCCAACCGCCCAGGATCTGCGAACCGGCCACGATGGCGGCAGCCAGGCCGGCAACGGAATAGGCTTTGGGGTCGCCGAACAGGTCCAACAGGAAAGGTTGGAGGGCGTAGAAGACATAGATCCCGACGCCGGCACTAAAGGGGGCGGCGAGCATCATGTATCTGACGGGCGGATTCTTCAAACCGTTGTCGATCGAAGCGGTGAGTACAGCGCGGGTTGCCTGGAGCGGGTGGGTTGAACGCTCAGGCGAGAACCCGACGTCGTGCATCAACCCGAACGCGACAGCAAACATGGCCACCAGCACTGCCACGCGCAACAGGAATGGCACACCAAGGTTGGTGGCCTGGGCAATCACACCGCCTGCCACGGATCCCACCAGCATCGCCACGCCCTGCACCATTTGTCCGCGCCCGAGCACCGTCTCGAGTCCGCCTTCATAGCCGGAGAAGCGCAACGCGTCCACGAGCCAGGCCTCCACGGCGCCGGAGAAGAACGTAAATCCGAGGCCCAGGAGAACCGACACTACAGCCCACATCCAGAATGGAGCCGTGATCTGCCAGAGCAGGTAGTACAGGTAGGTGGATGCTGCCAGGGTCACTGTACCCAGCAGGAATGAGACCCGGCGGCCCCAACCATCGGCGATCACCCCCGTGGGCACCTCGAACAGGACCATCCCGGCCGTGAAGAAGGCATTGGCAGCAAAGGCCTCGAGGTTGCTGAGCCCGGCATCCAACAGGAACAAGGTGTTGATGCCCCAGATGAAGGAAGCCGCAACGGTATTGCCGAGCGTCAGCGTGAGGTAAACGCGTTGGATCTTGCGGGCGGCTTCATTCATGGTTTCGCCGCCCCCGGCCGTGCGAGGAGGGACCACCAGCCCATTCTCGTCCCGTTTGCCGTCCGCCGCCAGAGGAACCGGGGCCTGGGACGCCCTGCTACGCAACCCACCGGAGGCACTGATGCTCCAATGTTCCGTGACTCCTTGCCGCGGACACCCGCTGGGTCCATAATTCCCTTGATTCAGGTAGCAATCCGCTGCGGTGTGCTCATGGGCGAGAGGAGCACAAGATGACGTTCTCGGGTGCCGGTCCCGGGCTGGAGGACCAACGTGACCTGAGCACGGTACTTGCTCGGCGTGCCCTTGAACGGGCGGCCCCGGATGAACTGATGTTCTTTGACGAATCCGCTGCTGAGTACTTCGCGGACCGCGGCAAAGCACTCAGCGGGGACAATCGTGATGAAACCCTCGGTTTTGGCATCGAGCTGGCTCTCTTGGCACCCTTCGCCCTGGCCGTGGCGGAATACCTGGTGGGGCTTGTGGGCGATCTCTTCGCCGACGCAGTCAAGGACGTCGCCAACCCAAGGATCGCTGCGGTATTTCGACGACTGGTGCCCTCGGGCTCGTCCCGGGACGGTAGCAAGACAGAGGACTTCACGCGTGAACAGCGGCAGCAGGTGTACCAGGCTGCACTAGCTGAAGGCGAACGGCTCGGACTCGAGGCGTCCACAGCCACGTTGCTGGCGCATGCCATGGTCGGAGCCCTCGATGTCCACAACAGCTAACACCCTGTTTTCCCGCGGATGAGCGTGAATCGTGGAACCCCCGGCAGTGTGGCACGGCACGGGCGTTACGCGGGTGCGCGTCCTTTCCTTCCCGGCGCCGTCAACGGGCCACTACCTCGCCTTTATCCTTGCGCTCTTGACCGCCGGCTCCTTCGTAGGGAACTGGCTGCACAACGAGGTTGTCGGCGAGGCCTGGACACAGGCCGTACTGGCCTGCGAAGTGAATGTTCCGGCGGCGGAGGCAGCCGGCGGAGACATCGCGATCTTCACCCGCGTGGACGCAGTACAACGCTGCCAGTATCCGGCGGAACTGGTGAGGGTCATGTGGTCCTTGGCCGGAGCGGCTGCCGTTGGTATCGCCGCATTGGCACTCGTGTTCGTGCGACCGGTGTTCGTTCGCAGGCGGCGGCACCTGACTGAACCGACGCCGGCCATGGCAGCTTCGCTGCAGCGGGTTGCCCTTCTTTCCCGCGAAGCAGGATTGGGTCAGCCGCCGAGGGTGCTGGTAGGTCCAAGCGGCATGCGGGATCCGTTCTGCTTCGGAGCACCGGGACGGTACACCGTGGCCATGCCGCGCAAGCTCATCGCCCTGCTGCAGCGCCCGGGTGTTCACGATGCACTGCTCCGGCACGAACTGGCCCACATCAGGCACCACGATGTGGCGCTGGCCTGGCTCGCCAGAAGCGTCTGGTACGTTGCGGGCCCGCTTCTGCTGCTTCCCGTTGCCTGGGCCCTTGTCAGCGGCGACGGATCGCTGCTGCCGACCTATCTTTGGCGTGCGGTGTTGCTGGGCCTGGTTATTGAACTCACCACGGCGGCCCTGTTGCGATCGCGGGAGCTGGACGCCGATCTCGCCGCAGCCCAACGGCCCTCGGACCTGGCAGACCTCCAAAGCTGCTTGACCGGGATCCGGCCGTCCGTTCCTTTGCCTGCATGGCGCGCGTGGATTGCCAGGCACCCAAAGCCGACCGAGCGGCTCAACGTCCTTCGGGCGCCCGAGATCGCCGCTGCCTTGCGTTGGACCGACGCCGCAGCGCCGGCCTTCCTGGTTGCCATGGCAGTTCCCCTGGCAGTCACCATCGTCACCACGTTCACCGCCGGACTCGGCCAAGGACTGTTCTCCTTCGTTGTGGGCGCATTACTCCTGGGACCTGTACTGGCATTCACCGTGGGCTTCGCGATCTGGCGGGCGGAACTCATGCGCAATGCCTCTGCACCACCCCGAAAAGCCAAGGACATGCGGTGGGTTGCGGTTGCGGGTGTCGGATTGGGCCTGACGGCGGGACAGTTGGCGTCCCTGGCCCAAACAGGCATTGACGTGACGGGCCTGGAGGCAGGTCCTTCGATTTTCATCCCGGCGTTGCTGGGCATGGGTGCAACCGGCCTGGTTGCGGGCCTTTCAGAGATCTACGGGCTGGTGGCCCGGCTGGCGCGAACCGCGGCGGTGGCCTGGGTGACGGGACTTGTGGCCACCACCGTGCTCTTCACGGTATCTGCGTGGGTGTGGGTTTCCCTCCAGTTCGGGCTGGAAAAAGTGGGGTGGGAAGGGACGCGGCTCTGGTTGGTGACTGCGCTCGCCTGGCCACCCTTGCTGTGGAGCGTCGCGCTCCTGGTGCTGGCCGCCGTCGTAAGTCTCTTCCTTGCCCCGACAGCGGGGTGGCGGGCGCTGCCGGGATGGCTCGGCGGGGCGCACGACTGGCCCGCGGCTCAACGGGTGGACACTCCCGCCCCGTTCACGCCCGGCCTGATCCAGACACTCGTGGTGGGGACGCTGGTGGGCTGCCTGACAACCGCGGCTATTGTGGTGTGGCGCGTTACGAGCGGACCTGCCAATACCGACGCCGAGAAGGAAGTGCTGTTCTACAGCATCCTCTGGATCACCGCTGGATCGTGGGCGGCAGTGAACGTCGCTGCGGCCTTGGTGCAACCGGCACGAGGCGGTGCTTTGTCCTTGGTGGCCGGACCGTTGGCTGTCTTGGTGAGCGTCCTGGGATTCGCGGTCCTGAACACTGTCAGGGGCGGTGACTTCTCCCTTTCCTTCATTGCCCTCATGTTGTGGCCCGCGCTAGGGCTTGGCTTTGTGCTGACTCTGGCCACGTCCGTGCTGTTTGCCAGGCCAACCCGGCCCGGCGGCATGACCCGGTCCGGCTGGTCGGCCCGGACAGGCGATGGAGCGGCCAAAGCATTGGTCCCGGCTGTCAGCGGAGCCTTGGCTGTCTGCTTCGCGGCCGGCGCAATCGCTGCCGCGCCGGCATTGGTCTCCGCTCCGGCAACGCCGAACATGTCCACAGGGCAGCTCAACAACGACCAAGGACAGCTCTATGCCCTCGGAATCGCGCAAGAGTTCCTGGCTGACTACGAGTCGATGGACAATCAGCTCAAAGCCGCCGGACAGGTCGTCGGCAGCGATCCTGCCGTCTTTTCCCGTTACATGCGGTCGGTGACCATCCCCGCTGTCAGCGGCCTACGGACAAAAGCCGAAGCCTACAAACCGCCGACGGAAACAGTTCAGGCCGTCCACGCCCACTTTGTCGAGGCCATGCAGCTTTGCGAAGAGAAGGCGCTCCTGTTCCTTCAGGCCGTGGAACTCAACGATCCTGCCCGGTTCGAGGAAGCGCTGGTTCGGCAGACCGCAGAGCGGTCCGAGCTGAACGCCTGGATCAGGGGAGTGGTGGAGCTGCAGGTATCCACGGATTCATGATGGCAGACCTCACTGGCATAGGCGGTCCAGCGTCTCTTGGGCGGCGGACTCCATCTGCGATGCGTACAATCCGACCCTTCGCTCTGCCGTCGCATCATTGCCCGAAGCCGGCAACGGCGGAAGTGCCATGGCCAAGGTGACTTGGCTGCCGCCGTCGTTGCTGGTGATTGACGTTGTCAGGTAGCCGTAGACGATCCCGCCATGACCGTAGCGGTAGCCCGCACTGCACCCATCGCCCGAACGCATGAGACCCAGGCCGTAATCGCCCAACCCGGTCTTCTTCATTTCCTCGACGGACGCAGGGGCGAGCAGCTTGCCGGACAGCAGCGCGCGGTAGAAGTCATTGATATCTCCGGTAGTGGACACAACGCCGCCTGCCGGGGACCCCACCAGCCCCTCGGACTGGGTGACGTCCAGCTGCCGGCCGCCGTCCACGATGTATCCGTGGAGGTTGTCACCGGCTGTCCGGTCAGGCTCGGACAAGGAGGTCTTATCCAGCCCCAACGGCTCAAATACGTCGGACTTCAAGGCGTCACCCAACGGCTTGGAACGCAGTTTTTCGATCAGCAAGCCAAGAGCGAGGTAGTTGGAATTGGAGTAGTTGAAGTAACCGACATTCCTGGATTCCCAAGGCAGGTTTGCCGCCAGGTGCAATCCTTCCCGCATGCTCAGCCTGGTTCCCGCCACCTCCTTGACGGACAGCCTCTCGTGCAGCGGTCCAAGGTAATCGGGCATGCCAGATGTGTGATTGAGCAGTTGACGTACCGTGACCGGCCCCGGCGGATGGAGTGCGGGCTCCACGGCCTCCAGGAATTCGTTCACGGGATGGTCGAGTTCGATGAGGTCCTGGTCAACCAGTTTCATGACTTCCGCCGCCACCATCGACTTGGTGACGCTGCCAGCGGAGAACCGGTCCTGGGCTCGGGCTGCCTGCGCACCTTCCAAGCTGCGCACACCGTAGGACCCCGACCATTCGCCCGCCGGCCACCGCACCTGGACCACTACCGAGGTGGCGCCGTCGTCCACGAAATGCTGAATGGTCCGTTCCAAGGAGTCCGTGGGAGCCGCCGCTGCCGCCGGAGACGGGGACGGCACGGGGGTACCGCCGGTGCAACCGCTCAGAAACCAGCCGCTGAACATGAGCACCAGTAAAGACGCGATGCGCCGATGACTCATAGGCCTGTTCTACGCCCCGGCCCCGCGAAAAACCAGAGCCCAAGGCTGCCGGAACAGAAAGGCCCGGCAGGTCCCCGCAAAGGGAACCTGCCGGGCCGCCACGTTTCCTGTTTGCCTGGCTCTCTTAGCCGCCTAGTGCCAGAGTCCGAGGGCAAACTCCGCGATCACGGTAGACAACAGGAAGGATGCCGTAATGGCGACCAGGCCAACCGGGATGATTTTCCAGCCAATGTTGCGCAGCAGCGGGATGTCCTTGCCCAGTGACAGCCCGGCGAGGGTCAGCATGACAGTTGCGATGGAAAGGAAGTCGACGGTCTTGACGGCCTCATTGAGGACACCCGATCCAAAGAACCAAGGGCTGGAAATGTAGGCACCGATGGTGGTGATGAAGACAATGGCCGAGACCTTCCGGGTGACCTTTGCCAGCGCCAGGCTCACCAGGACCAGTGCCAGCATGATCCCGTAGCCGGCCAGGATGGACAGGCTCAGACCCTTCGCGGCCACCGCTGCCGTGCCGACGCCCAACACCGTCAGCACCGAGAGGGAAAGCCAGAGCGGAAGCTTGATAGCTGCCGAGGACTTTGCCACCTCTTCACGGAACTGCCTGTTCTGCTCCGCCTGGGCCTCGTCCAGCTCCACCTCTGCTGCCGAGCGGGCCTGGGGGACAGAACCGGCCGTCGCCATCCGGGCTTCCTTGTTGCGGGTGAGGACCTTGTAGAAGCGGTCGGCGACCGGCAAGGCGATGTAGATGCCGACGTACACGCCCAAGATGGTGGTGATGAGGTTGGAGACCGCGGCCATGCCAAGGATGGCCTCCTGGTCGCCGGGGTATGCTGCGATGATGCTCGCTGCCGAGGCCGCCATCATTGAGCCTGAACCCACACCCGCACCCATGGCGAGCGCCAGGGGATCAAAAATCTTCCAGTTGGCCACCAACGAGGTAAGAAGCGTAATGAAGATGGCGCCAAACAGGGTGCCGAAGACGTACATGGCCAGTACACCGCGGTACTGATCGGAATCCGGACCGTACTTCTCGGAAACCATGGCGAAGGACGGTTCGCGGTCCAGGGAGAACGTTGCACCGACGGTGGCCTTTCCCATTCGCAACAGGACGGCGAGGGGAAGGGCCAGGACGATGGTGCCCAGAAGGTGCCCCACTTCCTGCAAGAGCAGGGCCGGACCTGCCTTGATGAGGCTCGGCAGGCTCGGGCCGATGTTGAACGCCAACCGCGCCACGAGGAGCAGGACGGCGACGCCCACCAATGCAGCGGCTACGCGTTGAAGGTCAAGGCCCAGGGGCTTGAACTTCTGGATGGAAACGAGGAGGCCAAGAATCAAGCCCCAGACCATCGGGAAAATGATGATGGCGCCGATTCCAAGATCAATCTTGGCCTGGCCGATGAACTGAACGGCAAGCGCGATGACAAACGCCAATGCAGCGATAGGAAGCGTAAGCCGGGTCCCGGCTTTGTCCGTCCGCGCGGTGTGGGTGCTGGTGCTCATGATGCTGCTTCCTGGGTAGTGGCTTCGCGGCGGTAAGCTGCCGTGACGAAGCGTTCTCTTTGGTGGGGATTGGTGGCGGCGCCGGCTATTGTCCACGCCAGTGCCGTAGCCGCCTCAAACATCACGCCATAAGCCTCAGGCGTGTTCGCCAGGGCGGCGAAGTCGTGCGAGTGGATGGGAACGTTGGCTCCCGGGATGCTCAGCCATGGGTGCAGTGACGGAATGACCTGCGAGATGTTTCCCATGTCCGTTGACCCGCCGCCCATGCCCGCGGCCGGTGAGGTGTCCTTACCGAAGGCGTCCATGGCGTGGGTCCAATGCGCGGCAAGGTCGCCGTCCTGGAGGAGGGGCTCATAAAGAGGTTCGGCCGCAGTGATCTCCAGGGTGGTACCCGTGGCCACCGCCGCGCCTTCGAAGCAGCGCTTCACCCGCTCCAGCAGGGCTTGGTACTCAGGCAACGTGAATGCTCGGCATTCAAACGGAACCACGGCACGGTCCGGGATGATGTTGGTGACGTGTCCTGCCTCCGCCACGTAGCAGGCGATGCGATGATCTCCTGGAATCTGTTGGCGGAGCAAACCTACGGCCACTTGGCTCAACACCGCGGCATCCCCGGCATTCACGCCCAGGTGCGGTGCGGCTGCGGCGTGGGCTGCCTTGCCTGTGAAGACTGCCTCGTAGCGGCCCACTGCCTGCGCGGTAGTGCCCGCGGGGTTGTACGTCACGCCGTCCTGGACAGGGTGGACCATCAAGGCAAGGCCAACCCCGTCGAAGGCACCCCGCTCCAGCAGAAGAACCTTGCCGCCACCGTGCTCTTCAGCAGGGGTACCGATGGCCTTCAGCGTGATGCCAAGCTCATCCACATGGGGCAGAAGGGCAAGGGCAGCAGCCACGGACGCTCCTGCGATGAGGTTGTGCCCGCAAGCATGTCCAACTGACGGGAGAGCATCATATTCGACGCACAAGGCCACGGTCAGCTCACCGCTCCCGGCGCTCGCAGTAAAGGCAGTGGGCAGATTCCCGGTGCCTTTGGTGACGTCAAAGCCGGCCCCGGCCAGCAGGGCTGTGATGGCCTCGGCTGCCCGGAATTCCCGGAACGAGATCTCGGGGTTGGCGTGCAGGTCTTCAGAGAGGGCCTGAACGCGGGGCTTCCAGGATTCGACGCCTGATTTCAGGGCCGTGCGAAGCTCCTCCTCGCCGGGAGCGCTGTCAATGGTTTCCATGGGTATTCCCTCTCAGTAGGACAAGGACGGGAAGGGGGAACCGGCGGCCCTGGTAGGTACCCAGATCGCTTTGGTTTGCGTGTACTCGTCCAGGACGCCCGGGCCGGATGAACGGCCGTGGCCGGAATCGCCGAAACCGCCGAAGGGGACGGCCACGTGGATGGTTTTGTAGGAGTTGATCCAGAATGTCCCGGCTTTCACTTCGCGGGCGATGTGGTGGGCGCGGGAAATGTCCGATGTCCAGACCGCCCCGGCCAGTCCAAAGTTGGTGTTGTTCGCGCGGGCGATTGCTTCGGCTTCGGTATCGAACGCGTCTGCGCCGACCACAGGACCGAACACCTCCGTTGTCTCCAGGCGGTTGGCAGGCGTGACGCCATCCAACAACGTGGGCATGATCCAGTGACCGCCGGCCAATGCGGAACCAGCCAACGACTCAGGGAGGCTTTCGCTGGTGACCCGCCGGCCGCCGTCGTGCATTCCGGCCTCGATCAGCGAGGTGACCGTGGAGAACTGCTGGGCCGTAATGATGGGCCCCACCTCGGTGTCCGCGTTAAGCGGGTCACCGACCCGCAGGCGGGCGGCACGATCGGCTACCAGCTCGATGAACCGGGCGTGGACACTTCGTTCGACCAGGAGGCGGGAGCCGGCGACGCATGACTGGCCGGCACCCGAGAAGATCGCGGAAATGGCGCCGTCGGCGGCACGATCCAGATCGGCGTCGGCGAAAACGATGTTGGCGCTCTTGCCACCAAGCTCAAGCAAGGCTGGAATTCCTGCTTGTGCGGCGGCTACGGCAACCCGGCGTCCTGTGGGTACCGAGCCGATGAAGCTGATCTTGCCCACGCGCCGGTCCGTGGTGAGGGTGGCTCCAACGGTCTGGCCGAGTCCCGTGGCGACGTTGAAGACGCCGTTGGGGATTCCTGCCTGGTGTGCCAGCTGCGCAAGCCGGACCGTGGTGGCCGGTGTGAACTCGCTGGGCTTGATGATCACTGCGTTGCCCGCGGCAAGGGGAGCAGCTGAGTTCCAGCCGGCGGTGAACAGCGGGGCGTTCCACGGGGTGATGGCAACTACGACGCCCCAGGGCACACGTTCGGTGTAGGTGTGCCACGGCCCGGGAACGGGGATGGTCTGGCCCGTGAGCTTGTCGGCCCAACCGGCGTAGTATCCGAACATCTCGGCAACCTTGGCAGCCTCGACACGGGCGTCACGGATGGGCTTGCCTGTGGTGGCCGATTCGAGGACCGCCAGTTCCTCTGCGTGCTCCTCCACCACACGGCTGACGTTGCGCAGGATGGCGGCCCGCTCGAACCCGTTCAACTTTGCCCATGCTGCCGCGCCGCGGACGGAGCTCTCCAGGATGGCGTTGGCGCCCTCTGAAGCAGGGTCCGCATAGCTGGCGAAAGGCTCGCCGGTGGCCGCAGAGGTGAGCGTGATGTGCTCGCCCGAACCCGGGACGATCTTTCCGTCGAGGAACGCGCCTATGCCCGTGGGGAAGGCTGCGTCCAGGACCGCGCGGGCAGTGGCCGTGGAGGATGTGGCGGGGGCTGTGGTGATGCTCAAAGTATTTGTCCTCTGTTACTGGTTGCTGAGGTGGGCTGGCAGGGATCAGGCCGCGGTGGTGGTGCCCGGGGCTCCCGCGGGCGTGATGGACGGCGCTACTGACCTGGCGATTTCCGTAAAGTCCGCAGTCGGCCCCAGGGCTGCGAGGGCTTCCTGCCACTGGCCGGCCGCCGCGGCGAGCAGTTCCGGCTGCTCTCCGATTTGCCGGGCTATGTCGATCGCCAAGGCGGCGTCGCGTGCCATGAGGCCCATCGAGAACCCGGAATCGTGGGAACCCGTCAAAACCCACGCGGGGTACATATTGGCCGAGACCTTGCTGCCCCCGGAGGCATTGCTGATGCTTTCGGCGGCTACGGCAGCGTCGATGCCGTACGCCTTGGCGATTCCCAGGGCCTCACCTACTGAGACGAGATTTGCTGCGGCAAGGACGTTGTTGAGGAGCTTCACAACGTTGCCGCTTCCGGGACCGCCGAGGTGGCCGTAGTTCCCGCCCGTCAGCGCGTCCAGGACTGGAGCGGCTGCGGCCAGGGCGGCCTCTGTGGCACCAACGAAAGCGCTCAGCGTCCCGCTCGCGGCGCCGTCGCGACCTCCGGAAACCGGAGCATCAACAAAGGCGGCGTCGCGGGATTCGGCCAAGGCTGCCATTGACTTGCTGGTACCGGGCTCGGACGTGGTGGTGTCAATGATCGCGATGGTGCCGGGTTCGCCCAGCAGCGCCGGAACGGTGGCCTCGACGATTTTGGCCGATGGCAGGGACAGGACCGCGTAGGGGGTTCCCGCCAGATCGTTGAGGTTCGCGGTAGTTGCGATGCCCGTCGCTTCGGCTGCGGTGCGTGCCGCTTCGGAGGGGTCGAATCCAGTGACGTCCCAGCCGGCGCGGTGCAGGGTGGAAGCCATCGCTCCGCCCATGGAGCCGAGGCCGATGACGGCGATGCGGCGGTTGTTGCTCATGAGGTACTCCTAGGTCTTGATAGCGAAAGAAGAGGGGCCGCCAACCGTGGCAGCTATGGCCCAGGTGTCAGTCCAGGTAGATGTCCAGGTCTTTCCACAACTGCTGGGTCCGCCGGATGGCGGTTCGGCTGCGTTCAGGATGGGCAGCTTCCATGCCGGCCAGCAGCCCGTACACCATCGAATTTGCGGCAGTGACGGACTGGAAGAAGGAAATGCCTTCGGAGGCGACCACCAGGAGGTGGTCTGCTGCGTCGGCAAGGCGGCCACGGCGCATGTCGGAGATGGCGACGACGGTAGCTCCGGATTGCTTGGCAGCCTCGGCTGCGATGATGATGTGCTTGACGGACCGCCACATGTTGATGACCACAAGGACGTCGCCTTCGCCCAACTGGTTGGTGCTTGACGCAAGATGCACTCCGGCCCGGTTCTCCAGGGCGATGGGGTAGCCCATGGTGGAGCCGAGGTGGGCCATGACGCTTGCCGGCCCCGCGAAGGATCCGATGCCGATCGCCGTGATGGACTTAGCCGAAGCCAGGGCGGCTATGGCTGCCTCCACGTCCTCGGCCGTATTCGAGTCGAGGGTGAGCCGGAGGTTCTCGATGTCATGGTTCAGTGCATCGTGGAGCGGACTGCGGTGTTCGCCGTGTTCGATCAGGGTGTCTTCGGTGGAGATCATCACCAAGTACCTGGAGCGGAGTTCCCGCTGCAGGTCCGGCCAGCCGCGGTAGCCGAGCCGTTGGGCTGTACGGACCACCGTGGAGTTGTTGACGTCCGAGCGTTGGGCGATTTCTGCGATGTCCGCGTAGGACGAGAGCTGCGGGTTGCGGGCGATGACTTCCACTACCCGTGCCTGCGACTTGGAGAGCGTGACGTCGGGGAGTGCGTCGCCCAGCCAGGCGTGGTCCGAGGACTCCCTGGCAGCCGTGATGGCACCGGTCTCGTCGTTGGCTTTCACTTCCACGCTCCTTGTAACGCACGTCACTCTGCAAACCGCATTGCAATAAAGATACTCTGCAATCTGGTTTGCGACCAGATGTTTCCGTTACAGGGATGTAAAACTTCGCTGAGACTCCATGGCCGGGCCGTTAAACCAGAACTGCCGGGTAGCCCGTGGAGGACTACCCGGCAGTTCCGGATCGCTGCCTAGGCCTGGTTGCTGACCAAGCCGTCCGCGCCGACGCTTTCGCCGCTGCGTGCAGACAGGAGAGGTGTGAAGAACGCGGCAAGCTCTGCTGTCGCTGTCAGCGGCAGCACGTTCGCGACGTACTGGTCCGGCCTCACCACCACAACCACTCCGTCACGGCTGAGACCGCGCTGGTCGAAGATGTCGGCATTCGGGTCCGTGCCGAACACCTTCTCAAGGTAGTTGAGCTTGAACGGTCCTACCGTCGGCTTGAAGGCCGCCGGGACGGCGTTGATGTCGATTCCGGTATGGTCCTGCTGGTAGATCACCTTCAGGTCGATCCACGCGTCGCGGTCAAGGTTCGACGGCGTTGCGGCCAACGGCGAGTCCGGAGCGTTCGCGACCCAGTCGGCAAAGTCCGCTACCGGCCCGTCGGTACCCGCCTGAGCGGCATCGGCGAACACATAGATACGCCAGCGACCGTCGGCCTTGGCGTGATGGCCTAGATGCATGGGGTTTGTATCGCATACACGGAGGACCGGCGCGGACTTGAACCGTTTGCCGATGGGGAAACCAGCGGCGAGCTCTTGGTGTTGGGACTCGGCGATCACCAAAGAGGGGGCGTATTGGGTCATGAAACCCGCAGGGAATTCCGCGGTCCTGGTGTAGAAGTTTTCCAGTTCAGTGGGGTCCTCGAACTCTTCCGGCTTCTTGGCCATGAGCGTGGACCACTGCTTGTCGAAGTCGATCAGGTTCTTGGCCACTACCTGGCGCTCGGCCGAATACGTGTCCAGGAGGCTTTCCGGACTGCGGCCTTCCAGGACATGTCCTAGCTTCCAGCCGATGTTGAAACCGTCCTGCATGGAGACGTTCATTCCCTGGCCCGCCTTGGCGCTGTGCGTATGGCAGGCGTCGCCGGTAATGAACACACGGGGGGTCCGGGTGCCGCGCTGCTCCGGCAAGACGTCGTCGAACCTGTCCGTCAGGCGGTGACCAACCTCGTACACGCTGTGCCACGCGACATTGCGCACGTCCAGCGTGTAGGGGTGAAGGATGTCGTTGGCCTTCTGGATGATCTGCTCAATGGTGGTCTTGCGGACGGCGCCGTGATCGTCTGCGGCCACCTCTCCGAGGTCGACGTACATGCGGAAGAGGTGGCCGCCCTCGCGGGGGATTAGCAGGATGCTTCCGCCGCTGCCGGACTGGATGGCGCACTTGGTGCGGATGTCCGGGAAATCGGTGACGGCCAGGACGTCCATGACGCCCCATGCGTGGTTGGCCTGATCTCCGGCGAGGTGGCAGCCGATTGATTCACGCACCTTGCTGCGTGCCCCGTCTGCACCCACAACGTACTTGGCGCGGATGACACGTTCCTGGCCCTCGTTCGGTCCGGACGTGTGGCCCAGAGTCACGGTGACCGGGTACTCGCCCTCGCCTGTCAGGGTGAGTCCCTTGAATTCGTAGCCGTAGTCCGGCGTCATGCGGGCGGGGGAGTTGGCCATGAACTCCGCGAAGTAGTCAAGGACACGGGCTTGATTGACGATCAGGTGCGGGAACTCGCTGATGCCGGCGGGGTCATCCACGGCTCGCGCGGAGCGGACGATGCGCGAGTGGTCTGCGGGGTCCGGCTTCCAGAATGCCATCTCCGTGATGCGGTAAGCCTCGGCGATGATGCGCTCAGCGAAGCCGAAGGCCTGGAACGTCTCGACGCTGCGCGCCTGGATGCCATCGGCCTGGCCAATGGCGAGCCGGCCCGGGCGCCGCTCCACGATGCGGGTAGTGACGCCCGGGAACTGGGACAGTTGCGCCGCGGTCAGCATGCCGGCAGGGCCGCTGCCCACAATGAGGACGTCAACGTCGTCGGGAAGCTCGGCTGGGCGGTTGACTCCGACGCCGGCGGCCGGCTCGATTCGCGGGTCACCTGATACGTAACCGTGGTGGTGGAACTGCACGGGCTTTCCTCACTTCTTTGTGGGCTGTAGTTCTCGTCGATTGTTCAATAATCGAACAGGCTGTTCTATTATCGCTCAGACAATCGTAATGCTGGTCACAATAGCGATCAAGTCTTTGCGCCAGAACCTGCGGCGGTTCCTTCTGAATGCCTGACCGGCATGTCAGGATCAGGTATGCCACGACTGATGCTCCTTGATACGGCCTCGCTCTACTTCCGCGCTTTCTACGGCGTGCCGGACACGATCCGCCGTTCCGACGGGACACCCGTCAACGCCGTCCGAGGACTGATGGACATGATCGCCCGGCTCACCACCGACTACCAGGCAACGCACCTCGTCGCTTGCTGGGACAACGATTGGCGCCCCCAATGGCGTGTGGATCTGATCCCCAGCTACAAGTCGCACCGGGTGGCTGAAACCGTTCCCAATGGTCCCGACATAGAGGTGGTCCCCGATCCCCTGGAGGCGCAAATCCCCCTGATCCGGCATATGCTGGACCTCGCCGGCATAGCAGTGGTGGGCGTCGACGAGCACGAAGCCGACGACGTCGTAGGTACGTATGCCAGCCAGGCTCAACTTCCCACCGATGTGGTGACCGGTGACCGCGACCTCTTCCAGCTCGTGGATGACCAACGCGATGTCCGTGTCATCTACACCGCACGCGGCATGAAGAACCTGGAGGTGATCACCGACGTCGTGGTGGTAGGCAAGTACCGGGTGCTGCCAGGGCAGTACGCCGACTTTGCCACCCTCCGCGGCGATGCCTCGGATGGCCTCCCGGGCGTCGCCGGTATCGGCGAGAAGACAGCAGCCTCACTGCTGGGGGAACACGGCTCGCTGGACGGCCTCCTGGCCGCAGCGGAAGATCCCGACGGCGGGTTGTCGGCCGCCATCCGGGCCAAACTCTCCGCCGCCGCCGACTACCTTCAGGTGGCGCCCGTCGTCGTCAACGTCGTACGGGACTTGAAGGTCCCGACGCTTGAGGACGCGGGAGCTGAACTTCGCCCCGTTACCGGCGAGAATCGCGCAGAGCTTGAGCGGCTGGCAACCGAGTGGAACCTGGGCGGGGCGGTCGCACGGCTGCTGGAGGCACTGGACAAGGCCCACTGAGCAGCCGCGCCACACAGGTTCCTGCTCAGTTTCACAGCCGAATGACAGGTTTGGAACAGCATGCACTGGGGTTGCCCACTCATCGTGTTAAGAGGACGGCACCACCGACCGTCCCTCAGACACGAGCCGTAACCACGGCTACTTGAGGAGAGGTACATGTCGAAAACCAAGAGAATTACGCTGGGCGTCGCAGCCGGAGCGCTGGCTTTGGGTGCAGGGCTGGGCGTCACAAGCATCGCCACAGCTGCCACCACGCCGTCGCCGAGCGCTACGTCGTCGGCAGATGCCGCAAGCCCGGATGCCACCGCTCCGGGCGGCGGCCACGGCAGGCCCGGCGGACACGGGCCGGACCGCGGACAGATCGCCGCGGACCTCGCCAGCAAGCTCGGCGTCGATGAAGCAAAAGTCACCGACGCTTTGAAGGCGTTCCGCGAGGCCAACAAGCCCACCACCCCACCTGCCGAAGGCACCAAGCCGGACCGTACGGCACAGGATGCCGCGCTGGCCAAGTCACTGGCGGCAGCACTGGGCGTCGATGAAGCCAAGGTCACCACGGCCCTGGAAGAAATCCGCACCGCAGCCCAGGAGGAACGCTCCGCCGCGCTGAAGACCAAGCTGGACAAGGCAGTCACCGACGGCAAGCTCACCCAAGCCGAAGCCGACGCTGTAACCAAGGCCATTGAGGCCGGAGTCATCGGAGGAGGCGGCCGCTAAGCAGCAAGCCATTGCGCCGAAAGGTGTTTGAAAAAGGATCCCCCGGAAATACCGGGGGATCCCTTTTTCATCGTGGCCGGAACTGGTCCACCACGGGACATTCAAAGGGGTCGCCCGCGAACAACCCGACGTCATCCAAGTACTTGACCACCAACACGTAGGACGCCGCCAAGCTGGTTTCGGTATACGGAATCCCCAGTTCCTGGCAGCTGCTTTTCACAATCCCGGACGCACGGTGGAGATACGGCCTGGGCATGTCCGGGAAAAGGTGGTGTTCGATCTGGCGATTCAAACCGCCCATCAAGGTGTCCATGAACCGTCCACCGGAAATATTCCGGGCGGTGAGGACTTGACGGTTGAGGAAGTCCGTCCGGCTCGAGGTCGGCAGGACCGGCATGCCCTTGTGGTTGGGAGCGAATGAAGCGCCCATATAGAAGCCGAAGACACCCAGTTGAACGCCCAGGAAAGCAAACGCCAAGCCCATGGGCAGCAACGAGAAAACCAGCACGGGCACAACAACCAGTCGGAGCATGATCACCGGGATCTCCACCCAACGATGATCCACCTTCCGTTGATGCAGCAAATACTTCAACGAATCAACGTGCAGGCTGATCCCCAGAAAGAACAGGAGGGGGAATAGCAGCCACCCCTGCCGGCGGGTGATGCTCACCATGACACCCCGCCGTGCCGCTGCTGCCGCGGGATGAAACGCGATGGCGCCCGTGTGGATGTCAGGGTCCTTGTCGATGACGTTCGGGTAATTGTGGTGCCGTGTGTGCTTCTGGGCCCACATCGCGTAGCTGATCCCTACCAAGCCGGTACCAATGAGCCGGGCAGACCATTCATTCATGCCCTTGGATTTGAACACCTGACGGTGCGCTGCTTCGTGTGCCAGGAATGCGAACTGCGTAAGGACCACACCCATACCCGCCGCGATGAGCAGCTGGAACCACGTGTCGTTGAGCAGAAGGAAGCCGCTCCAGGTGCCGGCCCAAGCGATCATCAGGATGATGAAGATCGTGATGTAAAACCCCCGGCGCCGTTTGAGCAGGCCATCATTGCGCACGGACTTCAGCAGGTCCGAGTAGGTGGTGACGGTCCGGGCTGCTACACCGCGTTCCGGAAGGATCTCGTCGGAAGAGCGTGAACTTGCCATAATGCCTCGGACCACTTGCCGGCGGACTCAACACATCGTTTCCCACCGTCCCTTCAGACTACGCCTGCCCCCGGCGCAAAGACCCGCCAAAATTCTTACGGACGGTTGTCGATTTTCCCTCGCACTGTTCGACCTTGAGGTGAGAGGGTCGAAGGGCGACCTTCCACAACACAGGAGATTGATTGAAATGGCCAAATACATGTTGATCATGCGGGCGACCGACGACTCGTACGCGAAGTTCGAAAACATCGACTTCAACGAAATCCTCGAGGCCATGGGGAAGTTCAACGACGAACTCATCCGCGCCGGTGTCCTGTTGGCCGCTGAGGGCCTGGACGATGCAAAGGAAACCGTGGTGGTGGACTTCACCGGCGAAACGCCCGTCGTTACCGACGGTCCGTACGGTGAGACCAAGGAACTCTTCGGCGGCTTCTACATTCTGGATGTCGCCTCCAAGCAGGAAGCCGTCGAGTGGGCCAGGCGCGCCCCCATGACCGCCGGCACGAAGACTGAAATCCGTCGCGTCACCAGCATCGACGAATTCCCGCAAGACAACGAATGGATCCAGAAGGAGCGTGCTTGGCGCGAGCAGACCGGACAACTCTAGGATCCGGAACAGTCCGGGACCGGACAAAGTCGAGCGGGAAGCGACTCGAGTGAGCAACAAAGAGGCAAGGGCCGCCGTCGAAGCGGTGTGGCGCAGCGAATCCGCCCGCATCGTCGGCGCTCTTGCCCGCTATGCGGGCGATTTCTCCTTGGCTGAAGACCTGGCCCAGGAAGCACTGGCAGAGGCACTCGTGTCGTGGTCCGTTAATGGCGTGCCCGCCCAGCCGGTGGGTTGGTTGCTGACCGCTGGCCGGCGTCGAGCGATCGATACGTTCCGGCGTCACGCCGCCCGCAACGAAAAATATGCGCTGCTGGCCCGTGACCTGTCAGAGGAGGAACCGGGTGTGGATACACTATTTGACCCCTTGGCG
This sequence comes from Paenarthrobacter sp. NPDC056912, assembly GCF_042786555.1. Lineage (NCBI taxonomy): Bacteria > Bacillati > Actinomycetota > Actinomycetes > Micrococcales > Micrococcaceae > Paenarthrobacter > Paenarthrobacter sp. NPDC056912. The sequence continues at coordinate 187,069 of NZ_JBHUCD010000010.1, forward strand.
ATCGACGACGACGTACTTGCGCTGATGTTCATCTCCTGTCACCCGGTGTTGTCCAAGGAGGCCCGGATTGCCCTGACACTGCGGGTTGTGGGCGGTATGGGCTCCGATGAGATTGCCAAAGCGTTCCTGGTGCCTGTTCCCACCATCCAGGCCCGCATCACACGCGCCAAAAAGACGTTGGCCGCCGCGCACATTCCGTTCAGCGTGCCGGAGCAGCACGAAATACCTGAACGTCTGGGGTCCGTGCTGCAGGTTGTTTATCTCATTTTCAGCGAGGGCGCGTTCGCCTCGGCGGGCGATACCTGGATGCGCCTCGAACTAGCCAGCGAAGCACGGCGGCTTGCTCGTATCCTCGTGCGGCTGGCGCCGGAACCTGAAGCATTTGGCCTGCTGGCCCTCATGGAACTGACGGCCGCCCGTTTCCCGGCACGGATCGACCGGAGCGGAAGGCCGGTGCTCCTCGAAGACCAAGACCGACGGCGGTGGGACCAGTCAGCGTTACGGCGAGGCCGCGCAGCACTTGCGACGGCGGTCGCGGCCGGCCGCGGCCTGGGCGCCTACGGCTTGCAGGCGTCCATCGCGGAATGCCACGCAGTAGCCCGGACGGCGGGGGAAACAGATTGGCAGCGGATCGTCATCCTGTACGAGGCACTGGGCCGGCTCGCGCCGTCGCCTGTCGTTGAACTCAACCGGGCAGTTGCGGTGGCCATGGCTTCAGGTCCCGCCGCCGGCCTGGAACTCGTGGATGCCCTGACCAGTCGGGGTGAATTGGGTAGCTCGCATCTGCCACCCACCGTGAAGGGCGAGTTGCTCACAAGGCTCGGACGCCGCGACGAAGCACGTGCGGCTCTAAACCAAGCCTTGGTTTTGTGCGCGAACGCTGCAGAACGGATGGCGCTGGAGCGGAAAATCGCGGAACTGGGGGACGCGGAGCCGGCCGACACCAACTGAACCGACGCGGACGCGGGCCGACCAGTAGCTGTGGAGTTGTCTGGAGCCTGGACGAGATACGTGGACCATGTGCCACGGGCGAAGCCAATCTCAACGGCAGCCCGAAGCACTACTGTTCCGGGGGTCACTGCCGCCTGTGGGACGTATGGAAGGCACATCGGTAGCGCTCGTCCCACGGGGCATGACAGCAAATTTCGCACCACTAACGTGCCTGTTTATGTTTTGAGGGGTGTGTGGTGGTGGTTTTTGCGGGGTGTTTGGTGGGGGTCGATGTGGGGTGGGGGGATGAACCAGGGCACGC